>JAABSP010000040.1 GCA_011390345.1 Desulfobacteraceae bacterium
AAGACAGCCGACGTGAATGACCATTTTGTTCTCTGCGGATGGAACTATCGGGGCAGCGACATCATCGCGGAACTCCATGCGGCCCCGCGGTGTGAGGATACGCCCATCGTCATCATTGCCGAGATTCCGGAAAAGCCGGTGGATGATCCGGATGTCTATTTTATCCGGGGCGAGGTCAATACAGAGAATCTGAAACGGGCGCACATCGAAAGAGCCAAATCGGTGATCGTTCTGTCGGACGAGCGGCTCGATGCCTATGCCAGAGACGCCAAGACCATCCTCAACACCCTGACCATCGAGAGCATCAACCCGGCAGTATATACCTGCGTGGAGCTGATGGACTCCAAGAATATCGAATACTGCAAGCTGGCCAATGCCGATGAGATCATCGTCATAGGCGAGCTGAGCACCAACCTGCTGGTGCAGGCGTCATTGAACCACGGCATCACGAGAATGATCACCGAGCTGGTGAGCAACCGCTTCGGAGATGAACTCTATAAAGTGAACCCGCCGGAACGCCTTGTCGGCAAACCCTTTTCCGATATCCTTTCGGAGCTGAAGCGGGGGTACAACATCATCTGCATCGGCATCGAGGATCGGGAGGGGAAGAACCTGATCGCAAACCCCGATGGTGATTACCGGCTCGACAGCGACGATCTTCTGATCGTTATCGCATCGGAACAGCCGGATATCACATAAAGCACCATTAATCTTTTAACGGTCTGGAGGGAGGTATGAAAGAGAAATTCGAGATGGTCAAGCAGTATCTGCATGATATGGACATGGTGATCGTGGACCAGGACGAGAAAGAGGAGCTGGTGGTCGTCGACGACGAGGAGAATGGGATCAAGAATCTGGTTATCGACTGCGAGCCGCCCATCCTGGTACTGGAGCAGGTGATCATGCGGGTGAAGCCTGACAGCACCAGTTTCTACAAACGGCTGCTGCAGATGAACCGGGATCTGGTGCATGGCGCGTTCTGCCTGGATGAGAACGGGGAGATCCTGGTCTTCCGGGATACCCTGCAGTTGGAATGTCTGGACCGGAATGAGCTGGAGGGCTCTATCCATGCCCTGAGCCTTGCCCTTTCCGAATACGGATCGGAGCTTATCACCTTTGCGGATTCTTCTAACTGATAGAACGAACAGATGGAATGAAAGGAGGCATAATCCATGTCGATATTTTCCAGACTCTTTAAAATCGGACAGTCCGAGGCCCATTCCGTGGTCAACCGCTTCGAAGATCCGATCAAACTGACCGAACAGGGCATCCGGGATCTGAAAACGGATCTACAGCAGGCCATGACGAGCCTTGCCGAGGTAAAGGGGATCGCGATCCGAACCCGGAAGGATGCGGACAACAAGAAGAAGCTGGCCGCGGATTACGAGCGCAAGGCCATGCTGCTGCTGCAAAAGGGCCAGAGCGGGGCAGTGGATATGTCCGAGGCAGAGCGGCTGGCCACCGAAGCACTGAACAAGAAGGAGCAGATGGCCCAGGATGCGGTGCGCGTCAGCCAGGAGGCCCAGCGCCACGAGCAGATGGCCAACAACCTCCAGGGAAACGTGAACAAGATCAAATCGACCATCTCCACGGCTGAGAACGATCTGACCACCCTGCGGGCCCGGGCCAAGACCGCATCTTCCACCAAGAAGATCAACAAGCAACTGGCCAACATCGACACCTCCGGGACCATGGCCATGCTGGAGAAGATGAAGGCCAAGGTGGAGGAGGACGAGTCTCTGGCCATTGCATACGGAGAGATGGCAAGTGCTGAAAAGAGCGTGGACGATGAGATCAGCAGAGCCCTGGAGAGCGGGAATCAGAGTGCCGCGACCTCCGCAAGTCTGCTGGAGCTGAAGAAGAAAATGGGCATCGAATAGAAACGGAGGGCCGCTATGGGCCTGTTGGAATTCTTTGGGTTCGGCAAGAAAAAGAAGCAGGAGGAGATCCCTTCCCTCACCGATCTGAAGCTGTCGGATCTGGATGTGCGATACATGGTCGATTACGACATGAAGACCTGGGAGGTGACGGCCAGACATTACTATGACTGGGGCGCGGGGGATCTCTCCTACGAATGGCAGCTCAAGAGCCATGATGATACCCTCTATCTGGAGAAATCGACCGATGACGAGGATGAGTGGAGCATCAGCCGGAAGATCCCAATGGGCCGGCTCGGCGCCAACATTCCCCGTCATATTGTTGAAAACGAGGACCCGCCCGATGAGATCACCTATGAGGGGGTTCTCTACTATCTGGAGGAGTGGGCCGGCGGCGATTTCTACAAAGAGAGTCAAGGGCCAGCCCATAAAATGCTCTCCTGGGATTATGAGGATGAGACCGGCGAAAAATACCTCTCCATCGAACAGTGGGGAGAGGAGGATTTCGAGGCCTCGGCCGGCCAGCCCGTGGAGGAGTATGAGTTCACCAATATCCTTCCCAGAGAGCCTGAGAGGGTATAAAGCAGAAACCGGTTGACGATTTTAAGGGGGCGGAAGATCTGCTCCGCTCCCCCCAACAACAGGCGTTTTCCATTCCCGATCCCTTCGGCGAAGAGGGATTCAGCCGAAAACCACAGATGCCTTCACAGGCAGCAGCCGCACAAAATGCCCGCAAAAGCTCCATTTTTTGGTAAAATGGTACCAGGTGACAACAATGGGGAAGGCCAAAAAATGGGGAGAGCCAAAAAATGAAAAGAGAATATCCGGAATTGAGGAAATTCGTTGCCCCTGAGTTCATCTTCGGCGTTGGCGCGCGGCACCATGCGGGCCGGTATGCGGCAAATCTCGGCGCACAAAAGGTCTTTCTGGTGACAGACCCGGGCGTGATCGAAGCCGGATGGGTAAAGGATGTGGAAGAGAGCCTGACAGAGGCCGGGGTTGCCTATACCCTCTATTCCAAAGTCTCCCCAAACCCCAGGGCCGAAGAGGTGATGGCCGCGGCTGCGGCCTTTCGGAGCAACGGGTGCAATGCGATCGTGGCTGTGGGCGGTGGCAGCCCCATGGACTGCGCCAAAGGGGTCGGGATCGTCAGCACCAACCGGCGCCACATCCTCGAATTCGAGGGGGCCGACCAGGTGTCACTGCCGGGCCCTCCCCTCATCTGCATCCCCACCACCGGCGGAACCTCGGCCGATGTCTCTCAATTTGCCATCATCACCAATAGCCAGGAAAAGGTAAAGATCGCGATCGTCAGCAAGATGGTGGTCCCCGATGTCTCTCTCGTGGACCCGGAGACCCTGATGACCATGGACCCATACCTGACCGCCTGCACGGGCCTCGATGCCCTGACCCATGCCATCGAAGCATTTGTCTCCAATGCCAGCTCCCCGATCACCGACATGCACGCTTTAGAGGCCATCCGGATGATCTCGGAAAACCTGGTGCCGGCCATCCGCAACCCGAATAGCATCGAACTCCGCACAAAGGTCATGCTGGGCAGCCTCGAGGCGGGGCTGGCCTTTTCCAATGCGATTCTGGGCGCGGTTCACGCGATGGCCCATAGCCTGGGCGGCTTTCTGGACCTCCCCCACGGCGAGTGCAATTCGATCCTGCTGCCCCATGTGATTGCCTACAACTATTCCGCGGCCCCAGAGCGGTTTTTGGTGATAGGCAAGGCAATGGGGCTGGACATTCGGGGGATGAATTCGGTCGCGAAGCGGACCGCGATCCTCCGGCGGGTGGCGCAGCTTCGCAGAAAGGCCGGCGTGGGCAGGGGCCTTTCGGGACTGGGGGTGAAGACGGCCGATCTCTCGGTTTTGAGCGGCAAGGCCATCAAAGATCCCTGCATGGTGACCAATCCGCGGCGGCCCAACCTGCGGGATATCGAGGTCATCTATGAAGAGGCGCTCTGACGGGCCTTCGGAGAATGGTGATCTACGGAAAAAGCTGATCGGTCTGGGCGAGACCTCGGTCCGCAAAAGCTACTACCCGCAGCTCCAGCAGCGCCTGGCCCAACTGGAAAGATTCCGGGCACTGCTCAACGAGAGCAACGATGCCATCTTTTTAATGCAAATCCCACAGGGCCGCATCGAAGACGTCAACCGCTCCGCATGCCGTCAGCTCTGCTATGATCGAGAGCATCTCACCGCACAATCGGTCTTCGACCTCCTTGAAAAGGCCGCACATCCGGTGATCCGCAGCTTCTTCGCAAAGGCAGAATCCGAGCCCAAGATCCGGAAGAAGATCTCCGCGGATATGTTCCGAAGGGACGGCACCACCTTCCCCGCTGAGATCATGTTCAGCTCCATGATCTTCAACGAAACCCTCTTTTCCGTGGCCGTGGCCAGAGACATCTCAGAGCGGATCAAGCTGGAGGAGCAGTTTCTCCAGGCCCAGAAGATGGAGGCCGTAGGACGCCTTGCGGCCGGCGTGGCGCATGATTTCAACAACCTGCTCACGGTCATCATGGGGTATGCGGATCTGCTGCGCCATGAGCTGCAGGATTCTCCCAGACAGTCGGAAAAGCTCCACCAGATCACCCGGGTCACTCAGCGGGCCGCGGCCGTGGTGCAGCAACTGCTGATCTTCAGCCGGAAACAGAATCTTCAATCCCGCCCCCTGGATATCAATGAAGTCCTGAAGGATATGGAAAAGATGCTCCGCCGTCTCATCGGAGAGGATATCGAATTGAGAATCGAGACAGCCGCTTCGGAAGGATCTGTCCGGGCCGATCCCTCCCAGATCCATCAGGTGCTGATGAACCTCGCGGTCAATGCCAGAGATGCTATGCCCCGCGGGGGGAGATTTACCATCGAAACAGAGGATGTCGAGATCAAAGAGGCCGATCTGGAGGGTCGTCTCGACATGGAGCCGGGCCTCTATGCGCTCATCCGGATAAGCGACACGGGCGAGGGCATGGACAAAGAGACCCTGAACCAGATCTTCGACCCCTTCTTCACCACAAAGGAGAGCGGCAAGGGGACAGGGCTGGGGCTTTCAACGGTTTACGGAATCATCAAAAAGCACAAGGGCCACATCTGGGTCTACAGCGAGCCGGAAAGGGGAACCGTTTTCAAGATATATCTTCCCCGCATAGTCCGGACAGTGCAGCCGCCCGAGCCGATGATATCGGAAGAGGTCTCAGGCAAGGGGCAGGAGACGATTCTGCTGGTGGAAGATGACGAGATCGTCCGGGAGATTGGGGCAGGCATTCTGGAACGGTTCGGCTATACCGTCATTGGGGCCCGGGACGGTAATGAAGCCATCTCCGCGGCAAAAAGCCACCTGGGGCCCATCGATCTGATGGTGACGGACATGATCATGCCCAACATGGGCGGTAAAGAGCTTGCGGACCGGATGGCCGAAAAGATGCCGGAGATGCCGGTGCTCTTCATCTCCGGGTATACTGATACGACCATCTCGGACCGGGAGGGGAAGGGGGCGCGGGTCGATTTTCTACAGAAGCCTTTTTCCCCGCAGGGATTGATCAAGAAGGTGCGCAGCCTGCTGGATGGGGAGGAGAAGGCCGGTTAGGGGATCTCTTTTTCCGGATTCTCTTTCAGCCAGAGGGCCAGGCGGCGGAACCCCTCTTGGGCCGAGATTTTTGGGTGGTAGCCAAGATCGGTTCTGGCCGCCTCTATATCGAACCAGTGGGCCGTCGCGAGTTCGCCGGCCACAAAGCGGGTCATGGGCGGCTCCGAATCGATATGAAAGCTTTTGTATAGGCCCTCGAAAAAGGCCCCCAGCCGGTACGCGGTCTTTGCCGATACTCTTTTTTTCACTTTTGGCAGGCCCCCGGCCTCCAGTATCCGATCCACCATCTCCCAGAGAGGGATCGGCTCATCCTGGCTGATGAAATAGATACTGCCCGAAAGATCCGGATTCCGGGCAAGGGCATCTGCGGCAAGGAGATGGGCGTCTGCTGCATTGTCGATGTAGATGGTGTCCACAAGGTTCTTTCCGTCCCCCACCCGGGCCAGACGACCATTTTTCCCCTTTGCCAGAATCCTCGGGACCAGATGGTTGTCGCCGGGGCCCCAGATGAGATGTGGCCGGAGGATAATGGCAGGAAGCCCCGCTTCTGCAGCCTTCCGCACCCGCATTTCAGCCAGGGCCTTGGTCTTGGGATAGTGGGCATGAAAGGTTTCGGGATAGGGAACCGAGGCATCGACCCCTTCCATATCCTTTCCATCAAAGATGACGCTGGGGGAGCTGGTATGGATCAGCCGATCAACCCCGGCCTTTTGGCAGCCGGCCAGGATGTTCTCGGTGCCGAGGACGTTTGTCTGATAATAGCATTGGTAATCGCCCCAGACGCCCGGTTTTGCCGCGGTATGGAAGACGATATCTACGCCGGTGCATGCCCTTTCCACGGCATCGGGCTCCGAAATGTCCCCCTGCACCTGCTCAACCCCAAGCCTTTCCAGTTCCGGATAGAAGCCCCGGGAGAAACTTCGAACCGCATCCCCTCTTTTGACCAGGCCACGGACGATCGCGCTTCCCAAAAATCCGCCGCCGCCCGTCACCAGCACCTTTGACATCCTCTGCCTCCCCTCCCCTTTTCTCTTTTTTAAAATCCCTTATTTGGCCCAGACTGCCAGCTTCTCCCGGAATATCTTCGCGTTGTGGCGGATGTCCACGGGAAAGCCCTTGTGGAAGAGGATGGTCTGGATGTGTTCGGTCAACGGATTGCGGGCCGCGTAGTTGAGCAGCTCCCGCTTCAGCTCCTCCTTGTTGACGTCCCGGCTGCCGGGCTTGAGTTCGATGCAGATGATCGGCTTCTGACGGGGCGGGGTTCCCACGCCTACCAGAGCGCTGCGGAAGACCGAGGGGTGGCTGTTGAAGATCGCCTCGCAGGGGATGGTGTACAGAGGCCCGTGTTCGGTGATGACCCGGTGGCTCTTTCGGCCGCAGTACCAGATCCGGCCCTTCTTGTCCATCCAGCCCAGATCACCCATCCTGTGCCATATCGTGCCTTGGGGGCCCAAAATCTTGGAGAGGGTATCCGCGGCCGGCCGCTGGAAATACTCCCGGCTGACCACATCCCCGCGCACCGTGATCTCGCCGATGTCCGACGGCCCCACCAGCAGCTCGTCGGACCACTTTTCGATCGGGTCATCGGTGATCCGGATCAGGGTCATATCGAGCCCCGAGATGGGCCGGCCCACGCACATCCCGAACCCCTGGTCCGTCAGCTTCCGGGTCTCCCGCAGGATCTCCCGGCTTCCGATGCAGGAGACCGGCAGGGCCTCGGTCGCGCCGTAGGGTGTATGGATCTCCGCGCCTTCGGGAAGCAGATGGCTGAAGGTCTCGATGATCTCCGGGGCCACGGGCGCGCCCGCGGAGATGACCCGCTTGAGAGAGGGGAGCACGATGGCGTTCTCCCTGCCGTAATCCCCCACCCGTCGGAGGAGCGCGGGGGAGGCGAACATGTTTGTGACGCCCTGGTTGAGGATCGCCTCGATGATCTTCTCCGGGTCCGCGTGTGCGGGCCGGGTCGGGTCCATGTCCGGGATGACCGCGGTCATCCCAAGGGCCGGATCGAACAGGGAGAAGAGCGGAAATGTTGGAAGATCCACCTCGCCGGGCCGGATGTCGAAGTAGGACCGGAGGTACCGGAGCTGGGCGCTGAACATCCCGTGGGTGTATACCGCGCCCTTTGCCGGGCCCGTGCTGCCGGTGGTGAACAGGATCGCGGCGGTCTCATCCTTTTCGGTCTCTGCTATGGGATAGGGCCGCCAGGGCAGCTCCCGGATCTGCTGGAGGGAGTAGCCGCTCCAGAATAGGCGCCGGCCCACGGTGATCCATATCCCCACGGTCTTGAACGCGCCCGGATAGATTCTTCTCAGAAAATGTGCCTTGGGAATCCCGATAAAGGCCTCGGGCCGGCTCTCTCTGAGGCAACTGACCATCGGTTTCACCCCCATTCCCGGATCGACGATTACCGGAACCGCGCCGATCTTCAGCAGGGCAAAGGTGAGGGCAAAGAATTCGATGCTCGGTGTCACCATCAGAACGGTGCGCACCCCGCGCTTCACGCCGACCCCCTCCAGACCGTGCGCGAGGCAGTCGGAATCCTGATCGAGCTGGGCAAAGGTGAGGTGGGTGTAGGCCACCCGGCCGTTTTCGTCCCATCCTGCGGGATAGATGACGGCCCGGCGGAAGGGGTACTGTTCCCCCATCTCCCTCAGCCGATATGAGACATTAACCGGCCCGTCCGCCTCTTCTTCTTCAATCGACTCCGCCTCTTCTCCGATGATCTGATCCTGGTCCGTATCCCGGTCCATATTTTGGTCCCTATCCGTGTCCGTATCCATAGTCGCCTTCCCCGAAGGTTTAAAAATGTTCCTCCTCTTTCTTACATCAAATGGGGTGATTTTTCAAGAAATCTCGGATGAGCGGCAGGATTTGATCTCCCGCGTCCTCGAAAAGGTAATGCCCCGCGTCGGGATATGAGCGGGCCTGGGCATGTGGAAAGCGGCGGCGCCATTCATTGAAATAATCGATGTCAAAGACGAAATCCTTCTCCCCCCAGCAGATGAGCATGGGGATGGAGGCGAGACGCTCCAGACGCTGCTGGGTTCTCTTGACGATCGCGTAGCTCGGATTACCCGGATGAACCGGGATGTCCTGAACGAACCGGAGGGTGGCCAGCCGGTGGGCCGGGGTGTCATAGGGGGCGATCAATCCTTTTTTCACGGCCTTGGGCAGGAGTTTTGCAGGGGCCATGTAGAGGGCCGATCTTGCAAAGAGATTTCCCCAGAGTACCGCGGGGGCCGCCAGAGGTGAGAGGTCCCGGACCATCCGAAGCCGAAGGGGGAGCCCTTTGACCCCGGGGGGAAAAAAGCCGGCCGTGTTGGTCAGGATGATCCGCCCCACCTGCCCCGGATGATCCACAGCCCAGGCCAATCCGATCATTCCGCCCCAGTCGTGGAGTACCAGGGTGATCTTCTCCTGTAAATTGAGGCGGCCGAGGAGTCGATCGAGATCGGCCACCCTCCTTTTCAGAGTGAAATCATATTCTTGATCCGTCGGCTTCTCGGAGAGGCCGCATCCGATATGATCCGGCGCGATGCACCGGTTTGTATTCGAAAGGGCTTTGATCATGTTCCGGTAGTAAAATGACCAGGTGGGGTTGCCGTGGAGCATCAGGATCGGCTCTCCCGCGCCCTCGTCTATATAATGGAGGCAGAGGCCATTAACTTCCTGGTATCGGGAATCGAAGGGATAAAGATGCCGAAAAGATGCCATATCCGGAATTTGAACCTTTTTTTTGCAGGATTCGGTCATCGACTGCTTCATTTCTTTTTTTGGGATTTGCAAATTGTAAAGCACCTGTTATGTATCATATTTATTACAATTTTATTACAATCAACGCGAAACAAAAGGCATTTCTCTCCTGAATCTTACCATCCCCCGCACCAAACAACAACCGTTGGATGCTTCCGGGGAACAAAATCGGCCCGATCCGGACGATCGGCCGATTCTCCGGCAGGGGGCCGGATGCGGAGAGCATAAAGGGGTCTTTTCGGCAGCAAGTGCCCGGTTGGTCCATCGGTTGGGGAATGGGAGAGTCAATCGGAAAGACGATCCGAAGCCTTATCGGTCCCGGGATCGGGCTCCAAAGCAAAGAAGGGGGATGGTGTCTGCAAAAAGCCGCTAAACCGAATATTTATCCACGATCTCCTTTAGATCATCGGCCATCTGCCGCAGTGTCTCTGAAGCCTGGGTGGTCGATTCGGTTGAAACCACGAAATTGTCGATGCCGTCGGAGATCTGCCGGAGGGTGAGCAGGATCTGCTCGAACGCGTCGGCCTGCTGATTGATGGATGTGGAGATCCTTTGTGCCGATTCGGCCGATGTCTCCGATGAGTTCAAAATCTCCTGAAAGACCGCATCCAGGCTTTTGGAAAGCTTCCATCCCTCGGTGATCTTCCGGGTTCCCCCTTCGGAGAGCGCGATCAGATTGTCCGAAGCGTGCTGGATCTCATCGATCTTGTCCTGGATCTCTTCGGTGGATGTCCGGGTGTTGTCGGCCAGCCTTCTGATCTCATGGGCCACGATCTTGAATTTCTTCCCGGCTTCTCCGGCCGATGAGGCCTCCAGATCCGCATTGAACGCGATGATTTTGGTCTGATCCGCCACCGAGTTGATGATCTCCACAATCTCCCAGATGCTTTTGATCTGAGCCCCGAGAATCTTCATCCCCTTGATGATTTCGCCGTTGGCGTTCCGGATCTCATCCATCTGCTCTGTGTTCTGACGGGTGATGGAAAAGCCGTTTTCCACATTGGTACGGGTCTTCTCCGCAAGATTCACCACCTCCCCGATCCGCTCCGCAACGCTTTTGGAAAGCCGGTCCGAATCCTCCATTGTGGAGACCACCTCCTTGACCGCACTGGCCTGATAATTGGAGGTGGAGAAGATCTCCTTCGAGGAGACCGAAAGATCATTGACCGATCGGGTCAGGATCTCGGAGGACTCCTTGATCTTGATCATCTGGCTTCGGAGCTTTTCAAGGAAAATATTGAAAAAGTGCGCCAGCTCCCCCAATTCATCTTTGGAGACGACTTCGATGCTGCGGGTCAGGTCGCCTTCACCTTCGGACAGATCCTTGAAACTCGTCGTGATGCGGCTCAAGGGGCGCTTGACAAACCGGGAGACCGAGAGGTACATGGTGATGATGAAAAAAACGATGATGGCGCCGATGGTGATCAGGCTGTTGATGAAATAGGTGCGGCTGGCCATGGTCAGAGTCTTTTCCGCCTGAAGCTGAGCCCGGCTGAGGGCTTCGGCCGAAAGCCTGATGCTCGTGACCCCGCCGATGGCCCCCTCTTCCCAGCTCGTATGGCAGCGGATGCATTCCCCAACGATCACCTGGGGCCGATAGATTTCAATCACGCCGTTCTTATGGCGCTGGAGCATATCTGAGGAATAGAGCAGAACATTTCTAAATTCCTCGGGCAGCGCCTTTTGCAGATGCTCTTCCCCTGAGGAGTGGGTGACAAATCCGTCCATGTCATAGAGGGAAAACTCGATCAGCCCATCCATCTGCCTTTGCGCTTCCAGAAGGCGGGTGAATTTCTCCATCTCCCCCCGCTCCAAAGAACCTGCCACCGCGCGGTCCACCGCGTCGAAGATATTCCGGGCAAAGGCCTCCTCTCTTTCCCGCAATGTAGAGAGGGTCGATCGAGAGAGATCGGAGATGAACTCGACAGATCGGTGATATTGGATGAGCTGAGCGATGATAACCACCACAATCAACCCGCTCAAAAGCGCCAGACTGAGTTTGACGTGCAGTTTCATTGGGCTATCCTTATTCCACCTCACCGGAAGACTTCTTGGTATGCATGGGAAAAGAGACAGCTTGCGGAAAATCCTCAGCCGCGCATCCGATGCAGGGAGAACCGGCATTGATACAGAAATTGGTCCCGCCATTCCAGAGCCTAAGGCTGCAATCTGCATGGGTGAGAGGGCCGAGGCACCCCAGCTTGAAAAAGCAGCCCTCGTCTGAAAAGGTCTTTGCAAACCGCTCCCGCTCGTAATCTGCAAAACGGGGACATATATCATGGATCAGGCGGGAGAAGAACATCTTGGGCCGATGCTCTGCATCCAGGGGCGGAATCCCCATTTTGACCACATGCGCGATGACGCCCACCAGCCAGTCCGGGTGCGCGGGGCATCCGGGAATACGGATCACCGGCTTCTGAATCCCTTTTTCCTGTAAAAATGCCGGGACGCTGACAGCGCCTGTTGGGTTGTTTTCCGCACCGGGAATCCCCCCGGACGCGGCGCAGGAACCGACAGCGATCACCGCATCGGCCTTCATTGCGGCCCGGGCAAGCTGGTCTGTAAAAAGCTCCTCCCCCATTCTGCACGCCTCCGGCATGCCCAGAGGAACGCTTCCCTCCACAATCAGAGAGTATCCGCCCAGGTCTATGCTCCGGTTGATGATCTCCATTCCGGTATGGCCGGTGGCGGTGGAGAGGGTGGAATGGAAGAGCAGGGAAAGATATCGGGTCAGGATTCGCAAAGGCCCGGGATCTTCCGAGTTCATCAGGGATACGGAACATCCCGAGCAGCTCAGACCCTGCAGCCAGAGCACCGGGAGGGTTCCGGACGCGATTTCATCCAGTGCTTCTGCGATCTTTGGCACGGCCGAAGCGCTCAGTCCCATCATCGCGGCCAGCTTCGCACTCAGTTTCAGAAATTTTCTGCGGGTGATCTCTTTCATCTCCCCCCCCCTTTATATCAGTGAACCGCGCAGGCCAGGCAGGGGTCAAAGGAACGAACCACCCGGACCGCTTCGATGGGATTATGGTCATCTGCAACGGGCGTCCCCACGAGGGCCTGTTCCACAGGTCCCGGAACTCCCCGGTCGTCTCTGGGGGAACAGTTCCAGGTCGTTGGGACCACACACTGGTAATTTTCGATCTTTCCCTTGCGGATGGAGATCCAGTGGCCCAATGCCCCGCGGGGGGCTTCGGTCAGCCCGATGCCCATTCCGTTTTCCGGAATCTCGAAATCCTGAAAAGCTGTTTCTCCGGGAATCAGTCTTTCAATCCATGCCGCAGAGCGATCGGCAACGACCTTGCATTCGAGAGCCCTTGCGATATGGCGGCCCATGACCGATTCCAGGTTTTCCAGCCCCATATTGAACCGGGCAAGGGTCTGCCGGGTCAGATTCTTCAATGCCGAATCCTCCTTGCGGAGGGCGGCGACCATAATCCGGGCAAGGGGGCCCACTTCCATGACATTTCCCCCATAGCGCGGCGCTTTGACCCAGGAGTAGGCATCCTTGTGCGTATGGTCCGGTACGGTCTGCCCCGATCCGGGCGGCAGTCCCGACTGGGACGAGTAGAATGAATGGCTTGTATCCTCAGTGATCAATTTCATGTTCAAAGGGCTCAACTCGCCGCCAATGACCACTCCCGGCGGAAAAATGTCGGTATTTTCATTGGAATCCGGATAAGCGCCGTAAACCAGGAAATTGGAACAGCCCCTCCCCTCCCGGAGATACTGCGGAAAAGCGGCTGTGGTCTCCAGAACGTCCGGCAGGTAACAATGGTCGATAAATGTACGCAGCTTGCTCAGCATCGCCTCCAAAGACGCGATCTTTTCCGCGGTGATGGTTTCCGTGATGCCGCCCGGCACCAGTCCGGGGGCATGGGGCAGTTTTCCGGCCAGCACCGCGGCCATCCGATGCGCGATGGCCCGCATGTTCAGCGCGTCCAGGTAGTGCTTGAGAATCGTGATGTTTGTATCGGTCTCCCTGAGATAATCCCCCTCATAGCGCGGCAGGAAAGGCGCGGCCGGATAGATCGCGTCCGAAGCGAGCTGGGCATTCACCCACGATTTCAGTTCCCGGAGTCCGGGATCACTGCCCTCATACGCGAGGACCGCGGCCACATCGATGAAATCGAGAGCCGAAAGCTGATAGAAGTGGATGATGTGGGACTGAAGAAAATTGGCCGCCTGAATCAGATTGCGGCCCAACTGGCCGTTTTCCGTGGGCGCTATTCCATAGGCCCGATCCTGGGCAAGAACAGAGGCCATGCCGTGGGATATGGGGCAGACGCCGCAGATCCGCTGTGTGATCTGCTGGGCATCCAGCGGGTCTCTTCCTTTAAGAAGAACCTCGAATCCCCGAAACATCTCCCCGGAGCTGAAGGCCTTTGCCACTCGTCCGTCTTCCACCTCGATTCGAACCGCAAGATGGCCTTCGATTCGGGTTATCGGATCGATATTTACAGTGAATTTAATCATATAGACCTCACTATTAAAAAACAACAGCAGGCAGCCCGGCCCATTTTCCCTTTCCCCTCGACGGTAAGATACCTTTCTTTCAAATTTTTAGCAAGGTGAATGGTCAGCGATTCATTCGGGTAGGGGGTTTGGTTCTGAAGAAATCGGAAAGAGAGGGGAATAATCCCCTTTCCCGCAGGCGGACCAGAAATGAAACTGCATAAAAAAAAGGAGCCCCGAAACCAAAACCAGGACTCCCTTTTCTGAAACGATCCTGGGGCGAATCGCTCCCCCGCAGGATTTTTTGTTTTACGGTAAAAAAACCGAACTCACATCCCGGTATTATGCCTCGGCCAGTTTCTGACGGTCGGCCATATCCATGAGCACCCGCTCCCGGGCCTTGTCCAGACCCAGGGCCTTGCGCTTCTTGTCGATATGAGCGATCATCATCTGGGCCATCTCATGGGGATCATTGGAGAATCCCCACTTGCCGAAGCCCTGCTTCTCCAGGCCGTCGAAGAGATGGTTGTGGAACTTGGTTCCCTCGACCGTCGGGAAGGTGACGCCGAAGACCGTGTAAACACCGGAACCCACAAAATACTGGCCGATGCAGATAGCCTTTTCGCTCATATACTCGGGGGCCGCGCCGGCCACCGGAAGATCGGCGATACTCGTGCCGAGTCCGCCCACGCGCACCATTTCGGAGGCCGCTATGAGAATCCGGCTGTTATCCACACAGGAGCCGAGACCCAGCACCGGCGGCATCCCCACGGTTTCGCAGACCTCGCTCAGGCCCGGGCCTGCAAGATGCGCGGCCTCGGGGGTAAGCATACCGGCCTTGGCCAGCGCCACCTGGGAACATCCGGTCTGGAGCACCAGCACGTCGTTCTTGATCAGCTCCTTGACCAGTTCCACATGGAGCCAGTCCTGCTTCACCCGGGGGTTGGTGCAGCCCACCACGCCGGCAACGCCTCTGATCCGGCCGTTGATGATGTTGTCGTTGAGCGGGGTGTAGGAGCCCCGGAAGGTTCCGCCGAGCATGTAGTTGATATACTCGTAGGAGAATCCGTGGATGCCGACGTTCCGGATGTTGGGGATATCGATCTCCTTGGTCCGGTTCTTGAATCGGCTGACGGCCTTGATGACCACCTCGTCCGTACACTTCCGGGCATGATGATCGTGGAACGGGATGTGGGTCGCGCCCTCGATCCGGCATCTCGGGTTGGTGGTGATCAGCGGCGTGTCGTAGCAGTCGGCCACTTTGGCCAGGGCCTGCTGGATGCACTGGATATCGACGCACATCACGTCCACAGCACCCGTCACCAGGATCGCCTCGGTTGACATGAAGTTGCCGGCATGGGGAATCCCGTGGCGGCCCATCATCTCAGCGCCCGAGCAGCACATGCCCACAAGGTTGATCCCCTTCGCGCCCGCATCCTTTGCCGCCTGAACCAGGCCCGGATCGCTGACCGACATCATCATGGACTCGAACATGTTAGGCTCGTGGCCGTGGACGATGACGTTGACATGATCCTCCTTGAGCACGCCCATGTTGACATCGACGCTCACCGGGGTCGGTGTTCCGTAGAGAATGTCGGAGATCTCGGTGGCTACCATAGAGCCGCCCCAGCCGTCGGCAAGGGCCGTCCGGGTGATCTGCTCGGTCAGGTTCTCATAGTGCTGATCCACCCCCATATGGGTTCTGTGCATCATCTCCATGATCTCCCGCATCGCGCCTCTGGGAACCATATTATGCTTCCGCCACAGTTCCAGGGTCTTCTCCGGAACCCGCTTGGCAAAGGGGATCTCTCCGTCCACTGCGGTGTAGGTGCTCTCGAGCTGCTGGTACAGATCCGTGGAGATCTCCTCGACGGTTCTGCCCTCGGTCTCGATGCCGATGCTCTGTGCTACCGCTTCGAGCTTATCGACATCCTTGATGGTATACTCCTTGATCTTTCCCTGTACCACATCCCGGAACAGGTCGAGCATGGCCATGCCGTGGTCCGTATGGGCCGCGCCGCCGGCCGCCACCATCCGTCCGAAGTTTCTCGCCTGGATGGTATCGATGGTCGCGCCGCAGACACCCACTTTGCCGTAGGGATCTTTGGCATTGAGGCGGCAGGGGCCCATGGAGCAGTGCTTGCAGCAGGCCGAATCCGCACCGATGGGGCAGGCCTTCATGTTGGCCGCACGGTCGAATGCGGTCTCACAGCCCTCCCGGTTGGCCTTCTCCAGCATATTTACCGTTGCATCGCAGATGCTCATGTCCCGATAGTTGAGCTTCTTTTCCTTGTCCATCTTCTTGATCGTCTTCTCCGCCATGCTTCCTCCCTTCATGGAAAGGTTATTGGGGGTTTGTCAGTCTTTTGATTTTGTTCATCCGGATTTTTGGTCAGGGATGAATCTTATCAGGAATCGTTATCAATATCAATACTGATTATCATCTCCTTTGTCAAGAAAAACGGTGGAAATTTTCAAAATAATCAGATAGATTATTCCCATAATTACTCTTTTGAATTTCATTTTCGGTTTTTCATATATACAGCTTCCTTTATATATGATATCCATAACAAATGAAGATATTGAGGCCAGAATCGTCATCATCGAAATCTTCAGCATGTATTGTCCGCACTGTCAGCGGGAAGCCCCCATCATTAATCAACTATACCACAGGATCGAAAACGATCCCAAAGAGAAACGCTCAATCAAGCTGATAGGTATCGTTGTGAGGTGCGCACCCCTTCTTTCTCATTGTCAGGCTTTCTCATTGTCAGGCTCGAACCCAAAGAGCAGCCGATGGTGATCCATACCCATTCCGGCGGCATCGGCCGTAGCGCTGTCGGATGTCTGTAAGAAACCCTAACCCCTTGTACGATCTATCGGAAAGGATGGTGACATGGCAGAAGAAAAAAAAGAGAAGCCGGTTCAGCTCTATGCACTGAGCACCTGCAGCCACTGCAAATCGGTAAAAAGACTTCTGGACGAATGCACAATTCATTATGACGTAGTAGATGTGGATGTGCTGGAAGGGGACGAACGCTCCGCGATTCTGGAAGATGTCAAAAAATTCAACCCCAGATGCACCTTCCCCACCATCATCATCGGTGAAACCGTCATCGTGGGGTACAAGGAAAAAGAGATCAAGGAGGCGCTGGGCATGAATGGCAGTTGAAAAGCTCTATGAGATGCTGAAAAAGACCCAGGAGCCCAAGGGCTACTTTTTCAATAAGGACAGAGAGCGGGTCTTCGAGATGCTGAAGGCCCTTCAGGCCAACAAGGAGCGTTACGGCTACATGTGCTGCCCCTGCCGCCTGGCCGCAAACGACCGGGAGCGGGACAAGGACATCATCTGCCCCTGCATCTATCGGGAGCCGGATGTGGAAGAGTACGGCAGTTGCTACTGCAACCTCTATGTCTCCGAAGCGTGGAACGAAGAGAAGATCCCCCACGAATATGTTCCGGAACGGAGACCGCCGGAGCGGATGCCCTTTTAAAAACCCAACCCCCATCCCCGCATTCATTAATAATTCCATCAAAAGATCCTCCATCGGGGCAGCCGATTCGGCCGCCCCTTCTCTTTTCCCTTGACAAAAGGGGCATACAAGATATTTACTTCACGGTTTTGGAGAGTTAATGGTATAATGGTTATCTTGAATTCAACATCATTTTCAAGCGCCCGATTCGGGTGGAGAAGGAAGAGCGAATGAAAGTACTGGTCAGCGACAATCTGGGAGAGATCGGCATCGAGATGTTTCGTCAGTCAGAGGGGATCGAAGTGGATGTGAAGACGGGCCTCTCCCCGGAAGAGTTGAAATCGATCATCGGCGAGTATAACGGTCTGGTGATCCGCAGCGCCACGAAAGTGACCGAGGAGATTCTGGAGGCGGGCGTAAATCTGAAAGTCGTGGGAAGAGCTGGCATCGGCCTGGACAATGTGGACATTTCGGCCGCCACAAAACAGGGCGTCGTGGTAATGAACACCCCGGGAGGCAATGTGGTGACCACAGCCGAACATGCAGTGGCCATGATGCTGGCCCTAACCCGGAACATCCCCCGGGGAACCGCGACATTGAAATCGGGCCTCTGGGAGAAAAAGAAGCTCCAGGGCCGGGAGATCTGCGGCAAAACCCTCGGCGTAATCGGCTTCGGCAAGATCGGCTCCATTGTCGCGGACAGGGCAAAAGGGCTCAAGATGAACGTAGTGGTCTATGACCCCTTTGTAACCCCGGAGCAGATCGAAAAGTCCGACTTCAAAAGCGCCACCCTGGATCAGCTCTACGAGGTCTCCGACTACATCACGGTCCATGTGCCCAAACTCAAGGACACCGCTGGGCTGCTCAACAAAGAAGCCTTCGACAAGATGAAGGACGGCGTGATGATCGTCAACTGCGCCAGAGGCGGCATCGTAAACGAGGCGGACCTCTATGACGCGATGGTCTCCGGAAAGGTGGCCGGCGCGGCCCTCGACGTCTTCGAGACCGAGCCTCCGGGGGAATCGCCGCTCTTCAAGCTCGACAACTTCATCTGCACCCCCCATCTGGGGGCATCCACCAAAGAGGCCCAGACCAACGTCGCAGTGGACGTGGCCCGGCAGATCATCGACTATCTCCAGACCGGCACCATCGTCAACGCGGTCAATGTCCCCTCTGTCACCGGAGAACTGCTGGAGAAGCTCGGCCCCTTCCTCTCCCTGGGGGATCGGCTAGGTGCGCTCCTCTCCCAGCTCTCCAGAGGGCCTCTGAAAGAGGTGATCATCGAGTACCGCGGGGATTTCAAGGGGCTGGATCTGGCACCGGTCTCCACCGCGACCCTGCGGGGGCTTCTTGCACCGGAGGTCAAGGAGATGGTCAACTTCGTCAACGCGCGGGTGATGGCCAAGGACCGGGGAATCCAGGTGACGGAGTCCACCCGAGCCGAATCCGAGGATTATCTCAACCTGATCACCGTGGCCGCGGTCACCGCAGAGGGGACCACCACAGTCGCGGGAACCATCTTCGGCAAGAAGGAGGCCAGGGTGGTGAAAATCAACAATTTCCGCTTGGAGATGATCCCCAAAGGCCATGCCGCTATCATCCACAACCAGGACCGGCCCGGCGCGATCGGCTCCATCGGCTCCACACTGGGGAAGAACAATATAAATATCAATCGGATGCAGGTGGGCCAGGAGGAGGAAGGGGAGAACAACATCATCTTTTTGAGAACCGACACCCCCATTCCGGATGCGGTGGTAGAGGAGATCCGGGCCTTGCCCCTTGTAAACACCATCGTTCCCGTGGAACTGTAGAAAGAGAAATGAAAACCCCCCGGGAACCGTTGAAGATTCAATAATGTTTTCGGACAAGGAGGGAGAAAATGGCAGAGCATTCTGAAGAAAAGGGATTTATCCTCATGGATCAACCCCCCTATTCCGATATGGAGAAGATCTCCGAAGGGGAACAGCGAAAGGCCGAGGAGGCGTATGAGCGGGAGGCGGCCAAAGTCGAGGCCGAGGCTTCCAAAAGGGCTGAACCGGGTGAGTTCCAGCTTCCAAAGATCGACTTTTCCACCTTCATCTTCTCCCTCAACTCCTCGGCATATGTCCAGTTGGGGCTGCTGGATGACCCGGCCACCGGGGCCAAATCGAAAAATCTGACCCTGGCCAAGCAGACCATCGATCTGCTGATCCTTCTGGAGGAGAAGACCCGGGGGAATCTTACAAAAGAGGAGGAGACCATGCTCAGGCACATCCTCTATGATATGCGGATTCTGTATGTAAAAGAGAAGTGATAATCATCAGGAACTAACCCCGATTTGAAAAGGAGGCTTCCATGAAGAACCCGAACAGGCGAATCCACTTTACCCCGAAAATCATTGCCCTGCTTGCGGCTTTGTCCCTGGTCATACTGGGGCTCTCTCTTCCGGCAGGGGCGCAGCAGGGCCCCGATTTCCACACCCCGGCCAATTTCACAGAGCTGGCCAAGAAGGTAAGCCCTGCCGTGGTGAACATCCGGACCGTCAAGGTAACCCAGGGGGGCGGCAGGGTATTCCGCCATTTTCAGAGGCCTTTTGGCGGGGGGGAGAATGATCCTTTTGGCGACTTCTTCGAGAAGTTCTTCGGCGGAGAGGGCCCCCAGCGAGATTTCAAACAGCGCAGCCTCGGCTCCGGCTTTATCATCGATTCCGCAGGATACATCGTCACCAACAACCATGTGATCGAGGATGCCGATCAGATCGTGGTCAAGCTCGATGACGGCGAGGAGTATGAGGGCGAGATCGTGGGCCGGGACCCGAACACGGATCTGGCACTGATCAAAATAGAAGCAGGTCGGGAGCTGCCGGCAATCCCTATGGGGGATTCAGCCAACCTCGATGTGGGACAATGGGTTGTGGCCATCGGCAGCCCCTTTGGCCTGGAATATACGGTGACGGCCGGAATCGTCAGCGCCAAGGGCCGGGTCATCGGATCGGGCCCCTATGATGATTTCATCCAGACCGACGCCTCCATCAATCCCGGCAACAGCGGCGGGCCGTTGATCAACATGCGGGGGGAAGTGATCGGCATCAACACCGCGATCATCGCCAGCGGCCAGGGCATCGGATTTGCCGTTCCCGTCAACATGGCCAAGGATGTCATCTCTCAGTTGCGGAAACACGGGGAGGTGACCCGGGGCTGGCTCGGCGTCGCGATCCAGGATCTCAACGAGGAGATTGCGGAGTATTACGGCATCGAGAAGAGCCAGGGCGTTCTCATCACAGAGGTCTTCGAAGGAGACCCCGCATACAAGGCCGGCATCCGGCCCCAGGACGTGCTGATCTCCGTCAACGGTCAGAAGATCGACTCCACCCGGGAGCTTACCCGGATGGTCGCGGGCATCGGTGTCGGGGAGAAAGCCAAAGTTACGGTCATCAGAAACGGAAAGAAAGAGACTTTTTCTGTCAGGATCGCGAAGCGGGATGAGAGCCGTCTGATAACCCAGGGGCCTTCGGAGGAGAAGACCGGATCGGAACTGGGCATCCGTGTGGCGGACCTGACGCCCGAGATCGCCCGCCGGTTCAATATCAACGACGCCCAGGGGGTCGTGGTGGTGGAAGTGGCCTCGGGCAGCAAGGCCGAAGCGGCCGGTGTGGTCCCGGGGGACATCATCAAGGAGATCAACCGGAAGCCGGTCCAATCGACAAAGGATTATGAGAACACGATTGATAAAGTTGACAAGGGTGAGATGATCCAGCTCTTTATCCGGCGGATGACCGCAGGCTATGTGGTGATCAAGATCGAAAAATAGATGGAGATTCGCACCCCTGCCAAGATCAATCTTTTTTTGGGTGTAAGGGGGAGGCGTTCGGACGGCTATCACGAACTCCTCTCCCTTATGTGTCCCATCACCCTGTATGATCATATCCGCTTCGAGTTTTTTGGAAGCGGGATTCGGGTCCGCTGCTCCCATCCGGATGTCCCGGAGGACGAGACCAATCTCGTCAGCCGGGCCGCCCGGGCCTTTTACAGCGCCGCGGCCCTTCCCGAAACTGATCTTTCCATAACTATCGAAAAAAAGATCCCAGTGGCCGCGGGACTGGGGGGCGGCAGCAGCGATGCCGCGGCCGTTCTGCTGGCATTGAACCAACACCACGGCGGGGCGCTCTCGAAAGAAAGGCTCATGGCCATCGGCGGGGCACTGGGTGCGGACGTGCCCTTCTTCATCCTGGGGAAGCCGGCGGTCGCCACCGGCATCGGTGACCGGCTGGAACCGGCCCCGGGCCTCCCCCCCTACCCCATCCTCCTCCTCTCCCCTCCGATATCGATCTCAACCGCTCAGGTCTACAAAAATCTCAATTTAGCATTGACAAAATGTAAAAAACTCATTAGTAACTGGTCTCTTAATGTTAGGACCTTCGATGCGGCCCGGCATCTCTGCAACGATCTGGAGAGCGTCACCGCAAGCATCTGTCCCGACATTATACCGGCAAAAGCGTCATTGATGGAACAGGGCGCCATAAACGCCCTGATGACCGGAAGCGGCCCTGTGGTCTTCGGGCTTTTTGCTGCGGAATCCGACTCTATCCGTGCAGAAGGCGCTCTTTCGGAGCAGTGGAAAGGGTGGGGCATCCATCGGGCGCAGTTGATCGTCTGATTCCTGGAGTTCATTTTGCCGATCCATTGTAAGAGTGTGATGCTGGGGCGTCGTCAAGCGGTAAGACACAGGATTTTGGTTCCTGCATTCGGAGGTTCGAATCCTCCCGCCCCAGCCAATTCTATATCGACAGGTAGAGTCACGGTCGGAACCGCTACAATCGAAAATGTTTCAAAATACTTATAATGAATAAACTCGCAATTTTTTCAGGAAATTCAAATCCGGAGCTGACCCAGAAAATCTGTTCCTACCTGGACCTGCCAATGGCCGGGGCCAAGGTGACGCGGTTCAGCGACGGCGAGGTCCAGATCGAGATCGACGAGAATGTCCGGCTTCGGGACATCTTTGTGCTGCAGTCCACCTGCGCGCCGGTCAATGAGAATCTCGTGGAGCTGCTGCTGATGCTCGATGCGGTGAAGCGCTCCTCGGCCAGCCGGGTGACTGCGGTCATCCCCTACTTCGGCTACGCCCGACAGGACAAGAAGGTTGCCCCCCGGGTTCCCTTGAGCGCGAAGCTGGTGGCCAACATGATCACCCTTGCCGGGGCCAACCGGGTCATCACCATGGATCTCCATGCGGGCCAGATCCAGGGCTTTTTCGATATCCCGGTGGACAACCTCTTCGGCACCCCGGTCTTTCTCCGGTATGTCCGGAAGAATTTCGACAACAACCACCTGGTAATCGTCTCTCCGGACGCCGGGGGTGTGGAGCGTGCCCGGGCCTATGCCAAACGGATAGACGCGGACCTGGCCATCATCGACAAGCGGCGGGACGCCCCCAATAAGGCCAAGGCCATGGCAGTCATCGGCGATGTCCGGGACAAGGTGGCCATCATTTTGGATGACATGGCCGATACTGCGGGAACCCTGACCGAGGCCTCGGCCGCGATCATGGAGAAGGGGGCAAAAGAGGTTCACGGCATGTGCTCCCATGCGGTGCTTTCGGGCCCCGCGGTGGACCGGATCATCAATTCCCCCCTGTCGAGCCTTGTGGTCACCGACACCATCCCCCTGCATCAGAAGGCCCGGGAGAGCGGGAAGATCGTCGTGCTCTCCATTGCGGAGCTGGTGGGGGAGGCCATCATCCGCAGCCACCGGGGCGACTCAGTGACATCGCTTTTCGAATAGAAAAAAATATGGCGGATCGAGCATCGGCCGCCTAACCATCTTTTAAGGAGGAACTTTCTTGGAACTGATTGAACTGAAAGCCAAAAGCAGAACCGCAACCGGCAACGGACCGGCCCGGGTTCTGCGCACTGAGGGTCGAATTCCCGCGGTACTCTATGGCCCTGATACCCCATCGACCCCCCTCTCCGTTGACGTTATCGCTCTGGAGAAGGTGTTGAAAAAAGGGGGGATACAGGCCCTGATCAATCTCGTCATGGAAGACGGCGCGGGCACAGGCACCAAAACGGTCATGTTGAAGGAACTGCAGACGGACCCGCTCTCCAAGTTCTTTGTCCATGCCGACTTCTACGAGATCTCCATGGATCGGAAGATCACCGCCAGCGTTCCGATTATCACGACCGGGGAATCGGTGGGTGTGGAGCGGGGCGGCATCCTCCAGATCGTCCGAAGAGATCTGGATGTCTCCTGCTTTCCCAACAAGATCCCCGAATCCTTTGAGCTGGATATCTCGGGGCTTGACATAGGCGATGCCATCCATGTTGGAGAAATCTCCGTGGAAGAGGGCATCGAAATCCTGGCCGAGAGCGAGTTCACCGTTGTGACGGTGGCAACTCCCATGCGGGAGGAGGAGCCCGAGGTCGAGGAAGAAGAGGCAGAGGAGCTGGGTGAGGCTGCCGAAGGCGAGGTCGAGGGAGAAGCCGAAGCCTCCGAAGAGACGCCGGGTGAATAACCGAATGAATGACCGGGTGAATAATCGGATATATCCCCCATATAAAGCTGAACAACCGCACCAATGGCAGCCGGAGAACTGAGGCTGGTGGCGGGACTGGGAAATCCGGGCCCAGCATATGAGAGAACCCGTCACAACATCGGCTTCATGCTGCTTGACAGGCTCGCGGATGAATATTCCATCCCTTTGAATGAAAAGAAGCGTTTCGACGCGATCATGGGGCGGGGGAGGATCGAAGGGGTCGAAACCCTGCTGGTCAAGCCCCTCTCCTTCATGAACAGAAGCGGGATTCCGATCAGCCGGATCTCGCAGTATCACGGAATAAACAGCGAGGATCCCGTCATCGTCCATGATGACATCGACCTCGCCCTGGGAAGGATTCAAATCAAAGAGAAAGGAGGTCATGGCGGGCACAAAGGTGTAAGATCAGTCATGGACGCCTTCGGCAGCGGCGATTTCATTCGCCTGCGCATGGGCGTCGGGCGTTCCGAAACCGGGAGCGAAGTATCGGATCATGTGCTGGGAAAGTTCAAGCCCGATGAATTCGAACTTCTCGACGAGGTCCTGGCCCGGTCCCGGGATGCCGCAGTGAGTATCCTTTGCAGGGGAGCAAAGGAGAGTATGAATCGGTTCAACCGAAAATGAATGTTAACTTCAGATGGAGGAAAGAATGGAAATTTTCCTGGCTAATGTACCTTTCTATTGTACACTTGTAGGTATTGCAGGCGTCATCTTCGCCATCGCGCTGGCCCAGTCCGTAAAGAGTGCGCCGGCCGGAAACGAGAAGATGCAGGAGATCGCGAGCGCGATCCGTGAGGGCGCCATCGCCTACCTGAATCGGCAGCTCAAGAGCGTGGCGATTACCGGCGGCATCATCTTCGTCATCATCTTCTACGGTCTCGGCACCTACCCCGCATTCGGCTTTCTGCTCGGTGCTGCAGCCTCCTACCTTGCGGGCTACATCGGGATGCGGGTCTCCGTCATCGCCAATGTCCGGACCGCAGAGGCCGCCAGAAAGGGGCTGGCCGCGGGCCTTAGCATGGCCTTCCGCGGTGGTGCCGTTACCGGCATGATCGTTGCCGGCCTGGGTCTGACCGCAGTGGCCGGTTATTACACCTTTCTGCTGAAGAGCGCAGGCATGGGCGTCAGAGAGTCCGTCATCGCGCTGGTGGCCCTCGGCTTCGGCGGCAGCCTCATCTCCATCTTCGCCCGTCTCGGCGGCGGTATCTTCACCAAGGGTGCGGATGTCGGTGCTGACCTGGTGGGTAAGGTCGAGGCAGGCATCCCCGAGGATGACCCGAGAAACCCCGCAACCATCGCGGACAATGTGGGCGACAACGTGGGTGACTGCGCCGGCATGGCCGCAGACCTGTTCGAGACCTATGCCGTGACAGCCGTTGCCGCAATGCTTCTGGGCAACCTGCTCTTCCCGGATGTCCAGATCGCCACCGAATTCCCGCTGATTCTGGGCGCCATCTCCATCGTCGCCTCCATGATCGCGACCTTCTTTGTCCGTCTGGGCAACAAGAGCGAATATATCATGGGCGCGCTCTACAAGGGGATGTTCGGCTCCTGTATCATCTCTGCAATCGCTTTCTATTATGCCACCAAGTATACGATGGTGGGTCTGGGTGACCTCACCTCCATCAACATATACTATGCAACCCTGGTCGGTCTGGCGCTCACAGCGATCATCGTAGTCATCACCGAGTATTACACCGGCATCTATGCCCCGGTGAAGAGCATCGCAGATGCCTCCACCACGGGTCACGGAACCAACATTATCGCGGGTCTGGCCGTCTCCATGCAGGCCACCGCGGCTCCGGTCATCGTGATCTGTATTTCGATTCTGGTCGCCTTCCACTATGCGGGTCTCTATGGCATCGCAATGGCAGCCATGTCCATGCTCTCCATGACCGGTATGGTCATCGCGATCGACGCCTACGGCCCCATCACCGATAACGCGGGTGGTATTGCCGAGATGGCCGATATGGATGATAGCGTGCGTGCCGTCACCGATCCCCTGGATGCGGTCGGCAACACCACCAAGGCCGTCACCAAGGGTTACGCGATCGGCTCAGCCGGTCTTGCAGCTCTGGTGCTCTTTGCCTCCTACGTGCAGGAGTTCGTGCTCCACGGCGCAGATCAGGCCATCCGGTTCGATCTGGGCGACGTGAACGTGATCGTCGGCCTTTTCATCGGCGGTCTGCTTCCCTACCTCTTCGCCTCCATCGCGATGAAGGCGGTCGGCAATGCCGGCGGCGCGGTCGTGGACGAGGTGCGCCGGCAGTTCCGTGAGATCCCCGGCATCATGGAGGGAACCGCAAAGCCCGATTACGCGGCCTGCGTTGACATCGTGACCAAGTTCGCGCTCAAAGAGATGATGGTTCCCGCACTCCTGCCCGTGATCGCCCCGATCCTGATCGGCGTGTTCCTGGGCAAAGTGGCTCTGGGCGGCATGCTCATCGGCTCCATCGTCACCGGTATCTTCGTGGCCATCTCCATGACCACAGGCGGCGCGGCATGGGACAACGCGAAGAAGTACATCGAGGACGGACATCTGGGCGGCAAGGGCTCCGAGGCTCATAAAGCGGCCGTCACCGGCGACACCGTCGGCGACCCCTACAAAGATACAGCCGGACCCGCGGTCAACCCGATGATCAAGATTCTCAACGTGGTTGCCCTGCTGATGGTGCCCTTCCTGATGTAATAATCGGAAAGATTTACCGTCAGACTGAGATTCTGCACCATAGCGGAATCTAAAACAAAAAAGGATCGGTGCTGGTCAGTTCGGCACCGATCCTTTTTTTTATTATTCCCGGTTTTTAATTCCCGGTTTTATTCCCCGATTGCATATTGATTGTTTCTCCTGGGTATGATATAACAAAATTATCGGTAGTTTTTATCGAAAAATTAATCTGTTTTTTCCGGCATTACTCACCGAATTTGGGGAAGCAATGAGCCAGAAAAAGGGGCAGGAAAATTTGGGAAAATGTAGATCAGGAAAGTTCAAAGTCGGGGATCTGGCCGTCTATCCCGCGCATGGGGTCGGGCGGATTGATGCCATCGAGAGCAAGGAGATCAACGGGGAGAGCCACGATTTCTATATGATGAAGGTCCTGGAGAACGAGATGCTGATCATGATCCCCACCGCAAATGTCGATTCCGTGGGCCTGCGCGAGATCATCGATGAATCGGATATCCCCAAAATCTTCGATATAATGAAGAACCAGAACAACGGCTCCGGAGACAATCAGACTTGGAACCGCCGCTATCGGGAGTATATGGACAAGATCAAGACCGGCTCTCTTTTTGATGTGGCCGAGGTCTTCCGGGATCTTTTCATGCTCAAACTCAACAAGGATCTCTCCTTTGGGGAGCGCAAACTCTACGATACGGCCCAGGCTCTTCTTGTCAGCGAACTCTCCACCGCCAGGAACACCGATGATCAGAGCGTTCTTCAGGAGATCGAATCGATCTTTGACCGTTAGCGCGGCTTCATAACAGACACCTCTCTTCCTGCCATGCTCCCCAGCGAAGGGCGCCCCTTCACCATTCCCGCCGATCCTGACCATATGGGCAGGAGAGCCGATCTTGTCGTTGCCGAAAAGATCAGCGACTGTTCCCGTTCCATTGCTGCGGATCTGATTCGAGCGGGAAAGATAAAGATCTGCGGGGCCGTCAAAAAACCGGGCTACCGGCTGAAGGCAGAAGATGAGATCAAAGGATTCATTCCCGCGCCGACGCCCCTGAACCTGCAGCCCGAGCCCATCGACTTCAAAATCCTCCATGAAGACAGCGATCTGATCGTTTTAGACAAACCTGCGGGGCTGGTGGTCCATCCGGCCGCGGGACATACATCGGGAACGCTTGTCAATGCGCTTCTCTACCACTGCGATGATCTGGCCGGCATCGGGGGCAAAGAGCGGCCCGGCATTGTCCACCGTCTGGACAAGGATACCTCCGGGCTGATAATGGCGGCCAAAAACGACGCCGCGCACCAGCACCTGTCGGAACAGTTCAAATCCCGATCCATTGAAAAAAGGTATCTGGCGCTGGTCTATGGAGAGATGGCGGCCCAATCCGGGGAGATCTCCTTTCCCATCGGAAGAGACCCCAATGACCGGAAGCGGATGTGGATCGACACTCCCTCCGGCAAACCGGCATGGAGCCGGTGGAAGGTGCGGGAACAGTATGAGGGGGCGAGCCTGCTGGAGGTTCTGCTGATGACTGGAAGAACCCATCAGATCCGGGTCCATCTCTGTGCCGTGGGGCATCCGATCATCGGTGATCCGCTATACAACCGTAACCGGCCCGGAGGTCGCTTTTCAAAAACGATTTCGGACCGGCTCAAGGGGATCACCAGACAGATGCTCCACGCCTGGAAGCTCCGCTTTCTCCATCCGGCAACCGGAGCGCCGCTCTCCTGTGTATCCCCGCCCCCACCGGACATGGAAACCCTTCTCCGGCTCCTGAAAAGAGAAGCCCGGCATTAGATCAGCAATGCAGGGCCTCATCGGAGAAGGAATACCATCAGCAGATTTGGGAAATTCTACATCGACGCCTTTTCGATATCGATGATCTTGTTCTCTCCGTCATAATCTTTCCGCACATATGTGGTAATTCCCATCAGCTTCTTTGTGATCCCGCCGATCCGGTTGACCTGGCGCAGTATGCCTTTGACCTTGTTATAATGCAGATCCTCTTTGCCGATCTCCATCAACATCAGCTCGCAGTAGCCGCTGATGGCCTGGAGGGGCTGATTGATCTCATGGCAGACCGCACCTGCGATCTCGATGATGCTTTGAAACTTCTCCTTCTTCAACTGATCCTCTTCCATCTGCTTGTGCTCGATCGCGATGGCGTAAATCATTGCCAGCCGGTCCATGAGAAGCCGATCGGTCTGATCGTAATCCTGCCCCGGCCGCTCCACATTGATCCGACCGACGCACCGGGTCTCGATTCGGGTGCAGGCCGGCACCGACAGGCGATAAGCGGGTGTACCGTTTCCTTCTGCCTCTTTGCCCGGCCCATGTTCCCCTCTGGCGGGAGCATCTTTGGCTGCTGGAATGAATTCCCCGGTCTCCGGCTGGACATATTCCACAGATCCGTATCGGCTTAGGGTCAACTCTCTTGCATAGTGCAAGACAATGGCGCTGATGGCCTCGATGGAGTCTGAAGAGAGAATCGCCTCAGCCAGCTCCGCAATCGCGGTGTTGACATCCGATTCCCGTTTCAGTGCCTGCTCTGCCTTCTTACGGCCTGTGATATCCCTTGAGACCACGACCGCGTGGGTGACGCGGCCTTTTTCCCAATAGGGGGAATAGATCACATGGAAGCAACGGCGAAGCCCCTGGAATTCGAACCATCCCTCGTAGTTGGCCACCTCTCCGGTAAAGCATCTGTCCAGATAGTCACGGATGACGGAATTGAAAATCCGCTCTCCCCAGACATCTGCTACCGTCGAACCGATAATCTCTGCCCGGGATTTTTTGTGGGCCTGGCAGTAGGGATCATTGACCGCCTCATAGATGTAGTTTCGATCGATAAGGGTCATGAAGTCTCTGGAGTTGTTGGCAATAAACTCATATTTCCGGTATGCATCCTCCAGAGACCGGTACTGGTCCGGATCGACAAGCCCCCCATAGCAGAATTCGGCTTGGGCAAGCCGCTTTTCAAGCATATGTACCTGCATTTCCAGTTCCTTGTATGTCGGTTTTGATGGCATAGTCCCTGCACATTTTTCATTGTCTATAATACAGGTATAGCCCAAAAGGGAAAGGAAAACAATAGTATCGGAAATGTAATATCCGGTAGAAATATCCTACCCTGTCTCCCAGATCAGGGGGAGGGGAAGCTGTCTGCAGAAAGTTGAGGCGGTATGCTCCTCCGCGAAATTGGAGAGGGTTATGCCCAGAAGGCGGACCTTTTTGGCGCCGGCATCGGTATGTTTCAGCAGGTTGCGGATCTGCGCCATGATCGCGTCGGCATCCGTGACGGGCGCGCCGAGCGTAATGCTTCGGGTGATGCATCTGAAATCGGTATATCGGATCTTCAGCGTAACAGTGGTTCCGGTGAACCCGTAGTTCCGGAGTGCGGCTTCGACCTTTTTTGACAGGCCCTGCAGGATTTCGTGCATCTCATCGATATCCTCGATATCCTCGCCCAGCGTCACCTCCTTTCCCACCGATTTTCGAACCCGTTCCGTCTCAACGGGCCGTTCATCATGGCCGTGTGCGATGTCATGAAAATAAAGACCCGCCTTGCCGAAGACTCGATAGAGATCCTCCCTTGGCCATCGCTTCAGGTCCGCGCCCGTTCGGATATCCAAGTCATGCATCCGCCGCTCCGTCACCTTGCCGACGCCATAGAATCGGCCGATGGGAAGCCGATCGATAAACGCAGCCCCAGCCTCCGGCGGAATGACCGTCAGCCCGTCCGGCTTATCGACATCCGAGGCGACCTTTGCCAGAAATTTATTGAAGGAGACCCCGGCCGACGCGGTCAGCCCGGTTCTGTTGAAGATCCGGCTTCGGATCTGTCTTGCGATGGCTGTTGCATAGGGGATTCCCTTCTTGTTTTGGGTGACATCGAGATAGGCCTCGTCCAGAGAGAGGGGCTCCACAAGATCGGTATAATCGAAAAAGATCTCCCGAATCTGCCCCGAGACCGCTTTGTAGACATCGAATCGGGGGCGCAGGAATACCGCGTGGGGGCATCGACTATGGGCCCAGCGCGCGGGCATGGCCGAATGAATGCCGAATTTCCGGGCCTCATAGGAGCAGGCCGCGACCACTCCCCGGCCCTGGGGATCCCCGCCCACGATCACCGGCTTTCCCTTCAGCTCGGGCCGGTCCCGCTGCTCCACGGATGCATAGAAGGCATCCATGTCGATATGGATGATCTTCCGAAAGGTATCGATCTTGTCGGAATCCTCTTTCATGACCGCTCCATATTCCCACCCGCGCCCGGAAGTGTCAAGGGGCTGTAAGTGTCCCGGAAGTATGGCGGAAGTATAAAGGGAAAGGGATCTGAAGAAGATTCATCGCGATCTTCTGATATCTGTTGGCCATCCTGCAAAACAGACTTTTCCTGACCCCGTGAAGATGGTATACAAAAATGGCAGGAGCAGGTATTCTTGAGGCGGGGCTGAGAAAACCAAAAGAGGTGCATTATGATACTGATCCCCTTGAGCCATGAGAGCGGGCAGGTCCAGCGGACCCCCTATGTCACCATCACGATTCTGGTCATCAATGTACTGCTTTTTATCCTGACGCTCCTTGCAGCGCCATCGAGCCAGGAAGAGGTGCAGAAGGCGTACCGTCAGCTCATGGATTATTACATGAAACGCCCCTACCTGGAGATTCCCGATGATATCTACCAGAAGATCCCGCCTGAGGAGCGCCAGGTGCTGGATAAGATGCGCCAGTTCCAAGAGATGATACCTCAGCCCCGATCGGATCTTGAGCCTGAAGAATACGCCTACGACGACTCCCGGGAAGCGGAGCAGGATGAGTTGAACCGGCGCATCGCTGCCTTTGCAGAGGCCATGCAGGATGAGTTCTATCGAAAATACGGCTACATCCCGGCAAGGGGCGGCTTTTTCACCCTAATCACCTCCATGTTCCTCCACGGAGGCATCTTTCACCTCCTCTTCAACATGCTCTTTCTATGGCTCTCCGGCGGCAACATCGAGGATCTATGGGGCCGAATCGCCTTTCCCATCTTCTATCTGGCCGGCGGCATCTTTGCATCGCTGACCCATTCCCTCTTTTATCCGGAAAGCACGATCCCCCTCGTCGGCGCGTCGGGCGCGATCGCAGCCCTCATGGGGGCCTTTCTCGTTCGGTTTTACAAGACTAAAATCTATTTTTTCTACTTTTTCTTCTTTGGATTCCGGGCCAAAAAGGGAACTTTCTATGCACCGGCATACCTGATGCTTCCCCTCTGGCTCGCCCAGCAGTTGTGGGAGGTCTTCAAGATGAGCGGCGTAGGAGACGGCTCCGGGGTCGCATTCTGGGCTCACATCGGCGGCTTTCTCTTTGGCGTGGCCACGGCCCTGGCCTTCAAGCACTCCGGATTCGAGGAGAAGGTGCTGACCCCGGCCATCGCCAGCAAGATTCATCTGTCCGGAAATGAGGAATCCTCTGTCTCTTCGAAACTGGAACAGGGGGATATCGACGGCGCGATGATGGAGCTGCGGCAGATGCTGATTAGAGACCCGGAGGATGCGATCGCTCACGGCCAGTTGAGCCGGGTCTATTTTCTCCAGGGAAAGGAGCGGGTGGCGCAGATCGAGTTCAACCGGGCGGTCCGTCTCTTCTTCCACCAGGAAGACTCTGAGAATGCAGTTGACGAATATCTGGAAACCACCCGCGCCCATCCTATGGCCCTGCTGGAGCCGCGGCTTCAGAAACAGATGGCCGCCGCGATGGTGGAACAGGAGCTGTATGCGGAGGCTGCATCAGTCTATAAACGTCTCCTCGAAACAGGGCCCGATCTCTCCCCGGAGGAGAAAAAGGAGATTCAACAGCAGGCCAAGGCGGCCGGTGAGATGGCCAAAAATCAGGAGCAGGAGGAGAAAAAGGCAGAAAAAGAGCTGGCCCAAAAGACTTCCGATGAGCTGCTGCAACAGAAGTCTTCCCCTGAAAAGGCATCAGCAGAAGATAAGGCATCCCCTGCCGCAGCCGCCCTGAAACAGAAACCGACCGGACCGGCCATTCCCATCGCCAAAAGGATCAAGATCATCCCGACGCCAGACGCCACGGCTCAGGCCCGGTACAACGTCCTCTCGGTGGCGCCGATGGAGGCCAACAAGATCACCGCATCGGAGGAGGGAATGGATCTGCACCGCCTCTCGGAAGCGCCCCTCCGGTATGAACGGATCTATGCCATCTGCGCATTTACCCTGGCCGGAACCGAGACCAGCATCATCCATGCCGATCTTTTTGTTGCAGGTCGGCCCCGGCCCTACCGGATCGCCAGCAACCGGATTCTCTACGACCAGTTTCTGCCCAAAACCGTCAACAGCTCTTTTGACAACTTCCGCCAGTTCATTCTTTTTCTGGTGTCGAAACTCGATTCGGTCTATCTGGATAGGGGAACCATGACCTTCCTCAAGACCAAAAAGGCGCCGGTCTTCCATTCAGATGAGGATATCGCAGGACAGGAGAAGCTCTTCTGGCGACAGATCATGGGGGAGATCCGCTGCCGGTGCGACAATTGCGGAGAGACTTACTGGATCGACGGCCGCAGGATACCGGCCGGAGGGGCAAAGTCCAAATGCAAAAAATGCGGCTCCGCGATCTCGATTAAAGCCCTTGAAACCGCAGTTTAGGGGCATCATTATAAGAGGATGCAAAACCGAAAGATCCAAATCGATTCCCCCAACCGAAGCCAGGAGACACGATTCAATGCCTAAAAATTCCCGAAAAACAGACATCGTCCACGGCATCCATACCTGCCATATCACCACAATGGATCTGGTTCCGCCCATTCATCTCACCTCCACCTTTCGATTCCGGGATGCGGACCACGGCGCGGGGATCTTCGGTGGAACCGATACCGGATACGTCTACACCCGAATCGGCAATCCCACAGTGGATCTGCTGGCGGAGAAGATGGCCCTTCTGGAGGAGACCCAAGGGGCTGTCCCCGCTGCATCGGGCATGGCCGCGGTGGCCTCGGTGGCCCTCACCCTGGCCGGGGCCGGGGACAACATGGTCTGCTGCAGCACCCTCTACGGCGGGACATTTGCCCTTTTCAACCAGGATCTGAAAAAATTCAACATCGAAGGGCGCTTTCTTCCACCGTTCCAATGCTGCGATGATGGCCAAATCCGGAAGCTGATGGATGCCAGAACCAGATTTCTCTTTATCGAAACCCCGGCCAACCCGACACTGGACATCATCGATATCGAGCGGTGGGCCGCGATTGCAGCGTCAGCCGGCATCCCCCTGGTGGTGGACAATACCTTTGCCTCCCCCTATCTTCAGCGGCCTATTGCCCTGGGCGCGGACATTGTGGTGCATTCGGCAACCAAATATCTCGGGGGACACGGGGACATCATAGGCGGCGTGGTTGTGGGAAAAGGGGAGATCATCGAAAGGATCAAAAGCGAATACTTCAGCCATTTCGGCGCGGTTATGAGCCCCTTCAATGCATGGCTCTTTCTGCGGGGGATCAAGACGCTTGCGGTCCGAATGGAGCGCCATTGCCAGAATGCGCAAAAGGTTGCGGAATGGCTGGAACAGCATCCTAAGATCAGCCGGGTCTTCTATCCGGGGCTCCCCTCCCATCCGGGGCACAAGACTGCCCAAAAGCAGATGGACGGATTCGGCGGGATGATCGCATTCGAGGTGAAGGGCGGAATTGAGGCCGGAAAGGCCGTCATGAACCGGGTGAAGCTCTGCATCCTCGCGGTCAGCTTAGGGGACTGCGAGACTTTGATCCAGCATCCGGCCTCCATGACCCATGCGACTTACACAAGCGCAGAGCGGAACGCGGCCGGAATCACAGACGGGCTGATTCGTCTTTCGGTGGGAATCGAAGATGTCGATGACATTATCGAGGATCTGGATCAGGCTATCCGGTAAACTTTCACTCTCCGGAGCGATCCCCCCGGATATCCACGCGGATATACCCGCAGATATCCCCTCAGGTATCCCCTTGGATCATCACGTCGTCATCAAAGCGGAAGACCTGAATGTTTTTCACCGGAATCGCCTTCTCCATAAGCTGGGGGCCGATTCCGCCGCAGATGGAGATCCCCTCTCCTCCCAGGATCTTGGGGGCATAGAAGAAGTTGATCCGGTCTGGGATTTTGGCCTCAAAGGCCCCGGCGATCACCCGGCCGCCCCCCTCGATTAAAAGGCTGGTGACACCCATCGCGCCCAGACGATCCATCAGCGGATCGAGCGCGATCCGGCCAGTGCGCGTGATGGGAGAAAAGAGCACTTCCGCGCCTTTGGCTTCGATGATGCCGATCTTCTCCGGAGATGCGTCCTCTCCGGCAACGATCAGAGTCTTTGCATCGGATCGAAGGTTCAAGACTTTTGCGGCCGGGGAGATGGAGAGCTTTGAATCGAGGATGATCCGGATCGGATCTCTGCCCGGCCCGTGGGGCAGCCGGAAGGTCAGCCGGGTGGTGAGGCTCGGGTCATCCTTTTTGACCGTCTCGATGCCCACCATGATCCCGTCCATCCCATGGCGCAGCCGGTGGACGTACTCCCTTGAACGCTCACCGGTCACCCATTTGGAGTCTCCGGTTGCGGTCGCGATCCGGCCGTCCAGGGTGGCTGCACACTTCACCAGGACATAGGGCCGCCCCGTTCGGACATGCTTGATGAAGAACCGGTTCAGCTCCTCTGCCTCGGCCCTGCAGAGCCCCGTCTCCACTCTCAGCCCCTGTGACATCAAGTAATCGTTTCCGCCGCCGTTGACCCCCGGGTTCGGATCTTCCATCGCGACCACGACCCGCCTGACCCCGGCCTTCATCACCGCCTCGGTGCAGGGCGGGGTTCGTCCCGTATGGTTGCACGGCTCCAGTGTGACATAGAGGGTTGCGCCGTCTGCAGCCTCCCCGGCATCCTTCAGCGCGTTGACCTCGGCATGGGGCCCGCCGACTTTCTCATGGAACCCCTTTCCGACGATCTTTCCCTCTTTGACCACCACCGCGCCGACCATGGGATTGGGAGCGGTGTACCCCTCCCCTTTCCGGGCTAGCTCCAGGGCCATCTCCATCAATTCCCTGTCATTCATCGGCTTTCTCCCCGCCACCGGCAGCCTGATCCTTTTCCGGCTTCTCCGCTTCCGGCTCTCCTTCCCGGTCCGGCTTATCCGCTTCCGCACTTCCGGAAGAATCGACCTGCCACGGGATATCCCCGCGGCTTGTCAGGCTCTTCAGCTCGGAATAGAAATCCTCCGCATCCTTGAACTCCCGATAGACCGATGCAAACCTGACATAGGCCACCGCATCGACCCCCTGGAGCCATTTCATGGCCTTCTCACCGATCAGACTGGAGGGAATCTCCTTCTCCCCGGTCTCCTTCAGGTCCCCCTCCAGCTCGTCTAAAAAGCTCTCGATCAGATTCATGCTGATGTTGCGCTTCTCACAGGCCCGCTGGATGCCGGAACGGACCTTCTCCCGCGCGAAGACCTGACGCCGGTTGTCCTTTTTCAGGATCATGATGGGAACCTCCTCCACCTGCTCATAGGTGGTGAAACGCCGCTCGCACGCGATGCACTGGCGGCGCCTGCGGATGGTATCCCCATCCCGGCTCAGCCGGGAGTCGGTCACTTTATTGTTGATCTCACCGCAGAAGGGACACTTCATAACCGTTCTTCCTCCCCCTTTCCCTCTATCCAGATCCGTTCGATGGACGCCTCCTCCAGGATCCGCTCAGATAGTTCATCCGTATATCCGGAGGCATAATAGAGGGTTCGAATACCGGCATTGATGATCATCTTCGCACAGATGGAACAGGGAAGGTTGGTGCAGAAAAGGGTTGCGCCTTTGAGGGAGACCCCATGATAGGCCGCCTGGATGATCGCATTCTGCTCTGCATGGATGCCCCGGCAGAGTTCATGGCGCTCTCCCGAGGGAACGGACATGGATTTGCGCAGGCATCCGGTCTCCGCGCAGTGCGCGATGCCCGACGGTGCGCCGTTGTAGCCGGTGGAAAGGATGCGCTTCTCTTTGACCAGAATCGCGCCCACGGCCCTGCGCAGACAGGTGGAGCGCTTGGCCACGAGCCGCGCAATGTCCATGAAATACTCCTCCCACGAAGGGCGGTCATGGGATACCATCTATGGAATCGGGCCGTCGCCGTTGGGATAGAGAGGAAAGGCTTCGCACAGTTCTGTGACGGTTCGCCGAGTCGATGCGATCACCGATTCATCCTTGGGGTTTTGAAGCACGGAGACGATCAGCCGCGCGATGACGGCCATCTCCTTCTCCCCCATTCCCCGGCTGGTCAGCGCGGGTGTGCCGATGCGGACACCGCTGGTAACCTGGGGACTTCGGGTCTCATAGGGAATCGCGTTCTTGTTGACGGTAATCCCGGCCATGCCCAAAACGTCCTGCGCATCCTGCCCTGTGATCTCCAGATCCGTCAGATCCGCAAGCATCATATGGTTGTCCGTGCCGGCCGAGACCAGAGAGATACCCGCCTCCTGAAGATGATCGGCCAGAGCCCTGGCATTTGCAACGATATTCCGCTGATACTCTTTAAAAGCATCTGTTGCCGCCAGCTTGAAGGCCACGGCCTTTGCCGCGATCACATGCATGAGGGGTCCCCCCTGGATACCAGGGAAGATCTGGCTGTTGAGCTTTCTGCTGTAGTCGGTTCGGGCGAGTATCAAGCCTCCCCGGGGGCCCCGGAGAGTCTTGTGGGTGGTGCTGGTGACCACATCGGCATGAGGAACCGGCGAAGGATGGACTCCTGCCGCCACCAGCCCCGCGATGTGAGCCATGTCAACCATCAGATAGGCTCCGACCTCCTCTGCGATCCTTTCAAAGGCAGGAAAATCGATGATTCTCGGATAGGCCGAAGCCCCGGCCACGATCATCTTGGGCCGATGCTCCTTTGCCAGCGCTTCGACCCGATCGTAGTCGATGGTTCCAGTATCCCGATCCAGCCCGTAATGGATGAACTTGAAAAACCGGCCCGAAAAGCTGGCCGTACTGCCGTGGGTGAGATGCCCCCCGTGGGCCAGATCCATCCCCAGCACCCGATCCCCCGGCTCCAGAAGCGCGAAATAGACGCCCATGTTGGCCTGGGACCCGGAATGGGGCTGGACATTGGCATAGGCCGCACCAAAGAGCGTTTTGGCCCTCTCGATCGCGAGGTTTTCCGCCACATCCACATGCTCGCATCCGCCGTAATAGCGCTTGGCCGGATATCCTTCGGCATACTTGTTTGTAAGCACACAACCCTGTGTTGCCATGACCGCAGGCGAGGCGATATTCTCCGATGCGATCATCTCCAGGGTGTTCTTCTGGCGATCCAGCTCATCGGTGATGACGGCTGCGATCTCCGGATCTACGTTTCTGATGACTTTCAAATCCACCGCTTTTTTTACCCCTTGCTGCCGAATTGATCCATGGTATGAATGCGCTCCTGATGGCGTCCCCCTTCGAACTCGGTCTCCAGCCACGCATCCACGATCCCGATGGCCAGCACATCGCCGATGACCCGGCCTCCCATCACCAGGATGTTGGCGTTGTTGTGCTTTTTGGCCATAATTGCAGAGAAGAGATCGTTGCAGAGCGCGGCCCGGACCCCGGTAAAGCGGTTGGCCGTCATGGACATGCCGATGCCGGTTCCGCAGAGAAGAATCCCCCGCTTGTCGGTTCCCCGGGCCACGGCTTTTGCCACCATTGCGCCGTAATCCACATAGTTGACCGATGCGGGGCCAAAGGTTCCCTTATCCTCCACAGGAATTCCTTTTTCCTCCAGATGCGCCTTTACCCGATCCTTCAGCCCATAGGCCGCATGATCGCATCCGATGATAATGGGTGTATTCTCCTGATCCATTGATTCTTTTCCGTGATTCTTTTTTTGATTCCCATTTGGCAACCCTCTGTTTTCGACGGTTTCCGAGTCTTTCCGAAAGCGGAAATCCTTTGAAAGGGTGCATAAAAATATGAATATATACCGTTATACCGGTTGAACTGCAAGAGAAAACTTTCAATTCCCTACAAGAAGATTTTTGTGGAATAACGCAATTTTTTACGCTCCGGGAAATTGACATAACGCCTTCATCTGGTGTAAAAGTCCAAAAGGCGCAATTTTTTACGGATATCTTTCAAAAGGGGAATGATCAAATGGGAAAAAGAATTGCTGTTGTATCTGTTTTTATCTCACTGTTCCTGATGGCCGGTTTACCGGCCTGGGGACAGGCTCCTGAACCCGCCACCATTCGAGGAACGGTAACGGTAGATGATGCCATGTCCGGCTTTGGGCAGAACTATCGAATCGAGGCCACTCTAGCCGATGGTACCGCATTTGATCCACCTGCGGCCGACACCGATGGGGTGGATCTGTTCGGGATGTATTACATTCGAATCCCCATCTATGATCCCGAAGAGCAGCCCCAGGGCGTTGAGCCGGGAAGTACAGTCATCCTTCATCTCTATCAGGAGGATACTGAACTGCAAATTCTCTCCCCTGCCAGCGGAGAGGTCATTGTCGAAGAGAGCGGTTCCATGACCATCGCCAACATCGAGGCCACGACCGAGGATACCCCTCCGGTGGTCCCCGGAGACAACTCTCCCCCTACGGCCGCAGCCGGCCCGGATCGAAATGTCCTCGAAGGCGCGACAGTGCGGCTGGATGCATCCAACTCGTCGGACCCGGACCCCGGAGACACCCTCACCTATCTCTGGGAGCAGACCGAGGGCACGCCTCAGATCACTCTTACCGATGCCAACAAAGCCGTAACAACCTTTCAGGCCCCGGTGATCAGCGGGGAAAGCACATCCTTAACCTTTCAACTGACGGTCAAAGACGCGGACGGACAGAGCAGCACGGATACCGTCATCGTCAACATCTCGAAGACCACATCAGCCAACTATCCGCCCACCGCGGATGCAGGGCCCTACCAGACCGTGAAGTCGGGTGATATCGTCACCTTGGACGGCTCCAACTCCACGGACCGGGAGAACAATATCGTCTCCTATGAATGGGAGCAGATCGGAGGCCCTGACGTTGCGCTTTCGGCTTCCAATGTTCTGCAGCCGACCTTTACGGCGCCGGAGATCGAGGGAACCGGCGGTGCGGCCCTCACCTTCGAATTGACCGTAACCGATGCCGGAGAACTCCGGAACACGGACCGGGTCACCATCAATGTCACCACACAGAATCGACCCCCGGTGGCCGAGGCCGGCTCCTATCAGACAGCTACCGAAGGAGAGGTCATCACCCTGGACGGCTCCGGCTCTTCGGACCCGGATGACGGAATTTCCGGCTATGAATGGTCACAGCTCACCGGACCTGCGGTCTCCCTTTCTGATCCCACCGCACTGCAGCCCAACTTTACTGCACCGGATGTGGATGCCGGCGGCGCATCCCTCACCTTCGAACTGATCGTCACCGACAATGGCGGACTGAAAAACGCAGATCGGGTCACCATCAATGTCACTTATGAAAACCAGCCCCCGACCGCAGAGGCCGGAGAGGATCAGACCGTGGCCGAGGGGACGGCTGTTACCCTGGATGGAACAAACTCTATAGATATGGATAACGGCATCGACACCTACAAATGGAGCCAGCTCGAAGGGCCTGCAGTGACGCTGGCAACGCCTGCCGAGGCCCAAACGACCTTCACCGCGCCCGATGTGGGCACAGAGGGGGCCACGCTGATCTTTGAACTGGAGGTCACTGACAAAGAGGAATTGAAGGCTGCGGATCAGGTGACGATCACCGTCACATTCGTAAACAGCCCCCCGGTAGCAGAGGCCGGAGAGAATCGAATGGTGATGCCGGGCAGCCAAGTGCAACTGGATGCCGCCGGAAGCACAGATCCGGACGAACAGGATCTGACCTACGCATGGACACAACTGGAAGGGGAGCCCCAGCTTGAACTGACCGGGGCCGATACAGCCACCCCGACTTTCACGGCACCGGAGATCGAAGAGGATCAGAGATTTCTCTTTCAACTGGAGGTGGCCGATTCCGAAGAGGAAAAGAGCACGGATACGGTGGAAATCACTGTGAGCCAGAATGCGAACAAACCGCCGGTGGCAGATGCCGGAGAGGATCAGACCGTTCTGTCCGGAGCTGTCGTCACCCTGGACGGCTCCGCGTCTGCAGACCCCGAAGAGGAAGCCCTCTCCTATACCTGGAGCCAGATCGACGAGGGACAGCCGATCATGATCCAGTCTCCAAATACGGCTTCTGCCACCTTTACAGCGCCGGCCGTTGAAGAGGAGACGGTCTTTACGTTTCAACTGACGGTTGAAGACAGCGCCGGCCTTACGGCACAAGAGACTGTTATCGTCCGTGTGAATCCGGCTCCGGTCAATGCACCGCCCATCGCAAATGCAGGCGAAGATCGTACCGTTGTCGAAGGTACGGTGGTAACCCTCGATGCCTCGGCCTCCACGGACCCGGATGACGATATAGTTTCCTATCGCTGGTCACAGGTGGATGACGGCGCGCCGGTTGTCGCCTCTCTGCAGGGGGCAAGCTCGGCACAGGCCACATTCACTGCCCCGGACGTCACAGATCCCCAAAACAATGTCCTCACCTTCGAGCTGGCGGTGACAGACTCAGCGGCAAATCGTACAACCGACAGAGTCTCTGTCACCATCACCCCGCCGGTCAATCAGCCGCCGACCCCAGATGCCGGAGAGAGAATCTCGACAGTGGAAGGGGAGACCGTCACCCTCGATGGAACAGGGTCAACGGACCCGGATGGTGCAATCACCGGATATCATTGGGAGCAGGTTGAAGGGCCGGCCGTGACCCTCTCTGACCCGGCATCTTCACAGCCAACCTTTGTGGCGCCGCCAGTGGAGGCCGGAGAGATCCTTCTGAGCTTCTCTCTTACGGTGAAGGATAACGCAGAGCAGGAGGCCGTCTCCGAACCGGTGCATGTGATGGTCTTCAACAGCGAGTTTCCCGGCTATGATCCCAATGTCATTCCATTTGCGGCCTCAACCGATAAATTTGTGGGCATCACCGTTGAAGGCGGCGCGATGGTGGGCCTCTGGCCCATCGAAGCGACCACCATCTCGGAAACCGCAGGCCGCCCCGGGGCCCTTCCCTACGGGCTCATGGACATGGCCATCAAAATCCCGGAAGGTGGGAATGCCGCCACCGTGCGCTTTCAGCTTCCGGAGCCGGCCCTGGCCGGATATACCTGGTATAGGTTCAATGCCCAGGAAGGATGGAAGTCCTTTGGCGACAAAGCCGTGTTTACGCCGGAAAGAAATGTGGCCACACTGACGCTGACAGACGGCGGGGCCGAGGATGACAACGGCAATCCGTTCTTCATCCGGGTTCTGGCCGGGCCCGGTTCGACGCCGGTCATTCCCCCGGAGGAACCGGAAGAACCGCAGGATAACGGAGGTGGCGGCGGAGACGGCGACTCCAACTGCTTTATCCGTAGCCTGACCCGCTAACGCATCACCTCCTGCAGATCCGCGGCGCGGACCTTGGCGTCTTTCAACTTGACGCTTCTCAGGTCCGCGCCCTTCAAATAGGCCCCTCTCAGATCCGCGCCGGTCATATCTGCCCCCTGAAACATGGCCCGTTCGAGATTCGCCCCCCGCAGATCAGCGCCTTTGAGATTCGCGCCGTAAAGATAGGCCCCGCTCAGATCGGCCCCCCTCAGATCCGCGTTTTCGAAATCGACCCAGTAGAGATCCGCGCCGCTCAGCATCGCTTCCTTCAGTACCGCATTTTTCATGATGGCCCGCTTGAACCCGGTCCCCTTGGCGTAGATTCCGGTCAGGTCCGCATCGGTCAGATCCGCTGCACTCAGGTTGGACCGGTAGAGGTTGGCTCCGGATAGATCTGCCCTGCGCAAAATCCCCCGCTTGAGATAGACCGTTTGAAGATTGGCTTCGGCAAGGTTTGCATCCTGGAGGTCGGTCTCGATCATGTAGGCGAGTTCGAGATTGGCCCCCTTCAGGTTTGCCCCTTTGAAGCTTGCGGCATAGCACTTCATGCTACGGAGAAATGCCCCCTCGAGGTTGGCCCCGTCCAGGTTCGTCTCACGCAGCAGGGCCCCCTCCAGATCCGCGCCCTGAAGATCCACATCGGTGAGATCGCACTTGATGCAGTTCCGTCCCTCTCCCCGCAGTTTTGCCAGATCTTCGGGATCATAAGCACTGACTCCGGTGATCCTTGCCAAAAAAAAACAGATTCCGAATAGAATACAGATACGCTTTTTCATAGATGGCTCCATCCCTTTTAAGTTGTCACCCCTCTCTTATTTTGATACCACATTATGCAGGTCTGAAATCAACCTTTTTTCATCCACCGCTGAAACAGCAAAGGATATCATTATGCTGCTTTACCATCCCAAGGATCTGGAACTCAAGGAGATCGTACCCGGCTTCAAGGTTCGCTTTGTCCACTCGGAAAGCATGACTTTTGCGCACTGGAGCATCTCGGCCGGTGCAGCCCTTCCGGCACACGCCCATCCCCATGAACAGGTGGTCAATATGATCGAGGGGGAATTCGAGCTGACGGTTGACGGTGAGGCCCAGGTTCTTCAGCCCGGGGATGTGGTGGTGGTCCCGTCCAATGCCTCCCATTCCGGAAGAGCCGTCACCGACTGCCGGATCATCGATGTGTTCTATCCGGTGAGAGAGGATTACCGATAAACCGATCGAAAGGAGGAGATTCATGAAGAGCTACCGAAAAGAACTCTGGTTCGAGGTGCCGACCAGGCGCGCCTTCATCAACATCACCCCGCAGGTAAAAGAATGCCTTGCCGAAAGCGGGATCAAAGAGGGGCTGGTACTGGTCAACGCGATGCATATCACGGCATCGGTCTTCATCAATGACGACGAGTCTGGCCTCCACCACGACTATGAGGTCTGGCTGGAGAAGCTGGCTCCCCATGAGCCGGTCTCATCCTACCGGCACAATGTGGGGGAGGACAACGCGGATGCCCACATGAAGCGGCAGATCATGGGCCGGGAGACCGTGGTGGCCGTCACCGAAGGAAAGCTCGACTTCGGCACCTGGGAGCAGATCTTCTACGGCGAGTTCGACGGCCGGCGGCGCAAACGGGTGCTGGTGAAGATCATAGGCGAGTAGCCGGAACAATGCGGATGTGGAGACGGAGGTGGAGGCGGAGGTAAAACGCGCGGGTGCGCTGCAGAACCGCCTCCAGGATATCGCGGTCCTTCATCCCTTTTAAAATAAGCTACTTTTCCCATCCCGCGGGAAAGTATCGGACATTCCACTTCTCATAGAGCTTCTTCAGCTCCCCGGACCGGTACAACTCCATGATCCGCTCATCAAAGAGCTGGGCCAGCTTTTTCGATCGATCCGTATTCGTAAAGGCCACATAGGCATTTTCACCTCTCAGGATCTCCAGACGATACTTCTTCTCCATATCCATTTTATGATCACGGATATAGTTGTCAAGATCGATCAGCGCATCCACATAGATATCGACCCTGCTCCGGTCGATCATTCCCCAGGCCTGATCATAGTCGTCCACCTCGCTCCAGTTGAATTTGATATCCTTGATCCCCGGCGTGGTATGATAATCGTACCCCCTGAGCCAGACCACCTCTTTGCCCGAAAGGGATTCGATGCCCTTCCACTCCGGAAATTTCCCCTTCAAAAAGAGAGCGGCCGTATATTCGACAAACATCGGGTATTTGGGAATGATCTGCCCCTCTTCATCGGCATGTTCCTTCCAGACGGAGAGCATGGCATCGGCATCTCCCTGGCTGACCATCTTCTGAGCCCGCTTCCAGGGAACGAATTCATAGGTGATCTGTATGCCGTCCGGCTCATAGACCTTTTTCACGATCTCGAAAAAGAGGCCGGTTCCGTCTTCGTTGGTCTGCCCCTCCCAGAAGGGGGTCGCAATCCGCAGGTTTTTGCTCTCTTCGGCAGAGGTTGTCCCCGCCAGGGCTCCCATCAATAGAAAACTGAGCAAAAACAAACCTGTAAAGATGTTTTTCCCAGCCGTTGAAAGCCTTGTTTCTCTTTTCATGCGCATGATTTTATCCCTTCGATTGTATTAAATGGTATAATGCCCAAAAATCCTGACGGGATTTTATAGCACCTTATCGGCAGATGATCCATGAATTTCTTCCGCGGCTATCCTTTTTACAGAATAATTTACATACGTTTTCCAAAAAGCAGTGTCAAGGATGGAATGAGAGACGATCGATCCCGGCAACTTCTCCTTGACATCTTCGGCCATATCCATAAGAATTTTAATTTTACGGGCAATATCATCATTTTGCCCATTGATGGACCGAAAAGAAAGGGAACCGGAATATGGGTCGCGTGGGCCAGATTTTTCTGACGGGTATTATGGGTGTTTTTATCACTATGGCAATTTTATATGCGGCAATCCGAATTAATGCGTTTGTTTCGGATCGTCTTACCGAAAAAAAGGAACCCGCGGATGGATAGCCTCATACTGCTCTTCAAGACCTCGGGCATCTTCCATCTCACCCCGGGCATGCTGATCATGTGGTGCGTGGGATTCGGGCTGATCTATCTGGCCATTGCAAAGGATTACGAGCCGCTGCTGCTGCTTCCCATCGGCTTCGGCGTTCTTCTGGCGAATCTTCCCCTGGCCGATCTGATGGCCCCGGGACATGGACTCTTGTGGCGGTTTTACCACTACGGCATCCAGTGGGAGATCGTGCCGCCGCTCATCTTTTTAGGACTAGGGGCGCTGACCGATTTCGGGCCGCTGCTGGCCAACCCAAAGCTCATCTTTCTGGGTGCGGGGGCTCAGGCCGGGGTCTATTTCACCTTCTTCTTCGCCCATCTCTTCGGATTTACGATTGCAGAATCGGCCACCATCGGGATCATCGGAGGTGCGGACGGGCCCACCACCATTTTTCTGGCCACAAAACTAGCGCCCCATCTGCTGGGGGCCACCGCGGTCGCGGCCTACTCTTACATGGCGCTGGTTCCCATCATCCAGCCGCCGATAATGCGCCTTCTGACCACAGAGGAGGAGCGCAAAATCCGGATGAAAAAGGGCCGGAAGGTGTCGCAGTTGGAGAAGATCCTCTTTCCCATTGTGGCGACAGTTGTCATCATCCTGATCGTTCCCGCGTCCGCGCCGCTCATGGCCATGTTCATGATCGGCAACCTCTTCCGGGAGGCCAAAGTGGTGGAGCGGCTCACCCATGCCGCGCAGAACGAGCTGCTCAACATCGTCACCATCTTTTTAGGGCTTCCGGTGGGGGCCACCATGAACGCGGAGAACTTTTTGCGGCCCGAGGTGATCTTCATCTTCTGCCTGGGGCTGGCGGCATTTATATTGAGCACGGCAACCGGGATTCTGCTGGCAAAGCTGATGAACCTGTTATCGAAGAACAAGATCAATCCGCTGCTGGGGGCAGCCGGCGTTTCTGCGGTGCCGATGGCCGCTCGGGTGGTGCATAAGGTGGGAGCAGAGGCGGATAAGAAGAATTATCTGCTGATGTATGCTATGGGGCCGAATGTGGCAGGGGTGATCGGGACCGTGGTTGCGGCGGGGATCTTTTTGACGCTTGCCGGTTTTTAGGCGGTTTTCCAAATTTCATGCCGATTGAATTTGACGGAATTATTCTGCGGCATGGTTTTTGCCTTCCGGATATCATGTCATATTTGACTTTAATATGCTGAAAATGCTTTATAACTACTGGTTGGCAGGCATAAAAACAAAGGAGATGAAATGCCACAAAGCATTATAGCAGTATATGAACACGGTATTTTACGTCCGTTAGAACCTTTAAGTCTACCCGAGAAGCAAAGGGTTAGAATTCGAGTTGATCTTGAAAAACAGATTGACTCAGCAGAAACTGTTTTTGAATTTCTGATTAGTATCGGATGGTTGACACAACCATCCGGGCAATCAAAGATTCAGCCGATACCCTTAACGGAACGAAATCATGCCGCAGATATTCTCGGACAATCTGCTAAGAAACCAGTTTCGAAAATGATAATTGAGGATCGAGGAGAATGGTGAAGACCTACTTCTTTGACACAAGCGCTCTTGTTAAAAGATACATTACTGAAATTGGGTCAGATTGGGTGCGGACTCTGACTGATCCTCAGTCAGACAATAGGATTATCCTTGCCAGAATCACATGGATTGAGATGTTAAGCGCATATTCAAGATTAAGACGTGAAAGCACTCTTGATGAAACTGCTTTTAATATCGCTTTGCAAGCATTTGAGTATGACTGGGACACTCAATATCAGATTGTTGAGTTTGATAAAACATTAGCTGAGCAAGCAGGTGAACTCGTTCAAAAATATCCTTTACGTGCATATGACAGTGTTCAGTTAGCTTCATCATTGAAAATACATAGAATTTACGCTCAGGTAGCAGCCGGACTTTTCGTATTTGTTTCCGCTGATGAAAGATTATTGGCCGTTGCAAAAAGTGAGAATATGAGTGTTGAAAATCCATTGGAACATCCGACTACATGAATAAGATTCCCATCGGTCAAAAGAGTATGCGGCCTGCCAACCAAACGGTCGAGCGGCCGGGTTTTACTACGCTTCGCTCCGTAAAACCCGGCCGCCCACCTTGTCGTTAGCCAAGAAAGGAGACCACAAATGGCAAAGAAGAAAGTGTTTATCTGTTTTGACTACGACCACGACAAGAACTACCGCTATTTGCTTAAAGCTCTCGCAGCGAATGCGGAATCTGAGATTGATTTTGAGGATCTAACACCAGAAGAAACCCTATCGTTGCATAAACTGTACAGCGGATCATAGTTAAGCTATTGATTTTTCAAACTATATATTGAAAACAGACATGGTTTCTGGAATTCACCATTGGTGTATTCCAGGATTTCGGATATTTTTACCAAATATTTTGATGTGTGAAATTAAAGTTCGTTTATAATTGATCTGTATTCAATAGTTTAAAAGATCTAATTTGCTTGGATATCATTTTGTGTTTTACTTAAACTTATGTTTTTTTATGCAACGATAGGGGAAATTCAAAGCTACGATGTTGGTCGTATCAAAGCTGCTCTATCAAGACGAATAGGAAAGTCGACTCACACTCTCGTAGTAATCGGAGCTCATGCCAATAATTACCATCCCGACCGTGTGGAAATTGGGGAGCGGAACTGGCAATGGTGGGAAATTGAGAAAAGCGCTGGGGTGATAAAAATCAGGCGTCACATGGTGTCAAAAAGTGCGTCCGTTTTTGTTCCTCAGGGGCTTGATCATAACATCGGCCATATACCGGCCATCCA
>JAABSP010000041.1 GCA_011390345.1 Desulfobacteraceae bacterium
GGAAAGTCGACTCACACTCTCGTAGTAATCGGAGCTCATGCCAATAATTACCATCCCGACCGTGTGGAAATTGGGGAGCGGAACTGGCAATGGTGGGAAATTGAGAAAAGCGCTCAAGAAGGAAATGGTTTTATTGCTGTAAAGATTAAGTCGTCCAATATAACTCCAGAGCCGCTCTATGGAAAAGGAGCAACATGGGCTAAAATGTTCAAAGTGGAAAGCATACTGAATGCTATTAATAATGCATGAGCAAATCACATGAGTGAAGCATTGGCAAATCTCTTGCACGATCATTACAAGGACACATTTTCTCACATCAGGGAACGTGAACGGCAACGAGATCGACTATTCTTGATTGTCCTGGGATTGATTGCTCTTGTGCTATTCCAGTTGCACCATTCTCTGTTGCTCCAAAAAGCCGTAACAGAGTTAACCATTGCCGGGTTCAAGTTAAACTTGAGCAAGATTCCATTTCCTGTTTTATTGAGTACGTCTTGGATGTTCTTAGCTGTTTTCTTGCTGAGATATTATCAGGTCGTAATCCATATTGAGAAGCAGTATGACTATCTGCACCCTTTGGAGTCACGGCTTTCGAAGGCGCTCGGAGAGGACGGCAGCATCGGGCGTGAGAGTAGTGGATATACTACGAAAAAGGCATCTTTCTTCCGACATTGGGTGTGGGTTTTCTATACAGGGCTGTTCCCAGTTATCGTACTGGCCTCGATAGGGTGGGCGTTGCTTCTTGAATGGAACGCAACATTGATTCCTATGGCACACAAGTGCTTTGACTCAGCACTCGCGATAATGGTGTTACTCTCCCTTGCTCTCTATGGTGTTGGATGTTGGCTTAACCGATGAAAGAAACAGTTGTGGGCTAACAAATCGCTGCACTGGTTTTTTACTCCGCTGCGCTCCGTAAAAACCAGTGAGTTCAAATGTTCGGTTGTGAGGATTGAATTATGAGAAAAGGGTTTTTTGCATATAGTTCAAAGCCACCGTATTGCGCCGATGTTGTTGAGTCGGCAATTACTGAAATCAATTCTGGGCAAACAGTTGAATTGTCATCATGGAAACAATTGAAGATTAATGGAAAATTTATTGTAAATGAGGTAATCAAAGCGATTCAAACATCCGATTTCTTCTGTGCCGATTTAACAGGACTAAATGATAATGTCTTATTCGAGATAGGTTATGCTATTGGTATAAATAAGCCAATATGGTTGATTTTTGATACATCGCATACTGTATCATTCAGGAGATATAGAGAAATAGATTTCTTTTCGACTATAGGATATTCCAGCTATACAAAAACGAACCATGTAGTAAAGAATTTTTATTCTGATAAACCCTTTGAACAGAATGGCGCATATGATGAGCTATCTGCACAACTGCCAGTATCTGACGGTAACGCACAATTGCTATTTTTGAAAAATCAAGTAGATACAAATTATGGTGAAAGTATCGTAAACTCTTTAAAGACTTATAAATTTAGGCATATAATTGATGATGCTGCCGAAACAAAAACACAGTCTCTCTATTGGTATTTGTCCAGACTACTAAATATACCTGCAATTCTTGCTGAATTTTCAACTACTGAAAGAACTGGATATGAAATCCAAAATTCTAAGTGTTCTTTAATTTGCGGAATCGCTTTAGGGATAGGACTTGAGGTATTGATGGTTTGCGAGGAACCTTATGATACTCCACTAGATTACAAGGATTTATTAAAGAAGCATAAAACAACATGGGAATGCAGAGACAATGTTAATGCTTTTTTAGAAAAAATAAAACAACATTACTTTGAATTAACTGAAAAAGTTACACGTTTTAAAAAGACCAAAAAAGAAAGAGGATTTCTTCACAATATAAGTTTCGGTGAATATTTGGCGGAACATGAACGAGATAAACTATATGAATACTATGTTGAAACGACTGCTTCGAATGAGTTAGTAAAACACGATTATAATATAGTTGTAGGAAGGAAAGGATCTGGTAAAACTGCAACCCTATTTTATATAGAAGAATATCTTAACGAAGATCCGAGAAATCATGTATGCATTATAAAGCCAATTAGTTTCGAGATCGAGGGGTTGCTTCACATTCTATCTACCACCCCTGAAAACTTCGAAAAGAGTTATCTGATAGAAAGTGCTTGGAAACTTATAATATATTCAGAGGTTGCAAGATCAATTTACGAAAAAATCAAAACTAAAAATATGTATGCGATTAGTGATAAGGAAAACTCATTTATTAACTTCGTTGAATCCAATAAAAATATTTTTTTCCAGGATTTTTATGAGCGCATAGAAGCAAACCTAAAAACAATTAATGAGGCTATAAAAAAGTCAGACCATGATAATTTTAAAGTTAAAGTTTCGGAAATAATGCATGTAAAGTTTTTGTCTGAGATTAGAGATCAAATTTTAGGCGTATATGATAAATCCATTTATGTACTAATAGACAATCTTGATAAATCTTGGAAAAAAGAAGCACATATAGAATACCAGAGCCGATGGATATTAGGTTTATTAGGATTGACCGTGAGAATTACCAAAGAGTTTACTTCCAGCAAAAGGGATAAACGAAATATTGATTTTCATCTAACCATTTTTTTACGAAGCGATATTTTCCATCACATATTGAGATATGCACGAGAACCCGACAAGGTTGGGTATTCAAAATTAAAGGTTGAAGATAAAGAGACGCTATTTAGAATTGTGGAAGAACGATTTGTTGAGTTAAGTTCTGGTGAATTTGTGTATGAAGATTTATGGGATAATTATTTTCCACCCGTTATCAACGACCATGATATAAAAACATATATCTATGACAATATTATCCCGAGACCTAGAGATATTTTATTCTTTTTTTCAAAAATTAAGGAAATCGCAATTCTTAGAGGTCATAGGAAATTTGAAGAAGAGGATGTAAAAGATGCCTATAAAGAATACTCTGAAT
>JAABSP010000042.1 GCA_011390345.1 Desulfobacteraceae bacterium
ACCACAAAGGCAGATACCGGAGCGAAACAGAGGTACACTCCCATGAAAAAGTAGGTGTGCGTCTGGAAAAAATGCGTGAGTAAAAGGTAGTCGTTTACCCGGACTTATCGAGATGTTACTTGTTTGACGTTTAATGAAAGGAGATGGTTATGCTATCGAGTAAAGTTTCTACTGTAGTGGTTGTTGTTGCGGCTGTAATATTTTGTTTCGTCAATTTTTCCTTTTCGGCAGATTCCGAAGGTCAAAAGACTTATCGGATAGGCTATATAGAGGGAGGCCCGTACTGGATTTTTTCAAGTGAACTCGATGCGATCAAATCAGCACTATCAGATATGGGCTGGAAAGATAGAATTGATTTCCTGAAAGATGAATATTACAGCCCGGGATGGAATGAAGATAAAAAGCCGGAATTGATTGAAAGTGCTCAAAAACTTATGTCCAGTAAGGATCTTGACCTCATTGTTGCTGCAGGTACTGATGCTGTAGCAGCAATCCTGAAAGTGAATAACAGGCAGACACCGATAGTCGGAATTTCTGTCAGCGACGCACAGAAATCCGGATTTATTTTGAATGAAAGCGATTCCGGTGTCGATAATTTCACTGTTCGCATTGTGCCTAACCGATTCCGGCGCATGTTTGAAATTTTCCATGAAATGGTAGGATTTAAGAATCTTGGACTTCTGTATAAGAATACGGAAATCGGCAGGACTATGACTAACTACGATGATGCAACTCTTGTTGCCAAAGAACTAGGATTTGAACTGATTGATTACAAAAATATCAAGGAAACGGGTCGTAATACAGAAGATACGCTGAATTGTCTAAATGGGCTTAAGGAACTTGTCTCTCAGGGTATGGACGCCTTTTTCATACCTTCATTGACCTGCTTTGACTGGAAGACAAGCGATGTTAAAATGCTTTTGGAGTATCTCAACCAGAATAATATACCCACATTCGCTCGAAACGGAACCCGGGATGTCAAAGCCGGCGCCCTCATGGGTTTTTCCAGCGTCGATTTTTCCGACAGAGGAAAATTCGTTGCCGATAAGATCGTAAAGATACTACAGGGGGAAAAACCGAGATCACTGGCTATGGTTGATAACGTCACTCCCAAGATTTCCATCAATCTGCATGTGGCTAAACAGATCGGATTCAACCCTGATTTTGAGTTTCTGGCGGTTTCCAATGAATTGTTTCAGGAAATAACACTGCCCGAAGACCGGCTGGTAAAGTAGGCTGTTTATCGCTTCCAGGTGATTTCGAATCTGGCAATGAAGGCATTGCCGATGGCGGCCTTGATCATCATTTCGGCGATTTTGAGACGAACACAAAATTCGCCCTTACCGAAATCGCCGGGTTGCGCCGTAGGGGCGATCCTTGTGATCGCCCTTTTTTGGCGGGGTCGCCCTTTAAAAAGAAATAGAGAGGGTATAAGAGGGAAAAATCCTACTCGGAGGAATGGATGCGCAGAGTAGCTTCGGCCTCGGCCACCCGGCCGATGATCTCCATGACGCTGTCGGGGCTCAATGAGATGGAATCGATTCCCGCTTCCACCAGAAAGGCCGCAAACTCCGGATAGTCGCTGGGGGCCTGGCCGCAGATCCCCACCTTCCGGTCATTTTCGTGCGCGGTCTCGATCACCTGGCGGATGGCCCTTTTGACGGCCTCGTTCCGCTCGTCAAAGATGTGGGAGAGTTCCGAAGCATCCCGGTCCACCCCCAGAATCAACTGGGTCAGGTCATTGGAGCCTATGGAAAATCCATCGAACCGTTCCGCGAACGCGTCGGCCAGAATCACGTTGGCCGGGATCTCGCACATCACATAGACCTCCAGCCCATCCTTGCCCCGGATCAGACCGTGCTTTGCCATCTCCGCAAGCACCCCGTCGGCCTCTTCGATGGTGCGGCAGAAGGGGATCATCACGATGACATTGGTCAGCCCCATTGCCTCCCGCACCTGCCGGATGGCCATGCACTCCAGGGCAAACCCCTCCCGATACCGGTCGCTGGTGTACCGGGCGGCCCCCCGGAACCCGAGCATCGGATTGTTCTCTTCGGGCTCGAATGCCTTTCCGCCGATGAGATCTGCGTATTCATTGGTCTTGAAGTCGCTCATCCGGACGATGGTCGGGTGGGGGTGGACCGAGGCTGCTATTTTGGCGATTCCGCGGGAGAGATGGTCGATGAAGTATTGAGCTTTGTCCTTGTAGTTTCTGGTCAGCTCCCTGATCTGCTTTTTGGCCTCTTTGTCTTCCAGATCCTCGTACCGGAGCAGGGCCATAGGGTGGATCTTGATGATATTGTTGATGATGAACTCCATCCGGGCAAGGCCGATCCCTTTGCAGGGCAGGCGCCACCAGCGGAAGGCCGCGCCCGGGCTGGCCATGTTCATCATGATCCGGGTCCGGGTCTCGGGGATATCCTCCAGATTCACCTCCAGGACATCGTAGTCGAGGATTCCCTTATAGACAAAGCCCTTATCTCCCTCTGCGCAGGAGAGGGTGATCTCGTCGCCATCCTTTAAAATTTCTGTGGCATCGCCGGTTCCCACGATCGCAGGAATGCCCAGCTCACGGCTGACGATCGCGGCATGGCAGGTTCTCCCCCCCGCATCCGTGATGATCCCCGCGGCCTTCTTCATGATCGTCACCCAGTCCGGGTCCGTCATCTCCGTGACCAGGATGCTCCCCTCTTCGAACTTCTCAAGATCATCCGCGCTCTTGATGGCCAGAACCTTTCCGGCCGCAACAGCATCGCCGATGCTCAAGCCTTCCACAACCTTCTCTCCCTTTTCGTTTAGCCGGTACTGCTTCAGCGACCCCTTCTTTTTTTGAGACTGCACCGTTTCGGGCCGGGCCTGGACGATATAGAGTTCATCAGTCTTTCCATCTTTGGCCCACTCCATGTCCATGGGCGTTTCATAGTGGCTTTCGATCTTGCAGGCCCATTTTGCAAGGGTGAGAATCTCCGAATCGGAAAGGACAAATGTTCTGCGCTCCTTTTTGGGGGTGTCGATATTTTTGGTGGTCTTGTTGCCGCCCTTGGCATAGACCATCTTCTTCTCCTTGTCTCCTAAGGTCTTTTCGATGATCGGCATGGCATCGGACTGATCCAGGAGGGGCTTGAAGACCCGGTATTCGTCCGGCGTAACGGTTCCCTGTACTACATTCTCCCCCAATCCCCATGTCGCATTGATTAGCACCAGATCCGGAAACCCGGTCTCGGTATCCAAGGAGAACATCACGCCGGAGCCTGCGATGTCGGATCGCACCATCTTCTGCACCCCCACGGAGAGGGCCACCTTCATATGGTCGAATCCTTTCTCCTTCCGGTAGGTGATGGCCCGGTCCGTGAATAGGGAGGCGTAGCATTTCCGGCAGGCGTCGAGTACCTCATTGTCGCCGGTCAGGTTCAGGTAGGTCTCCTGCTGGCCCGCAAAGCTGGCATTGGGAAGGTCCTCGGCCGTGGCGCTGCTCCGGGCTGCGACATCGGCCTCGTCGGTGTTGTATTTCCGGCAGAGGTCCCCGTAGGCGTTTCGGATGGCGCTGGCGATCTCATCGGGAAACTCGCTCTTCAGGAAGAGCTTTCGGATCGCCTTGCCGACCTTTTCCACATCGCCGCCCTGGTGGAGCTTGTCGATCTGCTCCTGGATCGGCCCTTTCAGGTCGTTGGCCTCTAAAAATTCCCAGTAGGCCCCGGCCGTGGTGGCAAAGCCCAGGGGAACCCGGATCTTCTCCTTCTGCAGGGCCTGGATCATCTCCCCCAGTGAGGCGTTCTTTCCGCCGACTTTGTCGCCGTCTTCATTGCTCAGTTCCTCGAAATGGATTACATATTCTTCCGCCATCTGTTCCCCCTGCTGTGATGATTTGGGTTTAGATTCCCGTTAATACTGAAATATTTTTCAAAAAATACCATAATGGCCAGGGGGAGTAAATACAGGGTATACTCTATTTCTTCGGTTCAACCGTAGCTGTCATAAAATAAAAATACAGCACGCAGCAGGAGGAAATACTTTTTTGGCCCTATGCCGGGAATGGACGTAAGAAAAAGCCTTTATTCTCAAAAGCTTCAGGCTTCAGGGCGTCCGATACTCAAAGGCCACTTCTTTTTGGATTGCCTGAAAATCTTTTACATTTTTCGTGATCACCGCGGCCCCGATCTGGCGGGCCAGCAGGGCGATCGCGATATCGTTGTAATGTTTGGGATGGGCGGGGAAATCGATGATGACTTTTCGCTGCAAAATCAGTCCTCAAAAATCGTCTCGAAGTCAAATGTCCCGGCATCTTTGAAGGTGATGTCCGACAGAAGGATATCGGTGTCGAACCGCTGCAGGACCAAATTTATGGCCTCTTTTTCGGTTTTGACGTTCAAGGCGGCCTTGATCCGGTTGATGGCGTCCTGATCCAGTTCGATCGTTTTTCTTACCATCGGCATATGTGTCCCCTTTTGTATGGTTGAACCATATGGTTGATAAGGCTTTTATGGTCTGATATATATCCTTTCAAAACCTCCTGTCAAGGGCGGTTTTGCAGAAAAAATTAATATTGCACCTGGCATCGTGGTTGGAAGGCTTCAGCATGAAAAAAGGCTTCCTGATTCGCATGGGAACAGGTTGAAAATATTTTATGATTGGTCGGAATGATTGAGCGGATAAATTGAAACCGCTAGTCCATTGCTGAGCCCATCAGATACGGGGAAGCGAAAAATACAGTCTTTATCGAAGAAATATACCCTTTTCCCTTTATTCATGAACCGGCAGAACCTCTGTAAAATCTTTTGCGTAAAGTTCTTGTGTTGAAATCCCATTATCAGCATCTACCGTAAGGGAGAAAAGATGTCCGATCAATTCTCACCGCACGCCCCCCACAAAGCCGATGAACAGAAAAGAGGCCCGGAATCCGAAGATCCGGAAAAGGATGTCCGATTGACTCGAAAAGAGGCGGAGCTGGCCAAAAAGGAGGCGGAACTGGCTCGAAAGGAGGCCCATCTCTTTCATAAAGAGGCGGAACTCGCCCGGGGAAAGGCGGAGGCTGCAAAAGAGGAGGCCGAGGCCGCATCAACTGAAAAGGAAAAAAAGCAGGAGCAGGTTCAGGAGCTGGAGGAGAAGATCGAGGCTGCGGAATCCCGCCTGAAGGAGACCGGAGAGGCCGAAGAAGCGGAAAAAGTAAAAGCGGAGAAAGAGAAGGAAGAGAGGGAAGAGAGGGAAGCAGAGGAAGAGAAGCCGGACAGAAAAAAGAGCAGAGAAGAGATCCGGGCAGAAGAGCAGGCAAAGGCCAAAAAGGCCGTAGAAGAGGCCGAAAGGGAGAAGCGGCAGGCCAGAGCCGAGGCCCAGAAGGCCAAGGAGAATGCCCGGAAAAATGCCGGCGCGGAAGAGGCCAGACAGGCCGAAGCCCATCGGGAGCGGAATCGGAAAAAGGCCCGGGCCGAGGCCCGATCGGCCCACAAAGAGGCCGGTAAATATGAGAAGATGTCCCCGGACCAGGCCCTGGCCGATCTCTCCTCGGATTCCGAAAACGGTCTCTCCGACAAAGAGGCGAATAAGCGGATCGAGGAGTATGGCCCCAACACCATCGAGGAGGGGCACGAAAACCCGATCAGAAAATTCTTCTCCTTTTTCTGGGGCCCCATCCCCTGGATGATCGAGATCGCGGCGATCCTTGCGGCCGCGGTGCAGCACTGGCAGGATTTCGGGGTGATCTTCATCATGCTGCTCATCAACGGGCTGGTCTCCTTCTGGCACGACCGGAAGTCTTCCAACGCGATCGAGGCGCTGAAGGAGACCCTCTCCCCGGAGGCGCAGGTGATCCGGGGCCGAAGAAAGAAGACCATTTCGGCAAAGGAGCTGGTCCCCGGCGACATCGTCATTCTGGGCATGGGGGATGTGGTGCCGGCCGATGCCATGCTGCTGGAGGATCAGCACATCATGGTGGATGAATCCTCCCTCACCGGCGAATCCCTTCCCATTGAAAAGTCGGACGGCGATATTGCCTTTTCCGGAACCACGGTGAAGCAGTTGGAGGGAAAAGCCCTGGTCACGGCCACGGGCCGGGATACGAAGTTTGCCAGAACCGTGGAGCTGGTCGAGGCGGCCGAGCAGGTCTCCCATTTCCAGAAGGCCGTGATGCGGATCGGCTATTTCCTCATCGGCCTCACCCTGATCCTGGTCACGGCCATTGTCGTGGTGACGCTCTGGGTGCGGGGCGATCCGTGGGAGGAAGTGCTGCTCTTTGCGCTGGTCGTCACCATCGCGGGAATTCCGCAGGCCATGCCCGCAGTTCTTTCGGTCTCCATGGCCGTGGGCGCGAACCGGCTTGCCGGGATGAAGGCCATCGTCTCCCGGCTGGCCGCGATGGATGAGATGGCGGGCCTCGAGGTGCTCTGTGCGGACAAGACCGGAACCCTGACTCAGAACCGGCTGGAACTGCAGGAGCCGGTGATCTTCGCGGCCGAGGATGCCGAAGACCTGATCCGGGCCGCGGCTCTCACCGTAAAGGCGGACAGCCAGGACCCGATCGACGTTGCCGTGATGTGCGGGCTTCAATCCTACAATGGCAGGAAGTCTTTGGATGAATACAACGTCGTCGATTTCCGCCCCTTCGACCCGACCCGGAAGCGGGCAGAGGCCGATGTAAAGAAGAAGGGCGAGGAATTCTCCGTTGCAAAGGGCGCGCCGCAGGTGATTCTGGAACTGGTGGAAGGGGATGAAGACCTCCGGAACAGGGTTTCCCAAAAGGTGGATGAACTGGGAGAACAAGGGTATCGCGCCCTTGGCGTGGCCCGAACCGGAACCGACGGTAACTGGCGGTATCTCGGGATTCTGCCTCTGCTCGATCCTCCCAGAGAGGACGCGGCCGAGGTGATCCGGAATGCGCAGGAGCATGGGATCGACATCCGAATGGTCACCGGAGATCATGTCGCGATCGGCCGTCAGGTGGCCGGTCTCGTGGGGATGGGGCAGGACATCCGGGAGGCCGCGGAAATCTTCGAAGAGGAGGGAGATACTCAGATTGAAAAGGAGGTGCTGGGGGCCGACGGCTTCGCGCAGGTGACGCCCGAACACAAGTTCAACATCATCAAGAACTTTCAGAAAGGGGGCCACATCATCGGCATGACCGGCGACGGCGTCAATGATGTGCCGGCCCTGAAGCAGGCCGATGTGGGCATCGCGGTGGAGGGCGCGACCGATGCTGCCCGCTCCGCGTCGGATCTGGTGCTGACCGAGCCGGGTCTGGGCGTCATCACCCGGGCCGTTGAGGAGGCCCGCCGGATCTTCGGACGAATGATCAGCTACGCCACCTTCCGGATCGCGGAATCTCTGCGCCTGGTGCTCTTCATGTCCATATCTGTCCTCGCGTTCAACTTCTATCCGGTAACGCCCATTATGGTGGTGCTGCTGGCGATTTTAAACGACATCCCGATCATGCTGATCGCATGGGACAATGTCAAAACCCCCAAACATCCGGTCCGATGGGACATGAAGCGGGTGATTACGGTCGCATCGGTGCTCGGGATCTTCGGCGTGGCCTCCTCCTTTCTGCTCTACTGGTACGTCAGGCAGCAGATGGGGCTTCCGGACGAGTCGATCAAGACCATCATGTTTTTGAAACTTCTGGTGGCCGGCCACATGACCATCTTTTTGACCCGGAATACCGGCTGGCTCTGGGAGCGCCCCTGGCCTAATCTCTGGATGTTTCTGGCCCTTGAGGGAACCCAGATCCTCGGAACCCTTTTTGCTGTCTTCGGCTGGCTCATCCCGGCCATCGACTGGAAGTACGCGCTCGGGGTATGGGGATACGCCCTTGTAAGCCTTCTGATTTTAAATGGTGTCAATGTACTCACCTACAAGCTGACCGGATGGCGCGGCAAGACCGCGGCCTGACGGTTTTTTTCATTTATGTGCTACAATGAACCCAAAGGAGGATATCATCATATGAAACCGATTCTGAAATGGCAATACGACCAACTGCTCAAGGAACTGCTTCTGCTTCAGGAGCATCAGGCAGATCCCTCCTGCCCCTGCGAGACCGAAAGCGAGATGTGTGTGCGGAAGCATCTGCTTATCATCGAAGCCTATGCCCAGGAGACCGTCTCCATCGAGGAGAATCAGGAGTATCAGGAGAAGCTGACCCAGCTCGCCGAGGAAGCCAAAGCCTTCCGCAAGGCCGAAGAGGCCGCGCTCCGGGGGGAGGAGACCCTCTATCCCTTTGATCAGATGGCGTGGCCCCGGACATGGCGAAAGGAATTTGAAGCCTACAGTCTGGACGGAGAGGTTGCAGAGGAGGCCGAAAGTGAAGAACAGGGATAAAGCCGATACAGAAAAGAGGGACAACCGTTCCATCTTCGATTTCAATGCCGTCATCTTCGACTTGGACGGCGTTGTCACCGATACCGCATCTGTCCACGCCCGGGCATGGAAGGAGATGTTCGACAGCTATCTCAAAAAGCGGGAGGAGCGGGAGAACAGTTCCTCTCCCCCTTTTGACATCAAAAAGGACTACCACAAATATGTGGATGGAATGCCCCGGTATGACGGCGTGGAGACATTTCTGGCCGCAAGGGGAATCGAGCTGGAGTACGGCTCTCCTGATGATCCGGCCGGAACCGAGACCGTCTGCGGCCTGGGCAACCGGAAAAATGAGCTGTTCCAGAAGATTTTAAAGGAAGAGGGGGATGTCAAGGTCTACCATTCCACGGTGGATCTGATTGTAAACCTGCGGGAGAAAGGCATCAGGACCGCGATCGTCTCCTCCAGCAAGAACTGCAGAACCATTTTGGAGAAGACCGGGCTGACGGATCTTTTCGATGCCCGGGTGGACGGGATCGACGGCGCGGAGCAGAACCTCAAGGGGAAACCTGCGCCCGACACCTTTCTGGCCGCGGCCCGGCAGCTAGGGGTCCGGCCGGAGCAAGCCGTGGTGGTGGAGGATGCAATCTCCGGCGTGGAGGCGGGCCGTAGCGGAGACTTCGGCTGGGTGGTCGGCGTGGACCGGAATGGGATCAATGATGCACTTTACCAAAACGGTGCGGATCGGGTGGTCTCGGATCTCAAAGAGCTGGATGAATCCCCGGGGCAATCAGATAAAAGAGCATCAGATGAGAGGGAATCAGATCGGGAAGAATCGAAAGAATCTGCCCGGAGTTCGAAAAGAGATGCCGGAGATGTTCCTTTGGCACTGGACCATTTTGAAGAGATCCGGGACCGGCTCAAGGGCAAGATCCCTACGATATTTCTCGATTTCGACGGAACCCTTGCCCCGATTGTGGATCAGCCGGACCAGGCCAACCTCTCCGAAGAGATGCGGAAGATTTTGAAAAAGCTCGGCCGGATCTGCACCGTTGCCGTTGTCAGCGGCCGGGGGCTTTCGGATGTGGAGGATCGGGTGGGCCTGAAGGATCTCTATTATGCTGGAAGCCACGGATTTGAAATCCACGGCCCAAACGGTGAAAATTTCCAGCATGACGAGGGGGTAAAGGCTCTGCCCGATCTGGATGCGGCCCAAAGCTTTCTCGAGGAAAAGCTTGCAGATATCGAAGGTGTTCTGGTGGAGCGGAAGAAATTCTCCATTGCCATCCATTACAGGAATGTGGCCGAAGCTGATACCGATGGCGTGGCCCGGGCCGTGGATGCGGCCGCAGCAGAGCGGGAGGGGCTTCGCAAGTCCGGCGGCAAGAAGATCTTCGAGCTGCAGCCCGATATCGACTGGCACAAGGGCAGGGCCCTGGAGCATCTGATGAAGACCTTCGGCGCAGGAGCACATCCGGACGGAAAACTTCCCCTCTACATCGGCGACGATCTGACGGATGAGGATGCCTTTGCCGCGATCGAGGAGACCGGCATCGGGATCGTGGTGCATGATCCATCCCAGGAAGGCCGGAGAAGCACAAAAGCGCAATACCGGCTTGCCGATGTGGATGGGGTGATCGACTTTCTGGAGAGATTTCTTGAAGTCGTGACCGAGGAGCAGTCCGAAACGAACTGGACCCTCACCTATGAGGGGTTCGATCCGGAAAACCAGGGGCTTCGGGAGGCCCTCTGCACCTTGGGCAACGGCTACTTCTGCACCCGGGGCGCGGCCGAAGAGTCCAAAGCAGACGATATCCATTATCCCGGAACCTATCTGGCCGGCGGATACAACCGGCTCAAGACCGAGGTGCGGGGTAAGATCGTCGAAAACGAGGATCTGGTCAACATGCCCAACTGGCTGCCCCTCACCTTCCGGATCGAAGACGGGGAATGGTTCGATCTCCAAAAGGTGAAGATCCTCTACTACCGGCAGGATCTGGATCTGAAACGGGGAGTCCTCCACCGGAAGATCCGGTTTCGGGACGATGAGGGCCGGATCACCCGGGTTCAGAGCCGCCGTCTGGTTCACATGAGCTGCTCCCATCTCGCGGCACAGGAGCTGACCGTTTCCCCTGAAAACTGGGAGGGGAGCATCGAGTTCCGGACAGCACTCGACGGCCGGGTGACGAATGCCGGCGTCGCGCGCTACAGCGATCTGAACGGCCATCACCTGCGGCCCGTCGAGGAGGAAGTCTTCGGCGATGAGATCATCGGCATCCGGGTGGAGACCTCCCAGTCTCATCTCCAGGTAGCCCAGTCCGCGCGGACCCGGATCTACCGAAACCATCAGCCCGTCACTGTAGAGCGGAAAACCCTTACCGAGTCAGGATACGCTGCCCAATATTTCCGGGTGAATGTGGACCGGAAGATCCCGGCCACGGCGGAGAAGGTGGTGAGCATGTACACCTCCCGGGACCCGGCCGTCTCGGATGTCTGTCTGGAGACCCGGAAGGAGGTGCTGGATGCCGGAACATTCGATGAGCTTCTGCGAACTCAGACCCTGATCTGGGAGCAGCTCTGGAGCTACTTCGACATCACCTTCGAGGACCGGAACCAGAAGCGGGGGGACCGGATCAGCAGAATTCTGCATCTCCATATCTTCCACCTGCTCCAGACCGCATCGGTCAACAGCATGGTGATGGACCTGGATGTGGGGGTTCCCTCCCGGGGCTGGCACGGCGAGGCCTACCGGGGCCATATCCTCTGGGATGAACTCTTTATCTTCCCCACCTACAACTGGCGACTTCCCGAGATCACCAAGGAGCTGCTCATGTACCGGTACCGCCGGCTGGCAGAGGCCAGAACCGCAGCCCGGGAGGCCGGATTCAAGGGCGCGATGTATCCCTGGCAGAGCGGCAGCAACGGCAAGGAGGAGAGCCAGAAGATCCACCTCAACCCCCGGTCGGGCCGCTGGATTCCGGACAACAGCAACCGCCAGCGCCATGTGAACGCGGCCATCGCCTACAATATCTACCACTACTATCAGGTGACCCGGGATATCGAATTCCTCGCGTTCTACGGCGGAGAGATGATTTTGGAGATCGCCCGCTTCTGGTCCAGCATCGCGACCTTCAACGCGAAGAGCGGCCGGTACGAGATTTCCGGGGTGATGGGCCCCGACGAATACCACGAGGCCTACCCGAACGCGGAAAGACCTGGCCTGGACAACAACGCCTACACCAATGTCATGGCGGTCTGGGTGCTGGAACGGGCCATGAAGGTCCTCGATATCCTGCCGGAGGATATGGGGGTCTATCTCCGGGCAAAGCTCGATATCGACGATGAAGAGCTTTCCCGCTGGGAGGATATCACCCGGAAGATGAAGATCCCCTTCCATGACAACGGCATCATCAGCCAGTTCGAAGGGTATGAGCAGCTCGAGGAGTTCGACTGGGAGGGGTATAAGGAGAAGTACGGCGATATCCAGCGCCTGGACCGGATTCTGGAATCGGAGAATGACTCTCCGAACCGGTACAAGCTCTCCAAGCAGGCCGATGTGCTGATGCTCTTCTACCTCCTCCCGGCCGAGGAAATCTCGGAGATATTCGAAAGGCTCGGCTACCCCTTCGAGTACGAGACCATCCCGAAGAACATCGACTATTACCTGAAGCGGACCGCGCACGGCTCCACCCTGAGCTGGATGGTCCACTCCTGGGTGCTGTCAAGAAGCGACCGGGCCCGATCATGGGAACTCTTCAACGATGCGCTATGCAGCGATGTCGCGGATATCCAGGGCGGAACCACCCCCGAGGGCATCCATCTCGGCGCGATGGCCGGGACAGTGGACCAGATGCAGCGGGGCTACACCGGCATCATGGGCCGGGAGGACGTGGTCTGGTTCGACCCCTGCCTGCCGGAGGAGCTGGACCGGCTGAGCCTTCAGGTGCGGTACCGGGGCTGTTTTCTCAAGGTGGAGGTCACAACGGAAAGATTGACCGTCACCGCACTGCGGGCAAGGGCCTATCCCATCAAGGTCGGCTGCAATGGAGAAGTGATCGAGCTGGGGGAACAGGAGAGCCGGGTCTTCGATATCAGCGGATAGGAAAAACGCCCAGACCTGCAGAGGAAGGGGCAAGGGGAAGATCGGGGCTCAGGATGCCTCGATCTCCTCAACCCGGTTTTGCCGGTTGACGTATACCAGCTCGGCGATAAAGGATTCGTAATCCTTAATTATCAATCATTGATCTGTAATCATCGGTTTACTTTGGGCAGATAGTGGGGGCTGGGGAAAAATCAACAAAAAAAGGGCTCACGGAAAGAACCGTAACCCCTTGATTTTTAAGATGCCGAGGGACAGAATCGAACTGCCGACACGGGGATTTTCAGTCCCCTGCTCTACCGACTGAGCTACCTCGGCGCAGACAAGAATAAATATTTACCCCTTCTGCGGTTCATTGTCAAGATTTTTTTGCCGCAGGTCCCCAAAAATATATTGGATCAGGGCGGCAGCGGTGATGGCTGCGGTCTGCGCCCGCAATATCCGGGGGCCCAAATAGACCCGCAGAAATCCGGATGCCTCGGCCATTGCCGCCTCTTCCGCGCTTAACCCGCCTTCGGGGCCCAGAAGGATCAAAAAGCCTTTTCCCGGATTCTTCTCCTTTAGATCCAATAAATCTGCCGGCTGGTCATCTTCGGGCATGGTCTCCCAGAAGAGGATGCGGGTTTGGTAGTCTTTCGCCTTTTCCAGAAGCGCTTCAAAGGGGATCGGCGGGTCCATTTTCGGAATGCGGCTCCTGCGGCACTGCTTCAGGGACTCCCGCGCGATCTTCTCCCAGCGCTGACGGCGGGCATCGACCTTTTTTGCATCGAGCTTGGGAATCGTTCTGCTCGAAAAAAAGGGCATCCATCGGGTCATGCCCAGCTCGGTCAGGGGGCGGATCAACTCCTCCATCTTCTTCTCTTTTAAAAAGCCCTGGGCTACGGCCAGCTCGATGGGGGATTCTCCGGTTTGATATCCGGTTGAAAGGCATTGTACGGTTACACCGCTGCCTTCGATCTTTAGAATTTCCGCCCTGATCTCCCATCCTGTGCCGTCGAAGAGGAGAACCCGCTCCCCGAGGCCCAATCGCAGGACATTTTTGAGATGGTTGGCCTCCTGCCCGATGATTTCCAGAAGCTGCTTTTCTTCTGTGCTCTCCGCAGGGGAGGGGAACTTCTCCGGGGAAATAAAGAAGCGTCGCATGATCTATTTGTGCTCATGGGGATGGGAGCCGTGGATATGGGCATGAACATGCTGGTGGAGCTTGACTGTTGTATCGGTCAGGATCTTTCCCCCCTCCATTGCATGTACTTTGTCGGTGGTGTCGGCCAGAAAATCCATCTCGTGGGAGATGAGAAGATAGGCGATGTCCAACTGAGCCAGCCGATCCATGAGTCTTTCCCTGGTTCGTGCGTCCAGACCGGTTGTGGGCTCGTCTAAAAGAAGCATCTCCGGCTCCATGGCAAGAACCGTGGCCAGAGAGACAAATCGTTTCTCTCCGCCCGAGAGCCGGTGCGTGATACGGTCTTCGAATCCCTCCAGCCCAAGATCGGCCAGGGTGCTTCGCGCGATCTCGATGGACTCTTTCCGGCTCTTGCCCATGTTGAGGGGGCCGAAGGCCACATCCTCCAAGACGGTGGGGCAGAAGAGCTGGTCATCCGCATCCTGGAAAAGCAGGCCGATCTTTCGGTAGATGTCGGAGAAATCCTTCTCCTCCCAGAGGCGGCTGCCAAAGACCTCAACGGTTCCGGCCGTGGGGCGCAGCAGACCCATGATGATGAAAAAGAGGGTGGTCTTGCCCGATCCGTTGGGGCCTAATAGGCCGATCCGCTCTTTGGGATAGACCGCAAGACTCAGCTCTTTTAAAATGGGTGTGCCGCCGGGATAGCCAAAGGCAATATTATCGAGTTTTACAATGGGCTGTTGATCTTCCATTCGATTCCTATGAGCAGGGCCATTATTGCAAGTTGAACCGCAGCGCCGATCCAGTCTGCGGTTTTGGCTTCGAATCGGTACAGAGAATAGAATTTTCCTTGAAACCCCCGGCAGCGCATGGCCTGATGCACCCGTTGTGCCCGGGCAGAGGCCTGCACAAAGAGCATTCCCAGCAGATAGGCATAGGTCTTGTAGGTGTGCAGGTTCGTGCCGGGCTTGAACCCCCGGATCTTTGCCGCGCGCAACAGTCGCCCATACTCGGCCTCGATCACAAATATATATCGGTAGGTGAGCAGGAGCAGATAGACGATCTTCTCCGGAACCTTGAGCTGGTCCAGGGTCTGGCCCAATTTGGCGAAATTCATGGTGGCCACCCATGCGGTGAAGGCCAGCAGGATCGCATTGGACTTGAGGGTGATCTGCGCGCAGAGAATGATCCCCTCCCGGGTCCCGGCCAGCGGCCCGATCCTGAAAAGCGGAGTTCCGGTCGTGGTAAGGGGCAGCACCAGCCAGAGCAGGATCAGAAAGAGCCAGAGCGGAAGCAGCCTTTTGATCAGCTTCTTGGGATCGAGTCGGGCCGCGATGACCAGCACCAGAGCGAAGATCAAAGCCGCTCCCAGAGTGGCAAATGCCTGGGAGAGCGCCACCACAAAGGAGAAAAGGGTGGCAAGAATCACCCGGGAGCGGGGGTCTTCCCGATGTATGGGGGAGTTACCCGCGGCAAAGGGTTCGTCGATCATGCGCCGAACTCCTCCTCTTCTTTAAGTCCTTCCGGCACTTCCGGCACTTCCGGCACTTCCGGTCCTTTATGTCCTTTTGGTCCTTCCGGCCTTTCCTGAGCCGGCTTTCTCCGCCGGGAGGCCACATAGGCCGCAACCCCCACCAGGCCGAAAATATAGCCGATACCGGCAAAGATATCCTGAACAGTGGGTCCTTTCATCTCCTGCTGCGCCAGAAACCGCATCAGTGGTGCAAGTTTCTCATCGAGCTTTCCCTCCAGGCGTCTCTCCCATTCTCTTTCCATGGCCGCCTCGATGATCTGCCGGATCTCGGTTCGGCTGAGGCCAGGGGACGGCCCGGGTTCTGGCATTGGGATTTCTTCCGATGCTGAAGTCGCGGGCAGAAGGGGTTCTGATCTTTCAATAATCGCAGTTGGATCTGCGGTCCCGTCGGTTTCGGATATCTCTTCGGGCCGGATGGTCCATTCTCCCTGATGTCCCAATCCCGCGGAGACCGTGACGGTCAATTCCGTTCGCCGGGGGATCTCAAAGGAGAAGGCTCCGCTTTTATCGGTCTTTCCCGTGACCAGAATTGTTCCGTCCGGGGCCGTCACCGTCACTTTTCCCTCGTTGACCCCTTTCCCCGCGCTGAACTTGCTCTCCACATGCGCGGTGCTGCCCTCCACCCATGCAAAGACCGTGATGCGGTGGGCGTTGGCCGGAAGAGGCGTCAGCATGACCGCGATGATGATCAGAAACCGTGCCGCGGCCCGATGGCATATGAACTTTGGTATAATCTGCATTCTTTTTCCCCATCGGTAAAAACAGATTGAATCATCCGGTCGAATCATCCGGTCAAATTACCTGTTCGAATTATCCGGGATAACCGGGCAGCAGCGAAGGCTGCACCTTTTTTAAAAATGCCACGCAGAAGGCGGTGATAATTCCCTCGATGATCATCACCGGCAGATTGGCCGCGACAACAGCGCCGGAGACCTCTATAAAACTCTCCTGGGTGAAGACCAAGGCAAGCCCCACAAAGATGGCCGCAAAAAAGACCGACAGCGCGCCGCAGCCGAATGCCGCGGTAAGGGAGATCGGGGGCTTTTTGGGAATCATGAAGCCGAAGAGATAATGGCAGATCACCGCAGGTCCTGCCATTATCACGGTGTTGACCCCCAGTGTGGTGATGCCGCCGAATCCAAAGAGAATTCCCTGAAGCACCAGCGCCACCAGGATCGCGGGGAATGCGGCCCATCCGAGCATCAGCCCCACGATCCCGTTGAGGATGAGGTGGACGCTGGAGGGGCCCACCGGCACATGGACCAGGGAGGCCACGAAAAAGGAGGCCGACAGGATGCCGGTCTGGGCGATCCGGTCGAAATCGAGTTGTTTCAGCCCGATGGCTGTGCCGGCCCCGGCAACGGCCATGCCAGCCGCGATGACGGGACCCGAGAGTACGCCTTCTGCGATATGCATTCGGGGTTCCTTATCCTGTTTCTGCTATTTTGTCTTCCATTCCGTAAACCGGACCCAGATCACTGCGCCCAGTTCCACGGCCTTCTCCTGGCCGTTCTGGGGGAGGGTATAATCTGCGCTGTTCAGCGCGGCAAATCCCCACCATCCCGGCACAGGGGGAGCGTAGGAGAAGAGGCCGTTTCCGTCGGCCTTGACGATCTGGGTTATCATGTAGTCGGTCTCCGGGATCGCCTTTCCGTCCTGATTGTAATACTCCACCTCCACCTCGGCAAAGGGGACAGGCTTTCCGTCGAGCTTCACAATCCCCTGGAAGAGGTTCCCGGCATAAAGACCAAATGGCCGGGCCAGGGGGACAATCTCGGTCTTCAATCCGATTTCAGCGTCCCATCCTTCCTCATCGCCGAATGCGGCCACAGCGGTTTTGGTGTAATGTATGATGAAGCTGTCTTCGGCCGGCTCCCAGTAGGGCGCGGGCTCCATATAAAGGGTGTGGACGCCTGGTCGGTTGAGGGGGTAGTCGGCCTCCCATGCGGTATTGTCCATCACCTTGGTCTTTTTGAGCCGATCCGTGAGATCTGTCTTCTCTCCGTCCAGATAGGCTCCGAAGGCTTTCGGCTTTTCCATCTCCATGCCGATCCCCTCAAAGGGGTGGGTGAACGCGAGGATCAGATGAACGGCCCGCTCCTCCTCCGGCATCACCATGGAGTCGGACGGGATGAGCATCCCGAAGTGCGCATTTGCCGCGCCTGTGGAAAGAAGAACCAGAACTGCTGCCAGAAGCCCGAAAAACATTCCTTTTTTCACGATTTTCTCCTTTTTCCGACAAAAAAAACCACGAACTTCAGCCCGCACCTTCATGATACGGATGACCTTCGTGGTCCGGATGTCGCTTTTGATTCTGATTGTCGATAGTTTACTGCGTTCGTTTCCAAAGGTTGCCGGCTTCTGCCCGCAGATTTTCGATTCTCTATAGCCTAAAAAGACTCCCGGGTCAATGCTCTTTTTGAAACGGTTCAGATGGCTCTTGACTCCCCGGCCTTAGATGGATAAACTGCACATATGGCAAATGTCCATGCAGGTTAAGGTTAATTATCCGAAAAAGCCGTCTTTTTAAAGATGGCCGAAAAACTTTACCAGAGAATTGAAAAAGGAGTAGCAGGTATGAAAAGAAAAATATGCGCTCTTGCGATGACGCTTTTCATCGCGCTTTTTGCATCGGCCGCATTCGGGGCAGCGGATGCGGAGGGTCAGGGGGCCCCCGATGCAGTGGTTCCCGATGCAGAGTTCCAGTTCCCTCCCACGGTGGAGGGGGATGAGGTGATCCATGATTTTGTGATCAAAAACACCGGGACCGCACCGCTGGAGATTCAAAAAGTCCAGACCGGCTGAGGGTGTACAGCGGCCTCCTACACGAGGCAGATCCCCGCCGGCGGCGAGGGAACAGTCAAGCTCAAGGTCAATACCAATGGATTCGGCGGCAGAACCCTGAAAAAGTCTGCCACGGTTCATACCAATGATCCGAAGAACAGCAGGCTCACCCTGACCATTATGGGTCAGGTGGAGAAGTTCGCCTCCATCTCCCAGACCCGGGTGCGGTTGAATGGCCCCGCGGGGCAGCCCGTGATCCAGAAGGTGACGATCTTTCCCGAAGAGAAGTATCCTTTCAAGATCACCGATGTGCAGATCAACAAGGAGGGGGATATCAAGATCCTGCTCGAAGAGACCGAGCAGGGGCAGAAGAAGGGATATGTCCTGACCATCGAAAACCTCCGGCAGGAGAAGAGCCGGTATTTCGATACGGTGATTTTAAAGACCGACAGCAAGATGAAGCCGGAGATTCGGATCAGTGTTTACGGCAACATCTTTGAGCCGGTGGTGGAGCAGAAGGGCTCGTAAAGCACTTGTAAGGCAAAAGCTTTTTTCGGGAAGGTCTGTTTTTCCGAAATATTTAAAAAAACATTTTCCGGCGCGCGTAAAGCCCTTTTTTCGGGCTCTCCCGCGCGCCGGTTTTTTTATGGAATATCTCCAATGAACATGAATTCGATCAGGGTTGTGATCTTCGACTGCGACGGGGTTCTATTCGATACTGTGCAGGCCAATAAATCCTATTACAATCGGGTGCTGGCCAGATTCAACAAGCCGGAGATGACCGGGGAGCAGTTTGCCTATGTCCATATGCATACGGCAGACGAGTCCATTGCGCACCTCTTTCCGGACGAGAAGGAGTTCGAGGCCGCTCAGAAGTACCGGAAGGAGATGGGATATGATCCCTTTATTCCGGAGATGATAATCGAGCCGGGGCTGATGGCGCTGATAAAGAGGCTGAAGCCTGAGTACAAGACGGCTGTGGCGACCAACCGGTCAGATACCATGCCCCGGGTGGTGGAGGCGTTTGAGCTGTCAGATGCTTTTGATCTGATTGTGACCGCGCGGGATGTAAAGCGGCCAAAGCCGCATCCGGAGCAGCTTTTTCGGGTGATGGAGCATTTCGGGGTTGGGCCCCATGAGGCGATCTATTTGGGGGATTCTTCGGTGGATGAGGCCGCGGCCAAGGGCGCAAATATCTGTTTTGTGGCCTATGATAACCGAGATCTTCAGGCCGATTTTCATATTACGCGGCTGGAACAGATGGTTGAGATTCTGGGGCTTTCTTCGGTTGATTGAAAGGACAAATGACTCAAAGGACATAAACGACATAAAGGACCATGGACTGAGGTTCAGAAGAGGGAAATGACGTAAGGGATGATGGGCTGGGTTTCAGGAGACGGAAATGATGAAAGGGGCGATGGGCTGAGTTCAGAACTCGGAAGAAGGCTTGAAAGAGATGTCCGTCGGGCGCTGGGCCGGGGGGAGGTTTTCCCGGAGCCATTGCCGGAGGGCTTTTTTGACTTCCGGTATGGGGGAGATGCCTTTTTGTAAGATGATCTCTGCTGAAACGCGGGGTTCCGGCTTCTGGCTGCCGGGCCAGACCGAGCAGCTTTCCACAAGAGGATGCCCACCGATCTTTTCTGCAACGGCTTCTGGGGAAACATTGATGCCCCCAACCTGAATGCAGCAGTCCCGCCTTCCCAGAACCAGAAACCGATCCTCTGCCATCCAGTTGAGCCGGTCCTGAAGTGTGACCGGCTCTTCTTTTTTTGGGTCATGAAGTGTTCGCAGCAGCTTTTCCTCTCCGGCCCTTTTCCAGTGGGGGAAAAGTTGGAACGGGGATTCGGGTTCGGTTCGATGGCCGATGCCGCCGGTTTCGGATGATCCGTAGATCTGGGTGAGTCTCTGAAGGTTTTGGGATTTCAACTGCTCGGGAAGCTCTTCGGGGCAGGGGGCCGTGGAGGTGACGCCGAAAACCTCTTTGGGAAAGGGAATTCCTGAATCGACAAGATAGCGCCAGTAAAGGGGAAAGGAGACGATGAGATCGCCTGAAGCCAAACCGGAAAAACTTCTTCCCCGGAGATCCAGTACCGGGATCTTCATCTGAAGCGGCAGAAGGATTGTGAAGAGAAAGCCGTAGATGTGATGGCAGGGGAGGGTGCGGATGATCCGCCGGGTACGGGGAAAGAGGGTTTGGAGAAAATCGATCTCCTGGAGAAGTCCGGCCCATGAGTGGGCGCAGGGTTTGGGCTCTCCTGTGGTCCCCGATGTGGTGAAGGTGATGGCTTTGGAATTGCGCTTTCGGCCTTCTGCGACGATCTCAGCCCACTCTCCGATGCTCTTTGCCCGGAGAAGATAATCCTCGATGCCGGCCTCGTGGAGGTGGTACATCCGGTTTATGCCGGCGCAAAGTGTGAGCCGCTCGATGGAATCGGCTTCGAGACCGCCTTTGCCCACCGGAGTCTTTTCGTCCCATTCCCAGGGCGGCGGTAGTTCTTCGTTCCCCCCTCGGCCACCGTTCAGGAGGTGATGGGTTATGTCCGCAAGGGTCCGAAGGATAGCCGATGGGGGGAGTTCGATTTCTTCCACAGATGTCAGAGCAGCCGTTTGACGATGATCCAGTAGCTGTCGCCCACCAAAGCCTTTTTCATGTGGACCTTCACCTTGGTGGCCTTCATCTTGTAGTCGAAGACGTATTCGAACATGGTGTTGAGCTTTCCCTGCTTCACCCCCTCTTTGAAGACGCCGTAGAACTCGGGCCGCTTGGTGCAGGGCGCGATATCGTCGAAGAAGTTTCTCCCGATCACCTCTTCAGGCTTTCGGCCCGTGATGACGCCCTCGGTGGCGTTGTAGGAGAGGATCTTTCCCGAACCGTCGAGCTGGATCGCACCGAAGGGGAGTCCATCCAGGTTTTTCTGATCCATCTTTGCCAGCACGTTTTCGATGTCTTCTGCGCCAAAGGAGACGATGTTGAGATTGTTCATTTTTTCCTCCCGGTGTTGGGGTTCATTCCACTATAATAGAATATGGAATATCCCAAAAAGCGGGCTGGTGTCAAGCTGCAATCGTGAAGATCGGGGCTTGACAGTGCATCGGAGATAGCGTAGGAGTCACCCTTTGAATGAATCGAAGAATCGATAGACAAAAGGAGATTTGGAATGAAAGATGTTGTAATCGTTTCGGCCTGCCGGACCGCCATCGGCGAGTTCGGCGGCACGTTGAAGGATTTGAATGCGGCAACTCTTGCCAGCATCACCATGAAAGAGGCGGTGCGCAGGGCCGGCATCGATTCCGGGATCATCGATGATATCCGGTACGGCTGCTGTCTGGAGCCATCGGACACCCTGAATGTCACCCGGGTGGGGGCCTTGCTTGCCGGGATTCCCGATTCGGTGACGGCCGCGACCATCAACCGGGTCTGCATCTCGGGTATGGAGGCCGTGATCTCGGGCATGGCCATGATTCAGGCAGGGATGGCCGATGTGATCCTCGCGGGCGGGGTGGAGCACATGTCGGGCGCGCCCTATGAGGTTCCGGGGGCAAGATGGGGATGCCGGCTGCAGGATGGGCTTTTCAAGGATGCGATGATCCATGCCCTTCACTGCGGCTCCCATGTGATTCCCCATCCCGAGGATGGGCCCGTGGACGAGACCCAGCCGCCCCTGAGCATGTTCGTGGGGAAGCCCTATATCATGGGCCACACTGCGGAGTTCATCGCGCAGTACATGGACATCAGCCGGGAGGAGATGGATGAGGTGGCGGTGCGGAGCAACAACGAGGCCGAGCGGGCTAACAATGACGGCTCTTTTGCCGAAGAGATCGTGCCGGTGGAGGTTCCCCGGCGGAAAAAGCCGGCCATCGTATTTGAAAAGGACGAGCATTTCCGGCCCGGCCTGACAATGGAGCAGCTTGCGAAGCTGCCGGCTGCCTTCGTGCCAAAGATCGGAAAGGTGACGGCCGGAAATGCCAGCGGCATCAATGACGGCTCCGCGGGAATGGTGATCATGTCGGCTGACAAGGCCAAGGAGCTGGGGTTGACGCCCATTGCCGCAATCCGGGCCACAAGCCGGGGCGCGTGCCATCCATCTATTATGGGGCTCTCTCCGGTGCCTGCGGTGCGGAATCTGACCGCGAACAGCGGCTATAAGGTCGGGGATTTCGAGCTGGTTGAGGTGAACGAGGCCTTTGCCGCGCAGTATATCGGCTGCGAACGGGATCTGAGCCTGAAGCGGGAGATCACCAACATCAACGGCTCCGGGATCGGCCTGGGCCATCCGGTGGGAGCCACCGGCGCAAGGATCATGGTGACGCTGATGCACGCCCTGAAGAAGCGGAACAAAAGCCTGGGGATGGCCACCCTCTGCGGCGGCGGCGGGGTCTCCATGGCCTGCGTGATCGAGATGTTGTAAGCCTTTTGGGAGGGGCGGTCACTGTTGCTGTCCCTTCCGTTTTTTTGGATTTACCCGCAAATCTCTTCCCAAATACATTCTTCCCCCTATTGCCATTCCTCCTCTGCTCGATATAGTTTTGATATTTAATTCATTTTTCTATATCCAGAAAAGGAGGCATTATGGAGACCGAAGCTCAAAACCTTGCCCTGCTGTCGGACCGATATGAATTTACGATGGCCGCAGCCTATTTCAAAAATAAGATGTTAGCGCCGGCAACCTTCAGCCTCTTTATCCGGGAGTATCCTGAAAATCGGGGCTATTTTGTCAGCGCAGGGCTGGAGCGGGTGCTTCATTTTCTGGAGGAATTTCATTTTAATCAAGAGGATCTCGATTACCTGAACCAGGATGGGGATTTCTCCGATGATTTTCTGCACCATCTCAGTGGGATGCGCTTTACCGGAGATGTCCATGCCATACCGGAGGGCCGGCTCTTTTTCAAGGATGAGCCTGTGCTGGAGGTGACGGCTCCCATCATCGAGGGGCAACTGGTGGAGACCTTTGTGATCAACGCGATCAACCTTCAGGTGAGTCTGGCCACCAAGGCATCGCGGTGCGTGCAGGCTGCCCAGGGGCGGCGGCTGGTCGATTTCTCCCTGCGGAGGGCCCAAGGGACAGACGCGGGTCTGCAGTTGGGCCGCGCCAGTTTCATCGGCGGCTTTGCCGGAACCAGCAATCTGCTGGCTGGAAAGGTCTATGGGGTTCCCACATCGGGCACGATGGCGCACTCCTTTGTCACCAGTTTTTCCGAAGAGATCGATGCGTTTCATGCCTTTGCCGAGACCTTTCCCGACAACACGGTTCTTCTCATCGACACCTACGACACGATTCAGGGCGCACACAAGGCTGTTGAGGTGGGAAAGAAGATGGCAGAGAAGGGGCATCAGCTTCGCGGGGTGCGGCTCGACAGCGGCGACATGGCCGAGTTGAGCAAGGATGTCCGGAAGATCTTCGATGATGCTGGGTTAAAGGATGTGAAGATCTTTGCCAGCGGCGGGTTTGACGAGTTCAAGATCACGGATGTGCTGGAAAGGGGAGCTGAAATCGACGCGTTCGGTGTGGGGACAAAGATGGGCGTCTCCGCGGATGCGCCTTATACGGATATCGCGTATAAGCTGGTCCAGTATGAGGATCGGCCGGTTCTGAAACTGAGCAGCGGGAAAAAGACTCTGGTTGCGCCCAAACAGGTCTTTCGGAAGCGGGAGAACGGGCGCCTCTCCGGAGACTGGATCGCACTGAGAGAGGAGAAGATTGAAGGAGCCGATGCTCTGATGAAGCCGGTTATGCGGGAGGGGAAGCGTTTGGGGGATAAGGAAGAATTGGCGGAGATCCGGGAGCGGTTATCAGACGAGATCAATCGGCTCGATGAGCGGTACCGGCGGCTGAAAGATCCGGCCGAATACCCCGTGGATCTGGGCCCTGAACTGGAAAAGCTCCAGAAAGAGGTGATCCACGAGGTGAAGGAGAAGGAGTTGGGGGAGAGCTGAACTATAGTCTCCCAGCTCGTCTATAGTCCTGCGATTTCAAGGGCTGCAAATACCGTGAGGCCGATCATGATAACCCCCACAACGGCCTCGGGGATGGTGGCGTGGAACCATTCCGGCAGGGTCAGCTTTCCAAAGTCGCCCTTTTGCAGGATCTTGTCCTTGATCTTCGGGTAGATCCGGGCATAGACCATGCCGCCGACGATCATCCCGGTGATGCCGCCTGCAAGCGCGTCCAATGATCCTTGGCCCACCGCACCGGTGGTGGTTCCGGGGCAGTAGCCCAGAATTGCCATGCCAGCGCCGAAGATGAGCCCGCCGATGCCGGTCGCGCCCCATGAGCCGGGCTTGATCTTGAGTTCCACAATGCCAATTGCCCGCAGGGAATAGACCCCGATCATCCCGGTGAGAATTGCGGTGAGCATCACCTTCATCACCGTGAAATCCATCAGCAGCAACTGGCCAACAATGGCTTCGTATCTGGTCACCTGCCCCTTCTGCAGAAAGAAGCCGAAGAGGATTCCGATGAAAAGACCGATGATGAGCTGTGCCGGTCTGTTTTCGTGCAGTTTATCAAGCATTTCTCTCTCCTGAATCCTTTTTCAGTCTGTAGCCTTTTCTATAAAGCCGAGACCGCATAGAGAATATAGGCGGTGATCACTCCGCCGATAAAGAAGGCAAAAAGCGCCATCCAACTGCTGACGGCAAGCTGGAGGGTTCCGGTGATCCCATGTCCGCTGGTGCATCCCCGGGCCCATCTCGCTCCGATGATCAGTACCATGCCGCCGATGAAGGCGACTATGATCCGGATCAGCACATTGTCTCCGAACATCTCGTTCCAGAGGGGCGGAATCGCGGTCAGTTGAAAGTCGCCGGAGAGCCGTGCCGACAGAAAGGCGCCGATGATGATGCCGAAGACGAGCATCCATCCGGTATTGATCTTAGGAGTTTTCTCCTGATAATACTCGATCTCATAAACCTTTTCTCCCTTGACGGCCTTTTCCACCATTCCGCTGGTTTTGGCATAGGAGCTGGAAGCTCCGAGCCCCTTGCCTATGAGCAGAAACGCGAGCCAGCTCAGCGCGCCGATGGCGATCCCGGTGGTGTAAGGGGACCAGCGCTTTCGGGTCAGGAGATTGCCTTCGGTCTCGACCGGTCCCATGGACTTATAGATCGCGGCCGCCTCTCCGTCTTGGGCCCAAGAGGGCCTGAGTCCGCCACCGATCAACAGCAGTGCCCCGGCCAGCAGAAGAACCGTCATGAAACGAAAACCATATGATTTTACCCGCATAAATTCCTCCTTAAGAAACGATCTGGCATCCGGACTTCTGGCATGCGGCCATGGAGCCAAGGGAGTTCTCCACATGGTCGAAGCCCCTCTGTTTCAGGATGGAGGCTGCGATGATGGCCCTTCTCCCGCTGCCGCAGAAGGTGATAATGGGGCGGTCTCTGGGCAGTTCGTCCAGATGATCCGGCAGTTTTCCCACATAGATGTGCCGCGCGTCCCTGAGGTGGCCAGATTCCCATTCCTCGATCTCCCGGACATCGAGCAGAAGATATCCCTTTTCCTGAAGCTTTCGGATGTCTCCGGCATAGACCGACGGGATCTGGCCGTAATCCCGGCCCGAGGTCTCCCAGGTCTCCATTCCGCCGTCGAGATAGCCGACAATCCGGTCGTATCCGAGCCGGATGAGGAGCTTCACGGCCTTGTCCACCTCGTTGCAGTCATTGGCCATCAGCGCGATATCTTTTTCATAGTCGAGAAACCATCCGGCAAAACCCGGCAGCATTCCCGCGGACATGGCATAACTTCCCGGAACATAGGCCCCGGAAAAGGCCTCGGGGCTTCTCAGATCCAGTACCTGCGCGCCTTTTTCAATGAGCTTTTCAAACGCGCCCGGAAGACAGGGCTTGGGCCGGGGCAGCATGTCCAGGCGCGGGGGCCCCTCCTGATTGAACTTCTCCATCATTCGGAAATAGGGGGGCTGGTAAGGCTTCTGGCTCACCTTGCTCTCGATGAAGCCTTCCCGGTCCTGCTGCAGGGCCGGATTGAACTGCCGCTCATAGCCCAGGGTGGAAAATTCCCGGGAGGCCATACCGGAGCCGCAGACCGAACCCGCGCCGTGGGCCGGGTAGAGGATCACCTGATCTCCTAACGGCATCAGGGTTTTGAAGATGCTGTCGTACTGGAGGCCGGCCACCTCCTGTTTCCGGTCCGGATAGAAGTCGGTGCGGCCCACCTGGCCAATGAAGAGGAGATCGCCGGTGAAGACCCCGACCGGCTTGTCGCCGTACTGGGTGTCGTAGATCGCGATCGATATGCTCTCATCCGTATGACCCGGCGTGTGCAGGATCTTGAGCTTCATGTCCCCCAGTTCAAAGGTATCTCCCTCGGAGACTGGATTGCCGTAGCTGAAATCGAGCTGTTTGCCGTGGTAGATTTCGGCCCCGGTTCTCCTTGCCAGATCCTTTGAGCCGATGACATAGTCCTCGTTCCGGTGGGTTTCGAAGATGTGGGTGATCTGCGCGCCCTTGCAGTGTGCGGTCTCGATATAGACCTCCACATCCCGGCGGGGATCGATCACCGCGGCACTGTTGCCGTCGCCGATGAGATAGGACAGGTGCGCCAGTCCCTCGGATCGGATGATTTCCAGAAACATGGGTCTCCTCCTGATCTAGAGTTTGAATGCGTGAATACGTTCATTCCACAACCCATTTTACGCCCGAGGATCAGGAGGAAAGAATAGGGGAGAGTATGTATTCAGATCTGCAGAAGGATGTATTTGAAGGATATATTTAAAGGATGTCCCGGCAGGATGGGAAATATGGATCTGCCGGGATCGGGATGTTGCCGGATCGAAGGTGGAGCTATGAGGTCAGCTCGTCCACTTTTTTCTGATCCCCAAACAGTTCGATGTTCCCGCAGTCCACGCACATAAAGCCGCGCACTGAAACCGGTGTGGTCTTTGCCTTGAGAAATTTGGCATCTTCGGGATAGAAGTGGACCCGGCCTGTGGCTTGAAGTTTGCCCTTTTCGATCTTTGTGCATCCGCACCGTGTGCATTTTTCTACCATTGCTATACCTCCTTTTTTTATTTTTCTCTTATAACAGAGTAACGCATCTTTTCTGCCGGGGTCAAGGAAAAGCAGGTAAGTGTTTGATTGTATAATGTTAATGATCTTATCCTATCCGACATCGATTCCTTTTTTTCGAACCGGTTTCGAACGGGTTTCGAACTGGCAATCGATTTCGATTTCTGATAAAAGAGGCTCGGAGATCCAATAGTGAAGAGGAACATTAAGGAGGGGATCAAAAGGAAAATGGAAAAAGGAACGGATGCGGCATCGGTGCAGATCGCCCTGGAGCGGCGGATTCTGGAAGGACTCTCCTGCGAATGGGAGCTGGGGCTCTGGGTACTCGATTCCGGAGTGAGAAGATTGATGAAAAAGCCGATCTTTCGGCTGGCGGATACGACCCGGCGGGTGGGCCAATGGTCAAAAGAATGGGGGGAGATCTGCATCAGCCGGGAATTTGCTTTGCATCACCCCTGGGAAAGTGTTCGGCAGGTGATGCTGCATGAGATGGCACATCAACTGGCCGACGTGCTGGGAAGAGACGCGGACGAGACTCCCCACGGGCCGACCTTCCGAAGGGCCTGCGATATGCTCCGCGCGGACCCTGCGGCTGCTGGCCGCTTCCCGGGACTGGAGCAGTCTGTGAGCCCCAAAGACCCGGCCGATCAGATCCTGAGCCGGGTTCAAAAACTCCTCTCCCTGGCCCGGAGCAGCAACCGCCATGAGGCCGAGGCCGCGATGCTAAAAGCGCACGATCTTATTGCAAAGCACAATCTGGATATGCTCAACCGGACAGAGCGCCGGGATTTCATCACCACCCGTATCGGCCGCCCCGGACTGCGCCATCGCCAGGATGAGTCCCTTCTGGCCAATCTGCTCATCAACCACTATTTCGTGCAGGGGATCTGGGTTCCGATCTTTGTGCTGGAAAAAGGAAAACGGGGCCGGGTCATGGAGATCAGCGGGACACAGCAGAATGTAGAGATGGCCGCCTATGTCCATGATTTTGTCTCCCGCTTCATCGACGCGGAATGGGAGCGGTACAATCGGGACAAGGGGCTTACCCTCCACCGGAAGACCGACTTTGCCATCGGGATCATCAATGGGTTCATGGACAAGCTGGATCAGCAGCTCGAGGCAAAAGATCCCATTGAATACTCCCCGGTGCTGGTGGGTGATCCCCAGCTCAAGGCGTATATGAAGTATCGGTATCGCAGGATTCGATCGACAGGCGGAAGCCGAAGACGGCATGATCCGGATGTCTATAAAGATGGGAAGCGGATCGGAAAGAGTATGGTCATCCACAAGGGGATCGAGGAGAAAGAGGGAAACAAGGGGCGGCTGATCCCCGGATAAGGGACTTGGATAATACAGATACTCCGCTTACAAAACTTGAATCCTTGTTCCAAAAGGAATAATCGAATCGGGGTAGCAATATATCGGCAAATTCCGTGCCCCTAAAGATCTTTTGGAGAGGCCGCAGGTCAATCAGGATGAGAGCATCTTTCGGAGGACTTCCGATATGGCAGAAGGGGAGAAGCCCCGGTACTGCAGAAACCGGTAGAGCTTCTCCCGCCGCTTTTTCGGGTCTTTCTCCCGATGCAAGGCCGAGAGCTTCTTCCCGGCAGCTTTCAGCGCTTCATCGATTTCAACATAAGGTTCGGCATCCAAAATGACCTCTTCAGCCTCCTTTGGAAAGAGGGCTTGGGAAAAGATCTCCTCTATCAGCCCCGCTTCGATTCCCCGTCTTTTCATCTGCAGCCGGATCTGCCTGGGGCCGTATCCTTTGCCCCGAAGACTTTCGAAGAAGAGCCGGGCCGTGGACTTCTCATCGATATAGCCCCGCTCTCTGCACTCCCGGACCACCTGCTCCGCAGTCCCGGCATCGATTCCCCTCTCCATGATCTTCTTTTTCAGCTCGGCCGAGACATGGGCCCTTCGGGCCAGGAGGCGGATGGCGATCTCATAGGCCTTTTGGTATTCTGCTTTTTGCTGCATCACCGCTTTTCCATTGACAAAGAAAGAAAGGGCTGACAAATTAGGAGTTGTACTACAATTCCGCCCGAGGTGAACGGATGATTTCCCGACATGCGCAACCCGTATTAGAAGAAATGGCTGCATCCTTTCCGGTGATTACCATTACCGGTCCCCGCCAGTCCGGCAAAACCACGCTGGCGAAAATGACCTTTCCGGACAAGGAGTATGTCACTTTAGAGGATATGGATACCCGGGAGTTTGCCCTCTCCGATCCCCGCGCCTTTTTAGACCGCTATTCTGATGGCGCGATCATCGACGAGGTCCAACATGTCCCCCCGCTGCTTTCCTACATCCAGACCATCGTGGACAGGAAGAACCGTCCCGGAATGTTCGTTCTCACCGGAAGCAACCAGTTCCAGTCCATGCAGAATATCACCCAATCCCTTGCCGGAAGAACAGGGGTGTTGAAACTCCTCCCCTTCTCCTTTGACGAGATCCGTGAGCCCGGAAAGAGCGAACTGAACGAGCTTCTCTTCACCGGATTCTATCCCCGGATTTTCGACCAGAAGATCCGGCCCGAATTCTTTCACGCAGGGTATGTGGAGACCTATGTGGAGCGGGATGTCCGGATGATGGTGAAGGTAAAGGATCTGATGCGGTTTCATGGGTTCGTAAAGCTCTGTGCCGGAAGAACAGGGCAGATCCTGAACAGCACGAGTCTGGCCAATGATATCGGTGTTACCGGCAAAACCATCAGCGAATGGATATCGATTCTAGAAGCCAGTTTCATCATCTTTCTGCTGAAGCCCTATTACAACAATTTCAACAAGAGGATCATCAAATCCCCCAAGCTCTACTTTATCGATGCGGGCCTGGCGGCCCATCTGCTCGGCATTGAAAAGTCCGATCAGATGGAGACCCATCCGCTGCGGGGGCAGCTCTTCGAGACATTCGTGGTCTCCGAGTTCCTCAAGCAGCGATTGAACCGGGGGCTTCGGGACAATCTCTATTACTTCCGAGACAGAACCGGAAATGAGGTCGATCTGATCCTGGAGACTGGTCTTGGCCCCGTTCCCGTGGAAATCAAATCTTCAAAAACCGTCTCCCGGCACTTTTTCAAGGGGCTCGATTATTTCAAAGGTTTGAGCGGTACCGCGCCGGCCTCATGTCTGGTCATGGGCCGCGATATGGACCAGAAGCGGACCCCGCATCGGGTGATCGGCTATTCCCGGATCGGTCAATTCTACGCGGATATCGGCTGAAAAGGACGGACCATCCTTCCGATCCTTTGGAAAAATCCCACCTGCGTCAGGCCAGAAAGGACTTAATGAAATCCCTTACATTCTCTTTTCCCCAATAGATGCCATAGTGCCCCTCGCAGAGGATATCGGCCTCCAGATCCATGAGAATCTGCAAAGATTTTCTATAGGCCGCCGGGTCCGAGAGCAGGCTCTCATCTAGAGGGCCGTGGACATCCTGGCCAAAGAGGACCCTTTTCCCGTCCGACTCGACCCAGTAGGCCACGGAGCCGGGGGAGTGGCCCGGGATGTGGACCATGTGGATGCGCTGCCGGCCCAAAGAGATCTCCTGAACCGCGCCGGACAGCTTTCGATCCACGGTAAAGGGGGTTGCGGAACGGCCGTACCAACTGGCCGCGGTCACCGCGCTGTTTCCCGATTCCAGAAAGGGTGCGTCCAGTTCATGAGCCCCGATGGCCGCATCTGTCCACTGGCGCAGCCCCGGCACGCCGCCTGTGTGGTCGAAATGGCAGTGGGTGAGAAGAATGATTTCGATCTGCTCTGTTTTGACGCGGCAGCCGCGGATATTTTCGATGATCCGGGGAACCGAGGGGCCGTAGCCGGCATCGATGAGCGCGGCCTTTCCTTCCATAAAAACAAGATAGACCGCCCCATCCTCGGGGCTCGAGTGCGCGCCGCCGCCCACCTGAAAGACTTCCGAGGTGATCTTCATGGGAATTTGCTCGCTCCTCTTTTGCATTGACAATTGACATGAATTGCAGTTTCGACTAAGGATAAGGTATTAACGATATTTTGGAAAAATGTAAAGGCTCTTAATGATGAGATCGGAAAACGGAACAGGATGGAAGTTGGGGATTCGGGCGGCTGCGCTGCTGGCGCTTCTGTTTGTCTTCTCCTGTACCTCGCTGCACGAGGCCGCAAGAAAAGGCGATCTGGAGAGGGTTCAAAAGATGATCCAAGCGGAGGGGGGCGCGGATCAAGCTGACGACAAGGGCCGCACACCGCTCATGGCCGCGGCGCAGTCCGGCAATCCGGAGGTCATCAGCGCGCTTCTTGGCAGCGGCGCGAGCCTCGACTCGGAGGACCGCAGCGGCAGAACCGCGCTGGAGCACGCGTATGAGAACGAGAATTTCGAGACCTTTCGAAAGCTGCTGGAGGCCGGGGCCCGGCACGATTTCATCCGGAATCTCCCCCAGTCCCCGGACGGGCCGGGAAAGCTTCGTCTCTACAATCTTTCCCGGGAGTATGAGCTGGTCTCCCGGATCATGACGGGCCACGGCCGGAATCTGGGGCCCTATGTGGAATATTTTTCCCGCTTTTCCGACGGATACTACCGATCCGTTGTCACGGCCCGGCTCAAGGCCCGGGCCAGGGAGGAGTACAATGCGATCCAGGGGGATTCCCCCCAAGCTCTCCGGGATTTCATAGACCGGTACGAGCCCTTTTCTCAAAATGGTTTCGAGATCACCGCAAGCCGCCTCAATATCCGTGCGGGGCGCACCGTAAAGAGCGAAAAGCTGGGCCAATACCGGCAGGGTGATCGAGTGATTCCCAAAAGGGTCCAGGGGGACTGGATTCTCACGGAGCGGGGATGGATCAGCAGAACCTATACCGAGCCGGTGCGACAATATCTCCCGGACATCTCCCCCTATATCGTGACGGCCCAAAAGCGGCTCCGGATGAGCCGGGAGAACGCGGCAGAGTCCCGCAGCGCATCGGTCCGGGAAAGAACAAAGACCCGATCCCGCAACCGCATCGAAAAACCGAGCCAAAATGCCCTGAAAGCCCCTTCCCCCGTCTCTCCCCCCGTCTCTTCGGATGCTCGAACCGCTGCTCCTCCCCCGGTCCAAGAGATTCGGAATGCTCCGGAAGAAAGAGAAGAAAGAGATGGCATGGGGCCCCGGGAGCGGCTGGAGCAGATCCTGCAGCAGCCGACTCTGGGGGAACTGGAAGCCTTTATTCTGAAATACAAGGATATTGCGGAACATGCCCCCCTTGTTCGGCGGGCAAGAGATGTCTATCGGGAGATCCTGTTGAGGGATATTTAAAATGAAGAAGACGACCCTTATGAACTGGCTGCTTTTGTCTGTCCTGCTCCTTTCTTTCGCGTCTCCGGCCTTTGGGGAACTCAACGCCGGGGAGATCCGGAAGCGGGAGGAGATTCGCAATACATTGGAAAAGGGAATATTGAGCCCCTATTCCATCCCTTTCGAGGTCTATGCCAACCTAAAGATGTGGGATGAGATGGAGGGGATTCTGCGGGGCAATACACACAACGCGAATCGTTATCGACTTCCCGGTGTCTATTACAGCCGCCCCTTTCTCATCGACGGGAAGATCTGGATCTTTGAAAACCCCACGGTGACGGGCGGCGCAGCCTATCTCTTCGAGCCGGAGACCCTGGATCTGGCCGATACGATCCAGAAGATCGAATACTCCCGTTTCGACGGCGGTGTCCGAACCGTTTTCAGATCGACAGTCATCTCGGGCGGGTCCGACAAGGATGTGGACACGGCCGTTCTCTGGGATACCGAAAGCGGGGAGATCCGGACGGTCAAGCTTCTGGATGGCCACTATATCGGCGCGATCCAAGCAACCGGGGATCGGCTCTATATCGGCTCCTGCGGAGGTCTCGTCAATATCTGGAATATGGAGGATCTCGGTTTTTCACAAATCCTGCGCACCAGCAGAGAGCAGACCGAGGACTGGGCCGATTTCAATCAGAAGGCGTGTATCACAGCCCTTTTGGTGATGGATGGCTCCATTGCGGGGGCCGGAGGAGAGGAGATCTTCCTCTGGGAGGGGGAAGAGCTTCCGCTGAAATCCTTCAAAAAGGCGCTGGCAGGGGATTCTCTTGTCTATTTTCACAATGGGGATGCCGTTGTCTATGGGGGGAATCAGGCGGTGCTCCAGGATCTCCGGAACGGTTCGGCCCTAAGGCGACTGAAGACCGATCTGCCCATCGAGGATCTGATAGTCACCGATGAGAAGCTACTGCCGGATCAGCGCGGGGAACTCCTGATCCTCTCCATGCGCCACAACAAGGGCATCCGGATATACGATTACGAAACCTTCGATCTTCTGGAAAAGATGAATGTTGCCGGGGAGACCCTGGCCGCGGCCGGAAATGCGATCTTTGCAACGGATGACCGCCACCTCTACCGGTATTCGATCCTGGGCCGAAACCTGGCCCGGTTCGAGGAATGGCTGGGAACCATCCAAAAGGGAGAGATCCGCCTGGGGGATGAGCGCTATTCCCGCGTCCTGGCCATCCTCTCCTCCTATCCCGATATCCTTGTGGAGACCGGGATTGTGGCGGATCAACTGGCCGCGCACGGCCTTCACCTGAGCCATTCCTTCAAATACGGAAAGATCGGCCAGGGAGAGGGGGGGCTCTACGGATACAAGGCTTTTTATGAGATGGAAAACCGCTCTGACAACCGGTATCTCGTCACCCTGAACCTCTCCTGGAGCGGCCAGTACGGAAGAACCTCCCTGTACGAGCCCCGGGCCCGCCACCCCCTTCGGCCGCAATCTTTCTTTATCGAACCGGGCCGCGGCAGAACGGCCGGCAGCTTCGATGTTGGGGAGAAGGAGCCGGAGCATTTCATCCTCTATCCGGAAACCATTTTGACGGTAACGGCCGATTATCAACAGGGTCTGACAAAGGCGCTCTCCGCTGAAAACGAGGATCTGGCGCTGGTGGAGAAGTATCTGGCCGATGAAAAGGTTCGGCAGTGGCATCCGGAGCTGAAGGCCCAAAAAGAGCGGCTGGGCCAGGAAGTCGGGCTGATCCGGTCTCTCTGGCAGCGGGCTGCGGGGATCTTCCGCTGATGGGAAAGACGCGCTATATCACTGCGGTCGCGGCCAATTTGGCCGGGGAGATCTTCGATCTTCCCGGATATGCGGCCTTGGGCATGGCCGGGCCCCTGATCGCGCCCATTTCAGTCTCCGATGCGATCCCTCTGCCCCACGGCGGAGAGCTGATGCTTCTGCCGGACCGGAGCCCCCTGGTCTACAACCTCCGGGAGGAGCGGATCGAGCAGCTTTCGGAGAATCCCTTTGAACCCGGGGAGAAGCTCTTTCCGGTTGCGGCCTTCAACTCTCCGGGGTATGTGATCAAAGAGGTCTGTGCATATGAGGAGCGAAAGGGCGCGGGATTTCTGCCGCTCTTCTCCTATGGCGCGGCCGGGTGGCATGGGGACGGATTTTACAGCCCCCTGGTGCGGGTCGATTGGGAGAAGCGTCAGGATCTCCGCCTCATGCCCCGGGAGAAGGTGGAGAAGGGGGTGGCAAAGATGCGGAAAACCCTGCCGGAGAACCGGCTCCGGGCCCATCTGGAGCGGTGCGCGCTGGAGTACGGCTGTCCGGCCGGCAAGAACTTCTTTCTGGGCCGGTTCGAGGCTCCGCTGCCCACGGCATCGGCCTGCAACGCCAGATGTCTCGGCTGCATCTCCCAGCAGGAGGAGGGGGAGATCCCCCACAGCCAGGACCGGATCGGATTCACCCCGACCCCAGAGGAGATCGCGGGGGTGGCCCTCACCCACATCAAACGGGTGAAGCGGGCCGTTGTCAGCTTTGGCCAGGGGTGCGAGGGGGACCCGCTCATGGCCGCGCATGTGATCGAACCGGCCATCCGCCTGATCCGGAAGGAGACCGATGCCGGAACCATCAACATCAATACCAACGCGGGCCGTCCCGATCTGCTGGAGCCGCTCTGGGACGCGGGCCTGGACAGCATCCGTGTCAGCATCAACAGCGTGCGCGAGCCCTGCTGCACCGCCTATTTCCGTCCCGTGGGATATAGGTATTCCGATGTGATGACAAGCATCGGGAATGCAGGAACGCGGGGAAAGTTCATCTCGTTGAACTATCTCAACTGCCCCGGATTCACCGACACGCCCGAGGAGGCTGACGCGCTTCTTCGATTTTTAGAGGAATATCCTATCCGGATGATCCAGTGGCGGAATCTGAACTACGATCCCCTGCGCTACTGGCAGGAGATGGACCGAGCCGGAGGGCCTCACGGAGAGCCCCTTGGAATGGAAAATCTTCTGAACCGGATCAGATCGAGATTCCCGAAACTGCTGTACGGCTATTTCAATCCGCCCAAAGAACGATTTTTCGACGGAAGTGATCCGCCATGACACTCGATTACGAAGAGTATCTTCGACTGTCGGAACGATTTCTTCCCACCGCGTTTCCGAAGCCCGCAACCTTCAATCCCAATACGCTTTCTGTGCGGGTGGTGGCCAAGACCGAAGAGCCGATTCTGCGATATACCACCCATTTCAAAGAACCTGTCCCGGTCATCACCCTCATGAGCGGCGTGATGATCCCGAGAAAAGGGCAGGTTCCCCTGCTCGATTCCCATGACCGCTCCACGGTCTCCGCCATCCTGGGGAGCGCACGGAATTTTGAAATTGCAGACAATGTCTTGGAGTGCGATGTCTTCTTCTCCAGAACACCGGCAGGGTTGAGCGCAGCCCAGAAGGTGCGGGAGGGGCATCTGACCGATTTTTCCGTGGGCTGCTTCTATCTCGATTCCTGTCCGGTGCCGGCCGGAGAGGAGCGGCAGATTTCGGACCGCAGGTTTTCAGGGCCAGCGCTGGTGGTGACCCAATGGCTGATCTTTGAACTCTCCATTGTGGCGGTGGGGGCAGATCCGAGAGCCAAAGCAAGGGATTCCGAAGCCGATGTGGAGACCTATAGTGCATCGAACGATCCCGGCGGACAAAAGGCGCAGACAGAAAGAAAACTCCCCCTCCGCCTAATCCTGGGCCTGGTTCTCGTCTCCTACTGGATGCTGGTGCTCTTCAAGGGTGTCCTCGGATAGCCGCCAACCCTTGAAACCATACAAAACCATTCGGATGAACATATGAAATGGATCGAAACACGGGTGATTTTCGAGGCCTCGGACATTTCCCTTGCAACGGATCTGATCTCGGATCTCTTCTATGATCTGGGGCTGCAGGGGGTGGTTGTAGAGAGTCGGGAGGAGGATCTTACCGAAGACTGGGCCCAGGAGGTTCAAAAGGGTGCGGATCATGATGCCGTCATCGGATACATTGCAGATACCGGAGCAGAGACCGGAGCAGATACCGGAGATGTCAAAGCCCGGCTGAATAGGATTCAAGAGGGGCTATCCCGATTGGAAAAGTCCCTGAACATCCGGACTCGAATCGTTTCAAAAGAATTGGATGACGGAGATTGGGCCCATGCCTGGAAGCAGTATTTCTGGCCCCGAAAGATAAGTGAAAGAGTTGTGATCAAACCGACCTGGCGGGAATATACACCCGGGGAGGGGGAGCTGCTGATCCATCTCGATCCGGGGATGGCCTTTGGAACCGGAACCCATCCCACCACCATGCTCTGTATCCGGATGATCGAAAAGTATGTAAAATCCGGAGATCATCTTCTGGATGTGGGAACCGGCTCCGGAATCCTGATGATCGCCGGCGCACTGCTGGGCGCGGAAACCGTGCATGGGGTCGATTCTGACCCGGTGGCGGTTCAGGTGGCCGGGGAGAATCTGGCCAGAAACAAAATTCCTCCGGAGCGCTTTACCCTGAAAGCGGGTCATCTTATCGACAAGGTCGAGGGCCGGTTCGATATCGTCGCGGCCAATATTCTTTCGGATGTTATTATAAGCCTCCTTTCGGACCTCGGCCGGGTCTGTGCAGAGGGCGGCATCTTCATCGGCTCCGGGATCATCGAGGCCAATGCGGATCCCGTGGCAAAGGAGATGGCCGAACAGGGGATTGAAGTGCTGGAGATTGTCCGGGAGGCGGAGTGGGTTGCGGTGGTGGGAAGAATGAATTCGGGAACATAGACAGGAGATTATAGTGGAACCGCGCTGGACCTTGTATGTCAGAGATTTTGGAAGGATAAAAGCGGCCGATATTAAGGTTGCGCCGATGATGATTTTCGTGGGGCCGAATAACTCCGGAAAGAGCTATATTTCGTCGCTTTTGTGGGGGCTTTCGGAACTCAGAGAGGGGCCTTTTGTCACGGAAAAACCTGCAATGGATGCCGGCGGGGAATGCAAACGGTTGATAGAGGAATTTTATGAGAAAAAAGAATCACGGATCAGCAGATCCCTCATTCAATCTCTGTTGGATCTTTTCAATGTCCATTTGAAAGATCTGAAAGAGATGCTGGTAAAAAGGATATTTTCCTCAGAAGATATCCGTATCGGAGAGATTTTTTTTCCATCGATGAAAAATGGATGCCTCCTTATACCGTTGAATGGTTGTCAGATGATCGTTTCAAAATCATTTACAGATCTCATTCCGCTTTATTCGCCTTACCCGATTTTCCTGATGATAAAGTTGCGGATCAATTTTTACAGATCCTTGTCCGATGGATTTTGTTCCATGAAATCGATTGTTCTCTTTATCTTCCCGCTTCCAGAACCGGATTCATGCTCTCTTACAAGACCTTGACCGCAGGTCTGATGGAAAGCTGGGGGCTCGATAAAAAAGTCAAAAGTGATTTTCCGCTGCCCATCATAAGATTCCTGCAGTTCCTGCTGCATATGGATTTATCGAAATCCGAAAATGGAAATGATCCGCGCAGAGAAATTGCCGAACGCATAGAGCGGGAAATCCTCGGCGGAAAGATCGAACAGAAGAAAAATCCTGTTATCGCTGATTTCCACTATGTTCCTGATCTCTTAAAACATGCCTTGTCTTTTCATATGACATCTTCTATGGTGAGTGAATTGGCTCCTCTGGTCATTTTTTTGAAAGGGAACGCCAATATCTATCCCATTGATTCCATCATTTTCGAGGAGCCCGAATCCCATCTCCATATCAATGCCCAACGCCTTCTTGCAAAATACCTCGTGAAGCTCGTCAACAATGGAATACCGGTCTGGATGACCACCCACAGCGATGTCTTCTTCCAGCAGATCAACAACCTGATCGCGGCAACGCCGGAACACCGGGAAAAGCTGTTGGGAATGGGGTACAAGGAGGATGAGATCCTTCGGCCCGACGATATCGGAGCCTATCAGTTCAATACCGATGAGAGCGACGGGATGACCCGAACCATACCCCTTGAACAGGATGAAGATGGCTTTATTGTTCCCACTTTCAATGAATCTGTGCGCAGTCTCGTAAAGGAGACCATAGATTTAGAAGAAGAACCCAAAGAAGATGCTGAGTGAAACGCCGGAGGAGCGGATCATAAAGTGGCTCGATCCCGGCCAGTATGAATACTGCAAAGGAAAGATTGTGATTCGGGAAGCCGAAAAAAGCGGTGAGGCAATCCTCGAATGTCAATTTTCCAACAGATCGAAATTTAAAAAGGGGAGGGGCGTGATACCCGCATCCCCTTTTTCAAAGAGAATTCCTCTGCCGAAAGATCAATACCGCATCATGCTCCTGCCCGAAACCCCCTCATCCAGAATAACGATCTCCACCCGCCGGTTCTGCTGCCGCCCCGGGTTGGTGTCGTTGCTGGCCACCGGGAAGGTTTCGCCGTAGCCCTTGGAGATGATCCGTCCCGGTGCGATGCCCCGGGAGACCAGCGCCATCTTCACAGCATCGGCCCGCTGCTGGGAGAGGGTGAGATTATAGGAATCATTGCCGACGCTGTCGGTATGACCCTCGATGAGAACATTCCGGTTCGGATATTCCATGAGAAAGGCCGCGAGTTTATCGATCCCCCGCATTGCCCCGGCCCTGAGATCGGCCCTGCCCGAATCAAAGAGCACATCTCCCAAAGTAAGCACCAGCCCACGCTCTGTCTTTTCCGCTTCCAGATCATCGATCCGCTGCGCAAACTGCCGGGCCTGTTCTTGTGCCCTTTGGGCCTGCTGCCGCGCGATCTCGGCCTCTCTTGTCTGCTGCTCCGCCTCCTGTTTGAGCGCAAGCGCCTGCTGCCGGGTTCGCTCCACCTCCCTCGCGCTCTGCTCGGCCTCCTGCTTCAACTGCATGGCCTCCCGACGCGCCTGTTCCACTTCCCTGCCCTTTTCTTCGGCCTCCCGGCTCCGGGCCTCCAACAGCACTTTCTGGTTCTCCCGGGAGAGACTTTCCATCTTCTCCTCGGCCATCTTCCGCTCGGCCTCGGCTCGGGCAAGCTCAACCTGGCGCTGGGCAAGATAGGCCAGCCGCTCTTTCTTCTCCATCTCCTCGGCCTTTTCAGCCTTTTCAATGGTCCGCTTGGCCTCATGCAGTTCCACCGGGGCCTTCTGCGCTATCTCCGGATCGGATTCGGCCTGCAGATAGGCATCCCTTGCCCGCTCCAGGGCAGCACTCCGCTCGGGTCCACCGCACCCAAAGAGCATCAGCGCCGCGCCGACCGCCAGCAGAAAGAATCCGATCCCATATCCAAAGGAATGTCTCCGGTTCATGATCTTACCTCCGTCCATCGTTGTGGTGTCAATTTTTAACCGTCGGTATTACGGCTTCCGCTTCAGCTCTTCCCGCAGGGTCTCTACACTCTCCTGCATATCCTGAGCGATCTTTTTTTGCTTTTCGGCCTTGGCCTTGGATTCCGCAAGCTGCGCGTCGATCAGCGCCTCGTCCGCAAGGCGCCGGGCCCGTTCATACTCCTCTTCCTCAACCGCATCTTTGGCCTTCTCATACTTTTCAACCGCAAGCTTCAGCTCTAAAGGGGCATACTTTTGGGCCTCGCTCTCCCGGGCCCGCTGAATCGCCATACCGACATTGGCAAGCTTGTCCGAAGGCGGCGGTGTGGATGCGCACGCAGCCAGAAAGAGAAGCCCCAATGCAGTCACCATTGCCAAAAACATCCGGATCAATTTCTGTTCTCCCATCATATGTCCTCTCAACAGGTGTAAAGATTAAAAAAATTGAGTGGTTTGCTTTCTCACTTTAAAAGATTAACCAAAGCTGCGGTTCCCTGTCAATCAAATCTTCGGCACAATCACAGGATCGAGAGGGTTCATATCTCTTGCCCGTCTCTTCTTCGGATTCTGTCAAGATATGCGGTCCATTCCATTGGGAGAAGATTCTTCTTCCGGGTGTTGCAGGCCTTGCACGCGGGAACGATATTTCCTCTGGTGGACTTTCCTCCCCGCACCAGCGGGACAATATGATCCATTGTCAGCTCGTTGGGCCGCGTCTTCTTCTCGCAGTAATGGCAGATCCCTTTTGCGCATCTGCGCTTCCACCACTGAGATGCGCGCAGGTCCCGGGCCTTTGCCCGTTCCCGCTTCAGTTCGGCTTCATCGATAAATGTGGCGTAGGGGTCCTGCTTCATCTATAATTTCAATCCGTTTTTTAATTTCAATAATTTCAATCCGTTCCTCTGACCTGCTCCATTGGCCTGCCCATTTTTCTCCCCGCTCTCCAGCCATCTTCGGATCTCCTCCTCAAGAATCTCATAGTAGCGGTCCGATCCGCCGATCCCCTTCCGGCCAAAGTAGTAATTGATCTCCAGAAAGAGCGGAACCTCGGGCCCGGCTTCATGGAAAAGAAGATCGAAACCCGCGAGGTCTATCCTGGTCCGGCTGCAGAACTCCTGTACCGCGCTCGCGCCGATCCCAAGAAGCGCCGGCTCTGCCCCCCAGTCGATCGCGGCTCCCCGGCTCAGCCCGGTGTGAAAGCCCTCGGATTCCTTTTGGACCCGCCAATAGGAAAGGAGGCGCTTTCCGATGACCACGACCCGCAGAGAGCGCCCCCTGCAGGGGATCAACGACTGGATCAGAAAACCGGCCTGGCCGGTCCCCTCCCATTCAGATGCCTGTGCCACTATTTTCTCAAAATCTTCGGAAGTTTCAACCAAAAAGACGGTCTCCCCCTCTCCGCCCCATGCGAACTTGAAGACAAAGGGGAGGGGCAGGGGAGGCTTTTGTAAGGGATAGCGGCTCTTGAGATCTTTGGTGGAGGAAAAGAGATGGCTTTGGGGATGGGGAACTCCGGTCTTTCGGAAGAGGCGGATCTGGCCGAGCTTGTCCGGGTAGGCGAACCGGGCCTCATAATCGGGAAAGACCCGGGGACAGTTGCCCTTTGCCATGAAATATAAGGATTCCCTGCATCCCTGGGGCAGGATCACGGCATCTGCGCTGCGGATTGCGGCAAGATCTTCTTCATCCGGCTCCCGGCCCGCACAGAGGCGGTTCTGGTCCCCGGTGAAGATCGGGTGGAACGACAGGATCACTTCAATAGCCGAATCGGCGGAGGGCCTTGGTGTCCCGGCTCCAGTTCTTCTGCACCCGGACAAAGAGCTTCAAAAAGACCTGCACCCCGACCATCCGCTCGATCTCCATGCGCGCGCTCTCGCCGATCTGCTTGAGTTTTGCCCCTTTCTTGCCGATGATAATTCCTTTCTGGGAATCCCGCTCCACATGGATGTTCGCATGGATGCGGATCAGCCCGCCCTTGTCATTCGGCTCTTCCTTGAAGGACTCGACCGTCACCGCAACGGAATAGGGGATCTCCTCGCCTGTCAGCCGGAAGACTTTCTCCCGGATCATCTCGGCCGCAATAAAGCGTTCGGGCAGATCAGTGAGGGCATCTTCAGGATAAAAGGGAGGGCCCTGGGGCAGGGCCTTTTCCATCTCCCGGATCAGCGCGGACACCCCATCCCCGGTTATTGCCGAGACCGGTACCATGGCCGCAAAATCATGGATCTCCTTCCAGGTGTCTATGATCGTCAGGATCTCCGGGGGCTTGACCAGGTCGATCTTGTTGATGGCCAGCACCACGGGGATCTTTCGGCTCTTGATCCGCTTCACTGCAAGCTTTTCCGAATCCGGGTCCGGCCGCTCGGCATCGATGACCAGCAGAACCATCTCCACATCTCCGATGGCCACTAAGGCCGCATCCACGATCCGGACGTTCAGGGTGCGGGTTGCATTGTGGATGCCGGGGGTGTCCATGAAGATGATCTGTGCATTGGGACGATGGATCACCCCGATCACCCGGTTCCGGGTAGTCTGGGGCTTTGCCGAGGTGATGGAGATCTTCTGGCCGATCATCCGGTTGAGCAGGGTCGATTTCCCCACATTGGGCGGGCCTGCAATGGCCACGAAGCCGGATCGAAAAGTCTCCGGAATTTCTGTGCTAAAAGAGCCGTTCTGGTCTGACATGCGCTATTCTCCGGATTCGAGCTTGCGGGAGAGGAGTTCCACCTGCCGGCAGAAGGAGGCGTCAGACTTCATCCCTTTTTCCACCGCATTGATGGAGTGGATCGCGGTGGCATGATACCGGTTGAAGCTCTTGCCGATGGCCTGCAGGGGATGGTCCGTGAACTTTCTGGCCAGATAGATGGCCACCTGGCGGGGCCGGACAATGGCCTGTTTCCTGGACTTGGAGACCAGGGCCTCCGTGGTGACGTTGTACTCCCGGCAGACAAGGGTCTTGATCCAGTCGATGGTGATGGCCTTGCGCCGCTGTGTGATGTTCTCCACAACGCTCTCCGCCAGGCGCAGATCAATGGGCTGGCCCAACAGGGAGGACTTTGTGGTAATGCTGACCAGGCCGCTTTCAAGCTGGCGCACGTTGTCGCAAAGCTCTGTGGCCAGGTATTCGAGCACGGTTTTCGGTATCCTGATGCCGTGCTCCTTGAGCTTGATCTGCAGGATCTTCAATCGGGCGTTGAAGTCCGGAGGCTCGATATGGGAGATCAGGCCCGATGCGAGCCGGGATTTGAGCTGGTCGCTCATTTTGGGGATGTCCCCGGGCAGATAGCAACTGGTGAAGATGATCTTTTTATGGGCATCCAGGAGGTGATCCAAGGCAAAGGCCAGCTCCACCTGGGTCCGATCCTTGCCTGAGAGAAAGTGGATATCCTCCAGCAGCAGCACATCGCACTGATCTCGATACCGCCGTTTGAATCCTTCCAGCTCGTTGTTCTTGAATGCCCGGATCATCTCGTTGGTGAAATCCTCGGCCGTTACATAACAGACGCTCTCATTTGGAAAATGGGAGAGAATGTGGTGGCCGATGGCCTGAGAGAGATGGCTCTTGCCCAGCCCTGTCTCGGAAAGGAGAAAGAGGGAGTTCTGATGGATGTTCTGCCGGGAGGCCACCGAAAGCGCGGCCGAATAGGCAAACTGGTTGTTATTGCTCACCACGAAACGGTCAAAGGTGAACTCCTCCCTGAGGCGGCGTCCTGCCTGCCGCGGGACAGACTGCACCGGAAGGGCCATTTGGATATCCGGGGGGCTGATCAGCCGGTTTCGGCGCTTGTTGCCGTTCTTATCCGGGGCCTCTACGTCAATGGCCACGGTGCATCGACGGCCTGTGAGCCGGCCCAGGGTGTCTGCGATCATCTTTGCATAATGATCCTGGACCCGCTTTTTCGAGAAGAGATTGGGGCAGCAGAGGATGGCCCGGTTTCCATCCCATTCCTTGAACACGATCGGGTCGATCCACATCCGGTAGGTGTGTGCCGGCATCTCCCCCTTGATCAGCTCCTTCACCCTTCCCCAGATCTCCCCTTCCTGCTTATGTTGGGCAGCAGAGGAGAGCAGAATTCCCGCGGCCGAATCTTCCTCGGGCCTCGTTCCCTGTTGGGGTGGCATCGGATGCATAAATTCTTCCAGCGCACTCTTTATATCGTTCCAAATGGTTTCCATCAAGGGGCTTCTTTTTCGTCTCCAAACACAACAGCAGCAATCGATTCAACAACAATCCGAAAGACGATAACAGAAATTGCGGATTTTCAGCACTATAAGGGATTGAACTAAGAATGACTATCGATACCGAACGATGTCTGATAAATGTTGTACCCCATCTCTTCCCCTGCGTCAATCCGGATGGAATCGGTTTTCAATGGGTCTGGTATTTCTTGAAAAGTACTTTATATGTTTGATAATATTGATGTTTAAAAAGCTCAAGCTCCTGAAGTCCTCGAAATCCAACCGTTTATGGGACATCGAAATTTCCCTAACATATTCGGGATGTCCGAGACTTCCGGGAGCGGCCTTGATTCTGCAATCTGATATTTTCTTACCATTTCTTTCAATTTCACCCTTTTTTAAAATTTTCAAAAATCGGGCTGTAAAATCTGCAGGAAATGATTATTCTGGTATTCTATTTGCAAAACAGATTGCAATACAGAGGAATTAACGGCTGCGGAAAAAGCTTTTATGCTCCATTGCGCAGCGTTTTCATCTCTGCAATCTAAAAAATCGAGAGGCCCGGCAAGGGCCTGAAGAGAAATCGATAGAGATATATGGAATCTGAAAACATCATCATCCGAGGCGCAAGACAGCACAACCTGAAGAACATCGATGTCACGATCCCCCGAAACCGGCTGGTGGTGGTCACGGGGCTCTCCGGATCGGGAAAATCGACTCTGGCCTTCGACACCTTGTATGCGGAGGGGCAGCGCCGGTATGTGGAATCCCTTTCGGCCTATGCGCGCCAGTTTCTGGAGAGGATGGACAAGCCGGACATGGACACCATCGAAGGGCTCTCTCCGGCCATTGCGATCGAGCAGAAGACCGCCGGCCACAACCCCCGCTCCACCGTGGGAACCGTCACCGAGATATACGACTATCTCCGGTTGCTCTATGCCCGGATCGGCCTTCCCCACTGTTACGAGTGCGGCCGGCCCATCACCTCCCAGAGCCTGGACCAGATTTTAGACGGGGTGCTGGGGCTGGGGGAGGGGACCAAGCTGATCATCCTCTCGCCCCTGGTGACCGGGGGGAAGGGGACTCATGAGAAGCTCTTCAAGGGGCTGAAAAAGGACGGCTTTGCCCGGGTCCGGGTCGATGGGGAGATCATCGAGCTGGAGGGGAGCATCAAGCTGGAGAAGAACAAAAAGCATGACATCGACGTGGTGGTGGACCGGATCGTACTCAAGGATAAGATCCGGAACCGGCTGGCCGATTCTTTAGAGCTTGCCTTGTCCCTGTCCGAGGGGCTGGTCAAGATCCTGGTGCCGGGGGAGGCGGAAAAGGAACTCCTCTTCAGCGAGAAGGCGGCCTGCGCGTTCTGCGGCATCAGCTATCCGGAGTTCACCCCGGCAAGCTTCTCCTTCAACTCCCCCCAGGGGGCCTGCCCCAAGTGCGACGGGCTCGGTTCCTCAACCGAGTTCGATCCGGACCTGATCATCCCCGATGAAAATCTCTCCCTGCGGGATGGAGCGGTCGCGCCCTGGGCCAACCGCAGCTCGGTTTACTTCTCCGAGTTTCTCGATGCGCTCACCAGCCATTACAGCATCGACATCTATACGCCCTATCGGGATCTGCCGGAAGATTTCAAAAAGATCATTCTCCACGGATCGGGAACCGAAAAAATCTCTTATCATTTCGAGCGGAAGAGCCGGAAGTACACCTATAAAAAGCCCTTCGAGGGGGTCATCCCCAACCTTCAGCGGCGCTACATGGAGACCGACTCGGCCCCCATGCGAGACGAGATCGGCCTCTTCATGAACTTCAGGCCCTGCACCCAGTGCGGCGGGGCAAAGCTGAACCAAGCCTCCCGCTCCGTTACTGTAGGAGATCTTTCCATCTCCGAGGCCACTGCCAATTCCGTTTCAAAAGCCCTCGATTTTTTCAAAGAGCTGGGCAAAAAGCTGGCCGGCAAAGATGCGGTGATCGCGGAACGGATTTTAAAGGAGATCATCGAGCGGCTCGGCTTTTTAGACAATGTGGGCCTCGATTATCTCACCCTGGACCGGGCGGCCCAGACCCTCTCCGGCGGCGAGAGCCAGCGGATCAGGCTGGCCACCCAGATCGGCTCCAAGCTGACCGGGGTGCTCTATGTGTTGGACGAGCCGAGCATCGGCCTCCACCAGAGAGACAACCGCAGGCTCCTTTCAACCCTGATGCAGATGCGGGATCTGGGCAATACGGTGCTGGTGGTGGAGCATGACGAGGAGACGATCCGGTCGGCCGACCATGTGGTGGACATGGGCCCCGGCGCGGGGGTCAACGGCGGAGAGGTGGTCTTTGCGGGTCATCCCAAGGATATCGAAAGTTCGGAAAAGTCCCTCACTGGCCAGTACTTCTCCGGAAAGAAGCGGATCGAGATCCCCACGGCCCGCAGAAAGGGGAACGGCAAGCGTCTGATCGTAAAAGGGGCACAGGAGAACAACCTGAAGAACATCGACGTGGAATTCCCATTGGGTTGTTTCATCTGCGTCACCGGCGTCTCGGGATCGGGCAAGTCCTCTCTGGTGCTGGAAACTTTATATAACGCGCTGAGCAGCCACATCTACAGAAGCCGGCTGCGGCCCGGAAAGCACAAGGAGATTACAGGGCTCGAGCAGATCGACAAGGTGATCCACATCGACCAGTCTCCCATCGGCAGAACCCCGAGATCCAACCCCGGAACCTACACCGGCGTCTTCACCCATATCCGGGATCTCTTTGCCAAGACCCCGGACTCGAGGATGCGTGGCTACAAGCCGGGCCGCTTCAGCTTCAACGTCAAAGGCGGGCGGTGCGAGGCCTGCGGCGGAGACGGGATCATAAAGATCGAGATGCACTTTTTGCCCGACATCTACGTCACCTGCGATGTCTGCAGCGGCAAGCGGTACAACCGGGAGACCCTGGAGGTGAAGTACCGGGAGAAGTCGATCGCGGACGTGCTCAACATGACGATCAACCAGTCACTCGCCTTTTTCGAGAAGATCGAGGCGATCCGGACAAAGCTCTCCACCCTCTACGATGTGGGGCTGGGATACATCCGGCTGGGTCAGCCGGCCACCACCTTATCGGGGGGCGAGGCCCAGAGGGTGAAGCTCTCCCGGGAGTTGAGCAAGCGGGCAACAGGAAAGACCGTCTATATCCTGGACGAGCCGACCACGGGGCTGCACATCGACGACGTAAAGCGATTGTTGGAGGTGCTGAACCGGCTGGCACACATGGGCAACACCGTGATCGTCATCGAACACAACCTCGATGTGATCAAGTGCGCGGATCATCTTATCGATCTGGGGCCCGAGGGCGGGGACCGGGGGGGAGAGGTGGTGGGCGTCGGAACCCCCGAGGAACTGGCGAAAATAAAGGCATCCCATACGGGCCGATTCCTGGGGGAGATGTTGGGAAGATGAGGCCCAACGATTATTTATTAAGGCGTTCCAAATAGATACTGGTATCGATCAATACCTTTTTCATTTCTAGAGTTTTGGATCGATACTGCGTTCATGATTGATTTTTCACTAGTTTCCCGGAGTTCCGCATCGCTCCATTTTCCAAACAGGGAATCCAGGTCATCATATTCACGGGAGTATTTTCTCTCTTTTTTCAGACCAAGCCCTTCCTTGATAATATCAAGAGTAAGCTGATCGATGCTTTTCCCCTGTTCCGCGGCCGCTGATTTGAGCTTCTTGGCAACTTCGGGCTCAAGGCCTCTTATGGTAACGGCTTTCATATGACTTCCTTTCCGAAATGTGTAATGATGATATCATGATGCCATCATATTATGGGATCATGATATCAATGTCAAATTTGAAATGACGGATTCGGAAAAGTCGACGGGTACATTCGTTTATGAAAAAGCATCCGGAGATCGCCTAAAAACTCTGGCGCAGAATCGGCGAAATCCGGGATGAAATAACCCGGAAGGTCGCGCCGAAGTATATGGACTGAGTACTGATCGGACCTTACCTGGTTCGGGCTGTAATATCGAACTCGATCATGATCGGGTCTAAAATGTAGAGTGCCCCTCCCATTGCGGAAAAGGGCTCGATGCCGAAATTCGTCTGCTGGATGACGAAAGCCCCCTTTGCCGTCAGCCGATCCCCATCTGCATGTGCGGTGATGGGAATCAACTGCTGCCGCTGGATCCCGTGCAGGGTGATCCGCGCATCCAGGACAAGTTTGGGCAGTTCGCCATAGACCTTTTCCGTGTGGATGCCGATGGTCGGAAAGCGATCCGGGTTCAGCACCTTCTCGCCAAGCATATGTTCCCGGGTATCTTCTGCGGCCTTGGGCGTCATTCCGGTTCCGACAAAGGCGCCGCCGATCTCCTTCCGCAGGGGCATCGGGTCCACCTCGATATCTTTTGCCCGAAACACGATATCGATGCGCGGATCGTCTTCAAGCATGTCCGCCGGCAGGAATGCCGCGCCCTCCATCTGCTTCACCCGCATTACATGGTTATGCCCCTTTTCGGCCATGAGGCCGCCCCGCCACAGGAAGAGGCGAACCTCGGATGCATCGCTGTCGATCCAGAAGACCCGCCCCTCTTCGGAGGAGAGATCCGCATAAGCCTCTCTTGAAAATTCGGGGGTTGCCGGGTTCTTCTCCGGCACTTGGGCCACGGGCCCTCCCGGAGTCCTGCAGCCGGTCAGGGTGATGACAAAGATGGCAGAAAACAGAAACAAAACGCTTTTGATGAAGGTACGCATGACATCTCCTCCTGTAGGTTTGTAAGGGAACAGAAACTCCTCTTCTGTCGAGTATAGGGGAGAAATTCCTTCAAGGAAATGGGGTGAAGGGGGTATTTGCAGGAGGATTCGGGATAAAAGCGGAATGCTTCCATTGTCGGCTATCCTTGTCAATGGCCTTTACAGGAGAAGCGCCATTTGCAGAAACACCCTTGGGGATGGGGATCGGGCGGGGCAAAGAGGCATTCCACGCGAATGTCCGGATCGATAATCTTGGCAAAGCCCTCGAACTCCCCTCGGTGCATCTCCTTGCAGACGTACTCCCCAATGCCCCGTTTGAGCCTCGCGGTCTGGGTTGGGCAGTCCGGGACAGTGAGGATCACCTCATTGTCGGAGATCTCCTCGAACTGATAGCCGACGAGGATTGCCCAGGGGAAGTAGCTTTGGGCCTTTACAAAGCCTTTGAGCCCCTTCTCTTTGATGTCGAAGCGGGAGACGATATCCTTTGCTGCCATGCCGGCCACCCTGCTCCAGACCCTTTCGTTGATCTCTTCGGCCGTCTTCTGGTCGAAGCGCTCCCCGACTTTGATGAACCAGAAGGCGTCCACGACGCGGTAGTGCCAGAGGAGGAATTCGATGTACCTCCGAAGATCCGCGTTTTCCATGTTTTCAAAAATGTTCAGATCCATAAAATCTCCAAATCTCCCCCCATATCTTTGCCGCTTCTATTCCCCCGGAATCGCATTCACCGAAAAAGTCTTTCCGGGAAAAGATGCAGGCTGTGATCAAATCTCATCTGTTCAACTTCTCATGGCCGGGAATGGCTGTCAGAATGGGTATTGCCATAGATGACCCACCAGGTTTCCGCGTCTTCCAGATTTTCGAAATCGAAGATGGATTCTCCGAACTTGTCCAGAAGGTCGATATCAGCATTCATCAGTTTCTGTTTCAGCATCGGAGATACTTTTCCAAAGCGTCTGTTGATCTGTTTGACAAGTATGCGGCTGGTCTTCAGCGTCGTCTCCTTCATCCCCTTCTCCATCCCCTCCTGCCTTAATTGATCTGCAACCGTCATGGCCACCTCCCAGGCTTGTTCATCGTCAATCAGGTTCATGGTGCCCAATTATTGTCAATATTCTATTACCCCTTCCTTGGGGTCTTCATCTTCCACCATGCCTCCGCATCTTCAAGATTTTCGAAATCGAAGATGGATTCTCCGAACTGATCCAGAAGATCGAGATCAGAGTTTATCAGTTTCTGTTTCAGCATCGGAGATACTTTTCCAAAGCGTCTGTTGATCATTTTTACCAACATACCGCTGGCGCCTTCCTGTTTTAATTGATCTGCAACCGTCATGGCTACCTCCCAGACTTGTTCATCGTCAATCGGGTTCATGGGGTCCCATTATTGTCAATATTCTATTACCCCTTCCTTGGGGTCTTCATCTCCCACCATGCCTCCGCATCTTCAAGATTTTCGAAATCGAAGATGGATTCTCCGAACTGATCCAGAAGATCGAGATCAGAGTTTATCAGGTTTTGCCTGAGTAGCAGAGTGACTTTACCGAAGCGTATATTGAGTTGTTTCATCAGTAAGCTGCTGGTCGCTTTTTTGCTCCCTTCTTCAACTCCTTCCTGCCTTATTTGATCTGCAACCGTCATGGCTACCTCCCAGGCTTGTTCATCGTCAAAATGTTGAAGGCCCGTGTCGATATATTTCCGAACCTTTTCCTTGTCCTCATTCCGGGCATTATAGATGTACCGCAGAAGGATCTCCAGAAACCGGAGCATCTTCCGTCTGTCCCCGATATGGGCAAGCAGTTGCAGCGCCCGGGTCGCGTGTTCATGAAAATCCTCGTCAAAGATATGTTTGAACAGGTAGAGCACAGCCGCAATGGCCATACTGTCGCCGATCATCAGCATCTCATCCGGGTAGTCGGAGAGATCGTACAATTGATAGGTGAACTCCGGAATGAAGAGCGTAAAATCTTCATGGGCTTCGAACATCCCCCGGAAGTTCAGCGGAGCGTTCCACTTATCCGATCCGTGATAAAGCACCAGCGGCAGGACGATCGGGAGCTTTTTGATATTCTTCCGAT
>JAABSP010000104.1 GCA_011390345.1 Desulfobacteraceae bacterium
GAGGATCGTGTACCCTGAGACCACTTCACCTGTCCGGGGGTCGAACTCGGCCTGATTCAGGGGATGGGCCAATGTTCCGATGAGCCGGTGGACCGTCTCCCGGGGCAGCACCGTATCCGAATCCAGGGTGATGACATACCGGATATTCGAAAGCGGGGCCGTATCCCCGATCCGCACCCCATAGGAGGTCTTGCCGGAGCGGGTCGCCATCCGGTTGAACTCCTCCAGTTTTCCCCTTTTCCGCTCCCATCCCATCCATTTCCTCTCGGCCCCGTTCCAGAGCCTTTCCCGATGGAAGAGGTAAAAGGGGAGATGTTTTCGGTTTCCGTCCAATGATTTCCCATACTTCCGGTTGAGGCTTTCGATACCTGCAATCGCCTGTGCGATCCGCTCCCGGTCTTGGGGCATCTCCTTTTCAGGGGCATCATCGAGATCGGTCAGCAGGGCAAAGTGGAGATTGGGATCTCCGTTGCCAAGATAATGGAGTTCCAACTGGCGGAGCAGTCCCTCGATCTCTTCGGCATCGCTCAGCAATCCCGGGATCACCACAATGGATCGGCAATCCTCTGGAATGGCCTCCTGAAAGTCGAGCTTGGGCAGCATCCGGGGAGAGAGGATTCTTGTAAAGAGCCAGTTGGCAATGGTGGTGGCGGCCGTTCCGGCCGGTATCAGCACCAGGATCAGGATCATAAAGAGCTGAAGCCACGATGCCCCCTGTTTATATCCGAAACAGATCAGCGCCGTAAGAAGGATCAGCCCCAAAGCCCACATGCTTCCCAGATAAAGGGGGGTGGGACGGCTGAGGAACATCCGCCTGATCCGAAGCTTCAAAGAGGGCCGAAAATCGAGCCGGGTTTCAAGCTCTTTTCGGCCCTGATCCATAAGGTAGTATCCCACATGGAAGGTGCGGGCGCCGCGGGAATTTTCCGCTGAAGCATTCTCCGCAAGCCGGACCGCCTCCCGGGCCGCTTCGGTCTCCCCCTTCCTGCTTCCCCGGGCCAGGGCCTCCACCGCCTTCCGGTACATATCCCGGGTATTGAAATCCATCCGGTTATATACCCCGGCCGGATCTTCCCCCAGAATCTTCTCCACGGGAGAGACCGCTTCAAAAAAGGCTTTCCAGTCATGGGCTTCGATGGCCCGCAGGGTGAGGATCGAATGGGAGACCATCGCCTCGTCCGATGTGGTCCGGCCCATTTCCATGTCCGGGTCCGGGACAGGGCTTTCGGGATCTTCCTCCCCCCGGATCCGGGACACGGCCCGGGTCAGATTCTCAAGAGACCCCAGCCGCAGCATCACCGGAAGTGCCCAGATCTCCCCGGTCTCCAGTTCCGCACCCTCCGGATGCTTTTCGATAAATTCTTTCAGGGAATCGATCTTCAGCTCCCCTTGGGCCTCTCCTAAAGCATCCAGGGCAATCCCATAGATGCGGGGCATCCCTTTGAGGGGATGTGCGGTTCTTTTGGGGAGCTGGCGGTAAAAACTTTTGGGCATGCTCTCCCGTATCTGCCGCCAGGTCTCCCGGATGATGTGGTAATTGTCCAGAAGCCATTCCGATACATAGGAATAGGGGAACTCCGCTTCGGCCTCTTTGGTAAAGTGGCGGTGGGCTTCTCCCAGGATCTCTTCCTGGATTTTCAGGCGGCTGTCCATCCATCTGTGATGGCCGGGCCGGTACATGAGAGCGGATTTTGCCATTTTCAATGTCCCTTTTTTTCGGCCGCTGTGGATTCGGCCTCGGTGGTTTCGATTCTCTCCCCCGGAAAATCCTGCACCATCAGCAGCGGAGCTGCGCCATACTCGACAAAGGTGTTGGCCACGCTGCCGCAGGTCCATTTAGAACTTCCGGAATAGCCGTGTGCGCTGATGATCACCAGATCCGGATTCTCCTCCCGTTCCAGCTCATGGAGCCGGATGGCCGCATCATCTGCGCTTTCCAGCCGAATCCGGGCCCGGACCGAGAGCCGGAAGAGGATCGCATCCAGATGCTGCTGCATCTCTTCGAGGTTCCGTTTCACGATCCGGTCCGAAAGTTCCATATCCTCGGGCGTGGGCTGGGTCCAGCGGGGCATCTCGGGCCTTGCCGCCACATGGGCAAAAACCAGTTCCGCATCATGGAACTGCGTCAGGGTAGTGGCCGGGGCCAATACATATTCCGATCTTCTGGAGCCATCCAGGGGAACCAGGATCTTTTTGAAACGGAATCGGCCCGATGGATGACCCCCGTTATTATCCGATGCGTCGTCCTGAGAAGGAGCCTCCTGTCGAAAGGAGCGGAGAATCATCAAAGAGGTGCGGGCCCGCGATGCGATTTTCCGCGCCACGCTGCCGGCATGCCATCTGCTGGGGCCGCTTCGACCGTGGCTGCTCACCACGATAAGATCGATATTCCTTTCCTGAAGGGTCTCCAGAATCCGCCGGGCCGGCTCCCCCTCCTTCAGAACCGATTCCGTCTCGATCCCTTCGGCCGCAAACCGGGAATGGAGTTCCTTCAGATAGGTTCCGGCTTCCATCTTGCACATGCTCCAGTCCAGGGGATCGATCGGCTGCAGGCAATCGACCTGTTCCGATTTTTCCATAACCCGCAAGAGAGTGACCCGGGTGTTAAAGGCCCGGGCAAAAGCCAAGGTGCAGGATATTGACGCTTCGGCCAGACTGGAGCCGTCCAGCGGCATGAGTATATGATGAAACATCCTCATTTCTCCTTGAAATCGGATTTCAACCCAAAAAAACGGCGGCTCCGGAAACAGTTCCGGGCCGCCGAATGTCGATCCTGCTACTTCTTTTTTTCTTCAACCATCTTCAGTTTTTTACCGCAGCCGCTGCACTTCCCCTCTTTGGTGAGGGTCGGCTGCTTATCGGTATCCATTCCGCAAAGGGCGTAGTTTTCTGCCATTTCATACCCATCTCCCTTCTCTTGAAGATTCTATGGATCACAGGCCCAATCCCTTATGTACGGCCCGATCCTGCCGCTGCGGATAAGTATAGTCCATCGGGAAGGAGAAGGATATAAGGTCAATTGCTTATATGTGAAGGCGCGAAACAGTACTTGAGATGGATTTTTTATAGCTTCACCCTTCCGATTCCCCCCATGCCTTCCGGCTCCGTTCGATCTTCTTCTGCACCACCTTCCAGGTCTTCGTGCTGAGGAAGGACTCTTCGAACCGGTTCAGCATCTCCGTAAACATGGAGAAGGGGACCGTGAATGAGAGTTCATCGGTCTTGAAGAACTTTCGGGCCGAAGGGTCCCAGCCGCCGATCACGGCTCTGGGTTCGCCTCTTTCCAGATATTTGAGGGGCCAGATGATCAGATTGCCGCAGGCTGCGCCCCAGGGAGAGGCCACAATCTCCTTGTCGTTGGTGACGAAGGTGGCCAACTGGTGCAGCCCCGAAAGAGATTCGGGCCGGGCGAAGAAGGTAACGATCTCCGGGGTTTCGCCGGGCCCGAACTGGCTGATGGGTTTGATGACGCAGACGGGTCCGGGGGCCGGCCGGGGGTCGATCTCTTCGAAAAGACGGCGCAGATTGTCCGGGGAATCGCAGTAGTGTTCCCCCTCCATCTGGTTCGGGATGCCCGAGGAGACATAATGGATGATGGCTTCGGACTGGGGCTTCATGAAGCCGAGCCAGAACGCGCCCCCGGGGCATCCAAAGCGCTCCTTGCTGAACCATGCCGCGGTCTTCTTCTTTCGGGCCCGCCAGATGCTGCCCATCACACAGGAGAAGTTGCCGAAGATCTCCTGCCAGTCGATCTCGTTTTTCATCTCCCGCTCCCGGCTCGGCAGGGGGAGGGGGGCCGGGGAGAGTCCTTCATCCGGCTCCTGGTCAGTATAGAAGACGCCCATCGGCTCCTCGTCCAGGCCCAGGCGTTCCAGAAAGCGGGGCAGGGGGGAAAGTTGCTGCTGATTCATTTGAACCTCCTTACAGTCGTTTTTCTCTTTTTGCCGTCCTTTATGTCGTTTATGTCCTTTGGGTCTTTTGTCATTTTTTGATTTTGAAAAAGGGCGCAAGGATGTTTTCCACGGTGCCCGCGGAGAAGACCTATACCGGATCATGCCCTTTGACCCGGTGTTTTGAATCCTGATGGTTCCGATTTTTCATTTTTCCTCCGGCGATGGTTTCTGTCTATTATCCTATGCCCCTGATCCGACCGTCAAGAATTATCCTTCAATCCTTTTGAATGATTAAAAAAATATGAGAACGAAGATATTCCCTCTGCCCCAATACTGACCGAAAAAGTTGCACGTCAGCCCCATCATCTGTAGTAAACTGATGGAAAAGGTTGCATGGGAACGGAGAAATGATGGCAGAAAATCGAAGAATCAAAAAGATCATCTGCGGCGTTTTATGGGGGTTGCTTCTTTTGCCGGTTTCTGTACCGGCTGCCGGGGGCAGCGGCGGTAATGCGGCTTTGGATCATATCGTCAGTGTAAACATCCCCTATGATCTGTTCCTTTCTCTGGCAGAATATGATGCCCTGTCAAAGGCAGAAGAACGGGGAAGGGCCGTGGATGCGAAGATGATTCCGGTACTTGGAAGGATCATCGATGTGCTGGAGGGGGAGCTGAGACGGTTCCGCTCTCTTTCCGGAACGGAACTTCCGGCCGAAGAGATTTCAGGCCGGGTTCAAAAGATGGAAGGTCTTATCGAAGATTTTCGGATCGAAGAGACGATCCGCCGGAAGGAACAGGAACTCCAAAAACTCCTGGAGAAGCAAAAATCCCTCATTGAAAGGGAGTGAGGAACATAATGATTGAGGAATACCATATGGACAGGCTTCATCCGCGAATTTTTGTTGCCGTAATGTTTCTGGGGCTGGCGCTGCTGCAGGTAACGGGCTGCGCCTCTTTCAATAATACCGGACTCCAAAGAGATGAGAACGAACTGGAGCAGCTCCGAATCGAGGCCGTCGATGCCCGAAAGCATCTTCGGGAGGAGATGGAGCAGCATTCAGACAGTCATGCACAGGCATCTCTTGCGGCACTGGATGCCATTCTCAAGTATGTGCAGGGCGTCAAGGCCGACCCGGAGAAGTTCGATCCGGACCGGATCCGGGAATACAATGAAAAGATCCGGATGGTCAAAATCAACATCGAACAATTGAAGAACAATTCCCTCCGGAGGAGCATCACCTTTCCGGAGGGAACATACAAGATCGCCGAACTGGAGGCCCGGGAGCAGGGAAAGCTCCGGGAGCTGTCGGAAGATATTTTAAGGAGTGCAACCGATCTGCACCGGCGTTTTCCCAAATATCCGATTCGGATTACTGTCAAGGTACTTGGTTTTTCCGATGAAGCACCCATTGCCGAAGGTACCCGGCTGGAAGAGGCCATTATCGAGAATATCTCCGAACCCAAACCTCCCGGGCCGGCCCGCCGCCGACAGTTCAACCGGGTGCTTTCCGGCCTTCGCGCGGCCGATACAGGCCGATTTCTCATGGAAATGATCCCCTCGGGGCTGCCGGAAGAATTTCCGGTCCAATTCAGCAAACAGATAGATGGGATGGGAGAAAAGCTTCCCCAAGCCGAAGCGGCACCACCCTATGAACCCCTGGATTCCCGCCGCCGGATCTGCCGGATTACAGCCTTTGTCGAGATCGTGCCTTGAATGTATCCTACCCTAAGATCTTCCGGCTCTCTTTCGGGGCCGCAGTCTTTCTGCTGCTCTTTTTCATGGGATCATTGGCTCATGCCCAGGAAGAGACCATCAGTCGAAACGCGATGGTGGTCTATAATCTGACCCAGTTCGTGGTCTGGCCCGGCAAAGTCCTGGAGGGGGATGCTTCGGATTGCCGCTTCTGCCTTTTGGGAGATGACCTCATCGGACCGGAAATCGAGCGGCTGTGCCAGGAACAACCGCACGGGGGCAATGCACAGTTTCGGACCCTGGATGAACTGGCCGGGGCAAAGGATTGCCATCTCCTCTATATCGGTGCGGATTGGTCATCCCGCCTTTCCGAGATCTTTGGGGCCGTCGGAGATCATCCGGTGCTCACCGTCAGCTCAGTCCCCGGATTTGCCCGGCAGGGCGGCATGGTGGAGATCCTTTCGGCTGCGGATCGGGTCCATTTTCAGATCAATCTGGATGCGGTAAAGGGCACCGGATTGATCATCGATGCGCCGCTGCTGCAGATCGCCAATGTCATCCGAATGATGAAATAAAAGCGGCTTATAAAACCGAAAACCTGCAGGCCATCTTCTCCCCCTTTTCCCTCAACAGCTCCCCCTTCACCGCGCTGGCCAGATCCTTGAGGGTGTAGGGTTTATGGAGATAGGCCCCAGCCCCCAACTGCTGGGCCGTTTTGATCCGTTCGGACTCTGAGAATCCGCTGACGATGACGGTGCGCTGGCCCGGCTGGATTTCGATAACCCTGCGGTAGGTCTCCAGGCCGTCCATCCCCGGCTCCATGACCATATCCAGCAGAAGAAGATCCACCGGCTCCTTTTTCAGGAATTCAACGGCGGCCTCTCCGGAATCGACGGTATGGGGGCGATATCCCACGGCCTCCAGGATATTGGCCGCGATCTCGCACTGTTCGGTCTGGTCGTCCACCACGAGGATCGTTTCGCCATTGCCCCGGGGAGGTGATGCCTCCGCGGCCTTCTGGGGGGGAGATGCCTCGCATTCCGCTGCCGGCGCATGAGGAAAGTAGAGGTAGAAGGTCGTGCCCCGGCCTACTTCGCTCTCCATGTCGATGTATCCGTTATGGTCCTTCACCGTTCCCCAGACCACGGTCATCCCCAGCCCCGTGCCGCTGCGGCCCATTTTCTTTCGGGTATAGAAGGGTTCGAAGATCCGCTCTTTGTCCTGGGCGGCGATGCCGGTTCCGGTGTCGGCGATCGAGAGGAGAAGATACTCGCCTTCCCGGATGGTGTCATAACCTGGAAGGGGGCGGTCGAGACGGGATCGGGAGAGCCCGATGGTGATCTTTCCGCCTTCGGACATGGCCTCGGCCGCGTTGTTGATCAGGTTCATCACCATCTTTTCCAGATGGACCGGAGAGCCGAAAATCTTTGCCGCCTCAACATGGCTCTCCATCTCCACATGGATGTTCGTATGGTAGGAAAGCATCTTCCGCTGTTCGGGTCCCTGGAGGTAGTTCTCCACCAGTGCTTTCAGATCGACTGGCTCTGGAACGGAGACCCCCCGACGGGCAAGGGTGAGCAGGTCCTGCACAATGGCCGCGGCCTTTAGACCCGACTTCTGGATCGTCCCGATCGGTTTCCGCAGGGGACTGTCCTGGGGAAGTTTTGCCAGGATAAGATCCGGATAGCCAACGATGCCCGAAAGGATATTGTTCAGGTCATGGGCCACTCCCGCAGCCAAGGTTCCCAATGCCTCCATCTTCTGGGCCTGGGTGAGCTGCTCCTGGATCTTGTTCCGCTCCGCCATCTCCAGTTTGAGCTGGGCGTTGGAGGCCGACAGTTCCGAGGTTCTCTCGGCCACGGCCTCCTCCAGCCGATCCCGATGCATGGCCAGTTCCTGGTCCCGCTTCTGGATCTGGGAGAGCATCTCGTTGAAGCCGTCGATCAGGCTTCCCACCTCGTCATCCTGCTTTTTGATCACCCGAACATGGTAATCCTGGCTCTGGGAGACCATCTCCATAGTCTCTTTCAGCTCCGCAATGGGGTCGATGATGGTCCGGTGCAGTCTCCTCGTGATCAGGTGCGCGACGCCAAAGAGCAGAGAGGTCAGTCCGAGGACGATCAGAATCGAGAGCAGGGTGCGGTGGTGCAGCCGGCTCAGATCGGCCCGGATCACTACATAACCGATGATCCGGCCATTCAAATCGATGGGTTCGATAATATCCAGATATTCCTTTGAAAAGAAGTGGTCGTCGGAGAGATCCTTTTCCGATGCCCTTTCCGCGATCGTCGTCCCTCGGTGCCGGCGGAGCACCTGCACGAAAAAAGCTTCATCAAAAGGGATTTGGGCCGAAAGATCGGGATTGCGATAGACGGCAAAAAGTCTGCCCTCCCGGTCCAGGATGCCCGCATAGGTGATCTCCGGCTCCGCATGCAGCGCCGTGAGAATTTCATGTGCGGTCTCGGGAACATCAAAGGTCAGCGCGGCCGTGCTGTTGATCCCCACCACCCGGGCCAGTGTGGAGAGGTTCTGTGTCAGGTTTCGTCGAAAGGAGAGGATCTTGTCAGTTAAAAAAAAGCTCCCCAGAACTACCACAGTAAATGTGGAGGCCAGTGAGACAATGATGGTCAGCTTTGCCCGGATGGGCAGATCTGCAAATCTTCTGGTCATTTCATCGGGTCTTTTCGTATTCTTGAAAGATGAATATCGGCTTCGGCTCTTCTCGTTTTAAAAAATATTCCTGTATCCATCATACTGCCTATGGGAAAGATTTGTAAACGAAGCACGGAAGAATACATATGTTTTCATATAGAATTTGGGGGGTTGTATTTATATGCTTCCCCAGGGCTCGACGCTTATTGGGTTTTCATTGACAATCGGCCATCTCCTTGATATCTTTAGCGGTCAACGCAACGCAGTTGCCCAAAGTTAAGGATACCGGTGAAAAAGCAGGTGAAAAAAACGGACAGAGGAAAAGGAGTGAGATGACCGAAAAATACGAGTGGCCCCGGCCCCCCAGCGAGAGCGCTCTCCCCATCGCCAAAAACGGATATCAGGTGATCTTTGCCGCGGCCTTTGTCACCCTGATCTTCTCCCTGCTGGAGCTGACCGCGCTGGCCCTGATCGCTCTGGCCATTACCTTTTTCATCTGCGCGTTTTTTAGGGACCCGGAACGGGTAGTTCCCACTGAAGATCGGGTGGTGGTCTCTCCGGCCGACGGCCGGGTGGTGCAGGCCGGAATCGTTACGGATAACGATTATCTCCACAGGGATGCCCTGAAGATCAGCATCTTCATGAACGTCTTCAACGTCCACGTCAACCGGATTCCCCACGAAGGGGTGGTCAAGCGGGTCGCATATTACCCGGGGAAGTTCATCAATGCCAGCCTCGACAAGGCCTCCAAAGAGAACGAGCACAACGCGATCGTGGCCCAGACCCCGGACGGGGCCGAATATGCTTTCGTCCAGGTGGCAGGGCTTGTGGCCCGGCGGATTATCAGCTCCTTAAAGCCCGGGGACCCGATCACCCGGGGGGACCGGTTCGGCATGATCTGTTTCGGCTCCCGGCTCGATATCTACCTGCCGGTCAATGCCACCCCCGCGGTCAAGGTTGGGGACCGGGTGAAAGCTGGCACATCCATCATCGGCTATTTCAATTAAAGACGGTTTTCTAATAAAGACGATTTTCTAATTCAGGAACAGAATATGGCAAAGCAATATGATATCGCAGTGGTTCCCGGAGATGGAACCGGGCCCGAGGTGGTCGCGGAAGGCATCAAGGTGCTCAACCGGGTTGCCGATAAATGCGGATTTACCCTCAACTATACCGAATATGCCATTGGCGGCGAACATTATAAAAGAACCGGTGAGATCCTTACCGACGAGACCCTGAACGCTCTTGGAAAGGCCGATGCGATCTATCTCGGCGCGATCGGCCACCCGAAAGTCAAGCCCGGGATTCTGGAAAAGGGGATTCTGCTGAAGATGCGGTTCCACTATGACCAGTACGTCAACCTGCGGCCCGTGCGCCTTTATGAAGGGGTGGATACGCCGGTGAAGGATAAGGGGCCCAAGGATATCGACTTTGCCGTGGTTCGGGAGAATACCGAGGGGCTCTATGCCGGGGCCGGGGGAATATTGAAGTTCGGAACCCCGGACGAGGTCGCGGTCCAGGAGTCGATCAACACGAGAAAAGGGGTGGAGCGGTGCATCAGGTTCGCGTTCGAATACTGTAGAAAGCGGAACCGGCGAAAGAAGCTGACCCTCTGCGGAAAGACCAATGTCCTCACCTACGCCTTCGATCTCTGGGAGCGGACATTCAATGAGGTGGCAAAGGAGTATCCCGACATCGAGACCGACTACGCGCATGTGGACGCGATCTGCATGTGGATGGTCAAAAACCCTGAGTGGTTCGACGTGATCGTCACCGACAATATGTTCGGCGACATCATCACCGATCTGGCCGCGATGATCCAGGGCGGCATGGGGATCGCGGCCGGGGCCAACATCAATCCCGAGGGCGTCTCCATGTTCGAGCCCATAGGCGGATCTGCGCCCAAGTATACGGGCAAGGGGATCATCAACCCGGTTGCGGCCGTCTCAGCGGCCCAGCTCATGCTGGATACCCTGGGAGAGGAGAGAGGGGCCTCGATGGTCGAAGGGGGGGTGATGAAGGTGCTCCGGGAGGATCTCCAGGATGTGGGCGCGGGGAAGATGGGCTTTACCACGAGCGAGGTGGGTGATCTCATTGCGGAATATATCGAAAAGCATTACTAGGCTGTCCATAAACGATAAACGCCCGTAACCGATTCCGTTTCATTTGAAAACTTCTGCATGGCGACCGATGGTTCGCTCTGCAGAAGTTTTTTTCATATGGAAAGCGAACCCGAGTATATGAACCGAGTATATTAATCGGGAATACGAACCCGAGAATACTTAATCGGGTTTACAAACCGGGATACGGACCGGGCGTAAGATCCGGGCGTTAAGGATTTTGGATAGCGGAAAAGCCGGTGAAAAGAGCCGGTAAAAATAGGAGGATGCCATGTCTGACAGAAAATTCAATGTTGCAGTCGTGGGCGCGACCGGTGCGGTGGGCAATCAGATGATCACCTGCCTTGGAGAGCGGAACTTTCCCATCAAGTCCGTCAAGTTCCTGGCCTCGGCCCGTTCGGCCGGCAGGGAGCTGCGGTTCAGGGGGGATCTTGTCCCGGTGGAGGAGCTGACCGAGAAGTCTTTTGAGGGCGTGGAGATCGCGATCTTCTCGGCCGGCGGCGGAACCAGCGAGAAGTTCGCGTCCGTTGCAGCCAAATCCGGCGCTGTGGTGGTTGACAACTCCAGCCAGTGGCGGATGGACCCGGATATCCCGCTGGTGGTTCCCGAGGTCAACCCCCACGCTATTGCCGGATATACCAAAAAGGGGATCATCGCCAACCCTAACTGCTCCACGATCCAGATGGTGGTGGCCTTAAACCCCATATATCGTGAGGCCGGCATCCGGCGGATCGTGGTTGCAACATATCAAGCGGTTTCAGGAACCGGAAAAAAGGCCATCGACGAGCTGTTCGACCAGACCCGATCGATGATCAATTTTCTCCCCTTCGATAAAAAGGTCTACCCGCACCGGATCGCGTTCAACGCGCTGCCCCATATCGACAAGTTCGAAAATAATGGGTACACCAAAGAAGAGATGAAGATGGTCAAGGAGACCCGGAAGATATTTGAAGATGATTCCATCGGCGTGACCGCGACCACGGTCCGGGTTCCGGTCTTCTACAGCCATTCCGAGGCCGTCAATGTCGAGACCCTAAAGCCGATCAGCGCGGAGCGGGTTCGGGAGCTGCTTTTGGTCGCTCCCGGGGTGAAGGTGGTGGATGACCCGGCCAACGACGTCTATCCCATGGCCATTGACGCGGCGGGTCAGGATGCCACATTGGTGGGCCGGATTCGGAAGGACATCTCCATTGAAAACGGCATCGACATGTGGGTGGTGGCCGACAATATCCGAAAGGGGGCCGCGACCAACGCGGTTCAGATTGCAGAAGTGCTTGCAAAAGAGTATCTGTAAAAGAGAAAGAGGTTAAAAAAAGATCTATGGAACGTATTCCCATGACCCAGGGGGGCTATGACGCGCTGAGAAAAGAGCTGGATCACCTGAAGAGCGTGGAGAGACCCGAAAACATCAAGGCCATCGAAGAGGCCAGGGCTCAGGGCGATCTGTCGGAGAATGCCGAATTCGATGCGGCCAAGGAGCGCCAGGGCTTTCTGGAGGGCCGGATCGGCGAGCTGGAGTACAAGCTCGGATGTGCCGAGATCATCAACCCAGACAATCTGCCCAAGGACAAGGCCGTCTTCGGCTGCCGGGTGGTGCTGGAGAATCTGGACACCGGAGAGGATGTGGAGTATATGCTGGTGGGGCCCGAGGAGTCGAGCATCGAAAAAGGCAAGATCTCCATCTCCTCGCCCCTGGGCAGGGCCATCATCGGCAAACGGGCCGGCGATGAGGTGGTGCTGGAGGCCCCCGGGGGCCGGCGCTGCTATGAGCTTGTTGATATCCTGTAAAAGGAGTGAAGAGTGGCTAGAGTAACTGTTGAGGATTGTTTGACAAAAGTGCCGAACCGCTTTCTGCTGGTCCATATGGTGGCCAAGCGGGTGCGGCAGATCCGGGAGGGCTCGGAATATCTGGTCAGCTCTCCCAAGAACGAGGATGTGGTGGTGGCGCTGCGGGAGATCGCGGCCGGTAAGGTGAAGCTCGTCGGATATGAGCCGCCCTCCGAGGAAGCAGCGGAGTAGATGGCGCGGCCCAGGGGGTCCTCCCTTTTCAAATCCCTGAACCGAAGCGTCGGAAAGGCCCTGCACCGGTATGATATGATCGAAGACGGGGACCGGATCGCAGTGGGCCTTTCCGGCGGCAAGGACAGCCTTACCCTTCTCTGGATACTCAACGAGCGGCAAAAGCGGGTTCCGGTGAAGTATGAACTCTTTCCGATCCATATCGATCCGGGGTTTGAAGGGGGCTTTTCCGAAGAATTGAAGGCGTTCGGGGAGGGACTGGGGGTGGAGGTTCGGGCCGAGTTGACCGATTACGGCCCCTATGCCCACAGCGACGAGAACCGGGAGAATCCCTGCTTTTTATGCGCGCGGCTGCGCCGGAAGCGGATCTTCGAGATCGCGGACCAACTCGGGTGCAACAAGGTCGCGCTGGGCCACCACAAGGACGACATCATCGAAACCTTCTTCATCAATGTCTGCTACGCGGGGGAGATCAGCACCATGATCCCCTCCCAGTCCTTTTTCGGGGGCCGGTTCATCATGATCCGGCCCCTGGCGTTTACGGGCGAGGACCTGATCCGCCGTTTTGCAAAGGCCAACGGCTTTCCGGAGCTGAAAAATCCCTGCCCCAGTTCCGGCACATCCAAGCGCAGCGAGATCAAGTCCATGCTCGATTCACTCTACAGAACCAACCGAAAGATCCGGGGAAACATCTTCCGGGCCTTAAGCCACGCGAAACCGGAATATCTATTATGATCGATGTCCAGAATCAGCGGGATTACCGCAACATTCCCATCGACAAGGTCGGCATCAAGAATCTGCGGTATCCCATTACGGTGCTTGACCGGAAAAACCGCTACCAGCACACGGTGGCCAATATCAACATGTATGTGGCGCTCCCGGACAAGTATAAGGGGACCCACATGAGCCGCTTCGTGGAGATGCTCAACCTCTTCCGTCAGGAGGTCTCCCTGAAGAAGTTCGCGGTGATCCTCGAACAGATGAAGGAGTATTTGGACGCGGAGTCCGCGCATATCGAGGTTACATTTCCCTATTTCATCGAGAAGCGGGCGCCGGTGAGCGCGGCCCCGGGGCTGATGGACTACACCTGCAGCATCATCGGGACCAGTGATCCGGACGGGAAGGTGGACTTGATCTCCCAGGTGGTGGTTCCCATCTCCTCGGTCTGCCCCTGCTCAAAGGAGATCAGCAACGGCGGCGCGCACAACCAGCGGGGGGAGGTGCGGCTCGGCATCCGCTTCAAGCGCTTCATCTGGATGGAGGATGTGATAGAGCTGGTGGAGGAGGCGGCCTCCTGCGAGGTCTACTCGATTCTAAAGCGGGTGGACGAGAAGTGCGTGACCGAGAAAGGGTTTGAAAATCCGAAGTTCGTGGAGGATATTGTTAGGGATATCGCGGCGCGGATGAGGGCCGATGAGAATATCACCTGGTTCGAGGTGAGCGCGGAGAACTTCGAGTCGATTCATAATCACAGCGCTTATGCCTATATTACCAGCGGGCCGTTTGTGTCCTGACTCAGGCCTGATTTATTCGATGGCGTTGATGGTATTTCAGATTCTGCTTTTCAAAATTTCTCTTGCTGTATTATCATCAACGCCCTTTCCTTCACGGATCTCGTGCTCTCCCCGGTGAAATTTTGCAGTAATGTACAATGCGTGGATGATATCGTCGAATGATGCTTCATTCGGCAACAGATCTATGATTCTTTTGGCTTCTTCTTTGATGGTCATTTAAACAGGGCCTGCGCCATCCGATCCATCACGGTTTCCGCGGATCTTCCCTTTGTATTGATGAAGACCACAAACGGGTAGAGGGTTTCATCGGGGCCCCGGAGATATCCGGCCCGGGAGCTGACCCCGTAGAGGCTGCCGGTCTTGTAGATCTTCGATCCGTTCTGCTGCATCAGTTCCCGGTATGGGGCAAATTCTTCCAAAACTTTGATCATCATCTTCGGCGATATCCGGTTTTCCCTCGAGATGCCGGAGCCTTCGGCCAGTTCCACTCCTTTGATTTTCAATTCTTCAACTGCATATTTCATTGCCGCGCGGACGCCTTTTTCCATGTTGGCCGGGGGCCCGTATGCTTTGGCGCCGGCCGCGGCCAATACCTGGTTGGCGATGAAGTTGTTGGAGTACTGAAGCAGCCGCTGAATGACTTCGGTCAGTACAAATGGGGAATTGAAACGGAGGATCAGGCGGTCCTTTTCCGGATCTGCCTTTCCGATGCGGATGATGTTGCCGGAGGAACGGATTCCGGCCTCTTGTAAGAAATAGGTGAAGAGATGGCCTGCATACAGGGTGATCTCGTCGTTTTCCTGGGAGAAGATGATCCTTCCGCGGGCCGCGCGGGTTCGGTCGATCTTTTCCTGGGCGTAAGGCAGCATCGGGGTCTGGGGCTCTGCGCTGACGCAGGTTTGGCCCTTTCGAATAAAGTTGACGGTGTTGAAGTTGACGCAGAGGGAGCCGTTGGGCGCGTCATAGGGGTTCAATGTTGTGGTGACGCCGGGGATTTCGATGGGTTCGAAATAGGTGTTGTCCAGGATCATGTCCCGGTATTGGGTGATTTTTTCGGAGAGAAGTACTGCAATGGACGGGATCACCTCGGAGATGAGGAGCGGGTCTCCGTAGCCTTTGATGATCAGGTTCTTTTCAGAATCGAGATAGAATTCCGTGGGGAAGCGGTAGTCGGGGCCCAGGTGGTGGAGGCCCACCAGGGAAGTGAGTACCTTCAAGGTTGAGGCCGGAACCCGCTTTACATCGGGATGGTGGGAAAAGAGGATCTTTCCTTGGGGGGAGACCAGGATTGCGCTGTCTTGGTTTCCCAGGAGGCGCTTTACCTTGGAGAAATCAGCGGCAGCGGTTTGGCCGGCGGAAAACAGCAGAACCAGCAGGAAAAAAACGACAAAGGACCTAAAAGACTGAGAGGACAAAGTGGACGGAGTAGACGAAGTGGATCCTGGGAAGCCAAAGGATCTAAATGACCGGGGTGAATTCTGGGAATGAAGATCCCCGCAAAGATCGTGGGGGTCTACCTCCACTCTGTCCACTCCGTCCATTCTGTCCACTTTTCGTCCCTTAGTGGTAATTTTCACGGCGGAGTCCTCATGCGCCCGGGGCGGATCCCGGGCTTTCTATAATCAGGGTTACGGGGCCGTTGTTGATCAATGAGACATCCATCATCGCGCCGAATCGGCCGGTTTCAACATGGACCCCCTTCTTTTTCGTCTCCTGAACGAAATACTGGTACAACGCGTCGGCCCTGTCAGGGGGGGCCGCATGAATAAAGGATGGCCTGCGTCCTTTTCGGCAGTCCCCATAGAGGGTGAACTGAGAGACCACCAGCATCTCTGCGCCGGCATCTAGCAGCGAACGGTTCATCTTTCCGTTTTCATCTTCGAAAATCCGAAGGTTGACCATTTTCTCAGCCAGGAAATCGGCATCCTTTTCGGTGTCTCCGGTTCCGACACCTAAAAGAACCATCAGCCCGGGGCCGATCTTTCCCACTGATTCTCCGTCTATCCGGACTTCGCTCTCGTGAACCCGCTGGACAACGGCTCGCATGGTTTTATGCCCCCTTTTTTCCGAAGATGTCGGCAAAGGGGTTGTTGAAGGGCTTCTCTTCCCTCTTTCCCTTCTCCCTTTGAGGCTTTGGGTCCGGCGCCTTTTTCGGGTTTCTCCCCGCCTTTTCCGGTTTTTACGGTCATTTCCGGCGCGGATTTCATGGAGAGGGATATTCGCTTTCGATCCATGTCCACGTCCAGCACCGTCACGGTCACTTTCTGCTGCACCTTCACCACGTCGGCCGGGTCCTTCACAAAGTGATCGGCCAGTTCGCTGACATGAACCAGCCCATCCTGATGCACCCCGATATCTACGAACGCGCCGAATGCGGTGACGTTGGTCACGATTCCGGGCAGGCGCATCCCCGGTTCCAGGTCCGAAAGGCTCTCCACCCCATCGGCAAAGGAGAAGGCTTCAAAACCCTGCCGGGGGTCCCGGCCAGGCTTGTCCAGCTCGGCCAGGATGTCCTTCAGGGTCGGAATGCCCACCTTGTCCGTTACATATTGATCCAGAACGATCTTCTTCCGCAGCTCTCCAGAGGCGATCAGGTCCGAGACCGTGCAGTCG
>JAABSP010000169.1 GCA_011390345.1 Desulfobacteraceae bacterium
TGGCCGGTGATCACCCCCTGATCCGAAACGGAATCTATGCCTTCAACTACCTCTCCTTTATGGAGCGGCTGAACCGCCACGAGGCCGGGACTCTTCCCATGTACAACCGGTATCAGGCCCTGAAAAAGGCCCTGGTGGAGAAGATGCGGGAGGAGATGCGGCTGGAGGAGTTCCGGCCCCGGATTCTCAGCTCCTTTGTGCGGAACCGGCTCATCAACCGGGTCTATCTCCCCCTTATCGGCGACAATCTGGCCAAGCAGATCGGCGTGGCCGGCGAGGCCAAGCGGACCGATCTCATGGGCCTGCTGCTGGTGATCTCCCCCCCGGGCTACGGCAAGACCACCCTGATGGAGTACATCGCCAACCGGCTGGGGATCATCTTCATGAAGATCAACGGCCCGGCCATCGGCCATCGGATCACTTCGCTGGACCCGGCCGACGCGCCCTTTGCATCGGCCAGAGAGGAGATCAAGAAGCTCAACCTCTCCTTTGAGATGGGTGACAATGTGATGATCTACCTCGACGACATCCAGCACTGCAACCCGGAGCTGCTCCAGAAGTTCATCTCCCTGTGCGACGGACAGCGGAAGATCGAGGGGGTTTACAAGGGAAAGAGCCGCACCTATGATCTGCGCGGAAAGAAGGTTGTGGTGGTGATGGCCGGAAACCCCTACACCGAAAGCGGCGAGAAGTTTCAGATCCCGGACATGCTCGCGAACCGGGCCGACACCTACAACCTCGGCGACATCATCGGAGACAGCGGGGAGGACTTCAAACTGAGCTATCTGGAGAACTGCCTCACTTCAAACCCGACCCTTAACCGGCTGTCGAGCCGGAGCCAGGCCGATGTCTACGCGGTGGTGAAGATCGCGGAGACCGGGTCCCGGGAGGGGGTCGATTTCGTCGGAAACTACTCGGCCCAGGAGATCAACGAGATGGTCTCGGTGATGAAGAGGCTGATGATCATCCGGGATGTGATTTCAGCCGTCAACCGGGAGTATATCCGGTCTGCGGGCCAGTCGGACCAGTACCGGACCGAGCCGGCCTTCAGGCTCCAGGGCTCCTACCGGAACATGAACCGGATCGCGGAGAAGGTGCTGCCGGTGATGAACGATGCAGAACTCAAGACCCTGATCCTCTCCCACTACGGGAACGAATCCCAGACCCTGACATCGGGCGCGGAGGCCAATTTTTTGAAGTTCAAAGAGCTGACCGGCTGGATGGATGACGAGGAAAAGAAGCGGTGGGAGGAGATCAAGAAGACCTTCCGGAAGAACAAGCTGCTGCTGGGCGGCGATGCCGGCGATCCGATAACCCGTGTGGTGGCCCAGCTTTCGGCTTTTGGGGACGGGCTGGAAGCGATCGAGGAGACCCTTTCGGCCGGGATGGCCCATATACAGGAGGCGTCGAACAAGAGCGCTTCAAATGAGCGCGCGGGGGCCGGATTTCCCGCAGAGATCTCGTTGAGCAAAGAGACATTGACGCAGCTTCAAGCGCTCTTTTCCGAGATGAACATCTCCCTTGGGGGGAATGCCGGGCATGCGCCCCTGGTTCCCCACACCGCGCGATCCATTCACAAGATGAAGAAGACCGATCTCTCCAAGGCGATCCGCACCGGGGATCTTCCCGCGGTTCGGGCGCTGCTGGCAGAGGGGGGAAATCCGAACGTCACCACCCCGGACGGGGCAACGCCTTTGATGGCGGCTGCATTCTTCAATCAGCCCGATGTGGCGCGGCTTCTCATCGAGGCCGGCGCCCGGATCGACGCGCAGGACAAGGACGGCTATTCTCCGCTGATGATCGCGGCCGCCAAGGGAAACCGGGACGCGGCCGAGGTGCTGATAGGGAAGGGGGCTGATCCGTCCTTAAAGGACAAGGACGGATTGACTGCTGCGGACTGGGCCGAAAAGAATGGAAACGGTGAGGTTGCCGCGCTGCTGATATAATCGGATGAATCTATTCGGGAGGTTATGATGAGTGGATCAGCAGGCCGCGTCCACTCCATCCACTTTCTACCCAGAGCTATCAGCCAACGCCATCCTGACGATCGCCACGGTAGCCGGCTTTCTGCTCGACCGGCAGATAGTTAAGCTCGCCGCAGCCTTCGAGGATGAAGGCGGCTTTACCGAGCGCCTGTATCGGATTCGTTCAGCAAAGAGAAAACGACCATGACAAACTTCGCCTTCCTCTTTGTAGGGGAATTCCGCCTTGAAATGTCCCTCCACCCGGACAAAGTCGCTGAAGCCGATGTCCAGCCACACAGCAGTTGCATATCACCCAAGTCCGCCGCCTTCGCCAGGAAAACTCAAAGCAAGTACCACAAGCCCAGAAAAAGGAGCAGGGCAACGGTCATATCAATAACATGCGGCGCCTTGACAGCATAGAATAAATCATCGATTTTGGAAGTAATCCTGGCCCATCCGGGAATGTACTGGTCTATCACCGCCACTCGCGGGTCAATGGCCTTGGCGGCTCTTCTGCCGCTTTCCACCGCGCCCTCGATGCTCCAGACATGGGCCTGGGTTTGGGTATGCGAACCCGCGAGAAACAGGTTGGCAAGCGGTGTGGTCTGGGGCGGCATAGAGTGCTGGGTAGTGTCACTGTTCACCCATTTCGGTTGAGAAGGGATGATTCCCTCAGCAGAGAATTTCCACTCATGCCAGACCTCGATTTCCATCATCGAAAAATCCTTAAGCGCTTTTCCCTGATTCGCTTCCCGGATCATTCGATCAAGAGAGCCGCAGCTCAATATCTGAGCCTTCACCTCCTCCTGGAATTCCTCTTTCGTGCATGAACTGACGGGTTTATGATGGATTCTGCCGGGAACACTGCTGATACAGGAGGTTCCGGTCCAGAGCGACTTCACGTTTTCCCCCAGATCCACCTCCTTCCTCCACGCCTGTTCCTCGGCAAACAGGGTCAGGTTGAACTCTGAATCACTCAAAATCACCGCCATTCTTTTACGGGGAAAATGGATCTCCTCGGAAAACGGCACCCGGAAGGATACCTGGGTGTGTGGTCCATCCTGTACAAGGGGCTTGAACAACCGGAGAACCTCCATCTGCTCCAGTTCCGGAGTCCTGCTTAAAATTTCGGCCATGGCAAAAGGATTGATGGCCGCGATATAGTAATCGCCGACAATTGTCTCGTCGTCTGAAGCAGTCGAAAGAATCTTTCTGCCGTCAAATTCAATTTTTGTCAGCGGCTTTTGCCAGTGGAACTCGACTCCCTTTTTCTGGAGATAGGCGACCCAGGGGTCGAACAAGTATTCGCTGCTGGGCCCTTTGAGCAAGAGCCATCCATCTTCCGCCCCATGAGTCCATGCGGGCCCGTCCTCATCTGCCCGGTGGTGATGCTTTGGCCTGGTTGTCAATTGCTTCCTGAAAAAATCACCTGTGGTATGCAGACAAACCTTGGACCAGTCCGAGCCGATCCATGGTCCGAAACAGGAACGCCAGGTTGTATGGGCTCTGTTCCTGAGGAGAGGACTCCATGACCGGGCTGCATTGAGGCTGCTGTATTTTTCTTTACTGCGGTGATTGGCGGTCCAGGTCTTGAGCATCGGATACGACCATTTGACAAATTCCCATTTATTCATCCTGAACATGCCGGGAATACTCTGCCAACTCTTATCATAGAATCTGGCATGCGTGTCGTCCGGGAAAATCCCGAAATCGATGGGCCGGGAAAGTGCGAGATCGTAGAGATTTCCGTTATCATTCAAAGGAATCTTCTTCAAGAGATCAAACGTGTTATGATACCATGGCCCCATGCCGTGCCAGGAATATTCCGTGGGCATATTATTGTGACTGCAGCGGGCGCTTCTGAAAAATCCTCCCGGCTTTTCCAACGCTTCATACACTGAAACCTTATATCCCAACTCGTTGAGTTCATGGGCAGCACTTAATCCTGCTATTCCCGCGCCGAAAATAACTACTGATTTCATTCTTCTTCCTCCAACATCTGGATCACATCCTACCGGACAAAAAATTGCAAGACTCTAATTTGTTTATTATATATGATTTTACTATTCTTTGCAACGGATAAAAATGGAGGAGTCATGGAAGAGTCATGGAAGAGCTTTAGAATTAACCTGGCTGCTGCGACAATATTTTCCGTTCAATCCCGCGAGGGTCAAGCTTATGGCCCGGATCGTTTTTGCCCTTATAAAGGTTGGAACCGTCTGCCAGAGTGAACTCGCCGAGGCATTTGTCACAAAAGCAGATCCGGCCTCCGGCGGAAATTTGATTCGGTCACCTGTCAGTTTTTGTCCGGTAGTCTGTTGTCGCTCTATTTTCGGAAGCAGGCCATCGCCTTGAGTTTGATCTTTTCATCTACCGAAAGCATCTTCAGGGCCGATTCAATCTGTTCGATTTTATCCAGAAAACGGAGTGCAAGATCATGGCGTTCAAGGGAAGAACTGAGGAAGGTGATGGTCTCAAAGACGATAAAATCAGAAAGTTACAGCCGGTACTCTGTCAGGAGGTTTGGAAGAACGGACTTGGCAGTTCTGTGATTTGAATCCCGGCATCAAAAAGGGGGATAAAAAAGGCCGGTGTCGATGAAAACAGGCCGCGTCATGGCCGATGTTCATCATTGAGATAAGCATCATGATTGACGGAACCGTCCTCCCTCTCATCGACAACACCGATCAGGTCGTCAAAGATGTCAGGAGGGATTTTTCTTGTTTCAAGCGGCGCATCCTCACCTTCCCAGAAATCATCGTCATCCGGAAACGGCAGGAACGGTTCTCCGGAAGGCTTTTCTTCGGTGATTTCGATTTCCTCGATGATCACCCGAACAGAAGCTTCAGGGGATATATTGAGTTGTTTGA
>JAABSP010000170.1 GCA_011390345.1 Desulfobacteraceae bacterium
AAGACATTGAGGAAAATATCCTCCTGGCCCGGATTCGGCTGGAAAAGCAGGGGCATGAAGTGTATATCGCTCAAAACGGAGAGGCCGCGGTGAACATCTTCCAAAAGAGATCGATCGATATCATCCTTATGGATATCCATATGCCGGTCATGAACGGTTTCGAGGCTGCCCGCCGCATCCGGGAAATGGAACAGGATCGTCTGTCCGGTGAAGCTCCGAGGGTGCCGATTATCGCTCTGACGGCCAGCATCCTTGAATATGAGAAGGATAGCTGCTATCGCGCGGGAATGGATGCGGTGGTGGGAAAGCCGATCGATTTCGCAATCCTGTTCTCTGTGATGGAGCGCCTGGTTCCCCATGGGGCCAAAGATCGATTCGCGATCGAGGCGTGCGGGGATAGCCTGGGGCTGTAATTGGAATTGCCGGCCATCCCCGGGGTTGATATGGAAAAGGGCATCCTGACCTGGGGCAACAGGGATATCTACCGACAGGCCCTGATCGACTTTGCCCGGAATTATGCCGATGTTCCGGCCCGGATCTCCCGGTTCCTTGCCTCGGGCGACACGGAGGAGGCCTATCTGCTCTCCCATTCCCTCAAAGGGATCTCCGGAAACCTGTCGGTCTCCCGGGTCTATGATCTTGCTGCAAAGCTCGATCTGGCAATCTGTAAGAGACAGATCGATGCGGCGCTTTCATGGATCGCCCCTTTGGAGGACGCATTGAATGATGTCCTTTCCCGCATCGGTCGGCTCGAATCTCCGGAAGCCCAGAATCGGGAAGTCCAAAATCCGGAAGCTCAAAATAAGGAAGACGGTCTTTTGCAGCCGATTGATACGGCCACCCTGCGCGATCTTTTTACGGGGATGAACAGCGCGTTCGACCGTTTCAATCCTGATGAACTCGAACCCTTCATCCAAAAGCTGAAAGCCTATCTTCCCGGAGATCGGATCGCTTTGATCCGGAAGGAAATAGAGGGATTCAATTTCAAAAACGCGAGGGCCATCGCCAATGAGCTGGCCGCATCACTCGGAATAGAACCGGAGGAATACAATTCGGAGGAATAGAACCGGATGCACGGCATGAATGAAAGGCTTCGACCGACTTGGCGCAGGGGGCGGATTTTGGGTGGAGTCCTTCTGCTGATCCTGATCAGTGCGACTTTGGGCCTATGTTCCCAGGATGGTGAGCCGGTATTTGAAAAAAGAGCCGCGGTCTTCGATCGGTTTTCCGGGATCACCGTGGCCTGTCCCATGGGCGCGCCGCCCTTCTCCTTTCTGGAGAGCGACGGAGAGGTCAAAGGAGCGGTCATCGATCTCTGGCGTCTCTGGTCTCAGAAGACAGGAATCAGCGTCCGGTTCAAAAGCGGCCCCTGGGGTCAGACCGTGGCCGATGTCTGCAGCGGCATTGCAGACGTCCATGCCGATTTCGACGAGCCGGACCACCCCTGCCTGGAACTGGTGACGCCCACGGCCGACTTCAGCCAGAATATCTTCTGGCATAAAAATATCACAGGGGTCCGGTCCATCGATGACCTCGACGGCATTCAGATCGGCATTGTGGAAGATACGGTGGAGCACCAGCATGTCCTGCAGCATTATCCCAGTGCCCGAATCGCCCCTTATTCCTCTATTCCCGAGATTGTCGAGGCCGCCCAAAAAGGGGAGATCAAAGCCTTTGTCAGCATCGAGGAGAGCCTGATCTGGCGGCTGAAAGAAATCGATATCCTTACGGATTTCCGATTCAATCCCAAACAATACCTTTTCAGAAACATCGCATATGCGGCCGTAAAGCGCGGTGATGATGCCCTTGCAGATGAGGTTCGGGAGGGGATGGCCCGGATCTCACCGGCTGAGCGGTCGGCCATCGAAAGAAAATGGCTCGATCGATATTCTCTTAAAGCCGATGATACGCTGATGATCGTATCTCCCATCGGCTTTCCGCCGCTGATGCATATCAACACCCAGGGAGAGCCGGCCGGAATGTTCATCGATATCTGGCGTCTGTGGGCCGAGAAAATGGATTGCAGCATCGAATTTCTGACGGCCGACACCTGGCAGTCATCCCTCAACAGCCTGTGGAGCGGAATGGCCGATATTCACGGGGGACTCTTTGCGGTTCCGGAGCGCTATTCCTGGATCAAATTCTCCCAGCACCTACACGAAACCGGCGTCACCCTCCATTTTCCCATCCGACACGGCAGATACGAAAGGATCGAAGATCTATACGGCAAACCGGTCGGCGCGGTTCGGGGAACGGTTCAGGAACAGTATCTTAAAAATTCCCATCCCGAAATCCGGGTGATTCCGTTCGACAGACGGGAGGAGATGGTCAACGCGGCCAGAAACGGAAATATCGAGGCATTTATCTCCGCAAGGGTCATGGTCGATTTTGACTTGTCCCACCTTGGATTGTCCGGAGAGTTTGAATCGCTGCCGGAAACCCTTTATACCGGCGCATTCAGCGCAGGGGTTTTAGCGGAAAGGCCGGAGCTGCTCAAAATGGTGGATGAGGGTTTCAACCGCATATCCAACAAAGAGCTGATCGAAATCGAGGCCCGGTGGATTCCGGACCCGAAACAGCGGTTTTTCACCACCCCTTCCGGAAGAATCCGGCTCACGGCTGCGGAGTCGGCATGGCTCAATGCCCACCCGAAGATAGATGCGGGCATGCATACGGATCTTCCGCCCGTTGTCTTTTGGGAAGAGGACAGGTTCAAGGGCATCGATGTGGATTTCTACAACCTGATAAGCCGAATCACCGGCATTGAATGGAATTTCATCCCGGTCAGGCGGGGCTCCACCCTGAAGGCGTTTAAAAGTGGCGAGTTCGATCTCCAGATCGGTTTCAAGGTCAGGTCGGACTTCATGAAGCTTCACGGGGTGATTCCCACCGAGCCGTTCATCCCTTTCAAGCTGGTCATACTCTCCCGCAGTGACGCCCCCTTCATCGTCTCCTTCGATTCCCTGCAGGGAAAAACGGTTGCCAGCCTCAAGGACACGCCGGTTTTCAATCATATCTACAGCGATGTCGAGGGTGTCCGAATCCGATCGTTCTCTTCGCTCGAAGATGCTTTTGCCGCGATTTCCAAGGGGGAAGTCGATGCGATGGTCTATGCCATGCAACTGGTCTCCCATCCCATTCTCATGTATCCGAACCTGAAGATCGCAGGCATCCCCGAATATCCGCCCATCCCCTATGTCTTTTGGGTCCGGGAGAGTCTTCCGGAACTCATGAGCATTCTGAACAAGGCCATCGGAGCCATTACCAAAGAGGAGCGGGATGCCATCATTCAAAAGTGGTTTACCATTCAAATCCAGCATAAGGCCGACTGGTCCGGAATTGTAAAATCGCTGCTGATCATCGGGAGCATCTTTGCCCTGATCCTGGCTCTGTCGTTCTACTGGAACCGGAAATTGTTGAACGAAGTGACGGAGCGAAAAAGGACTGAAGAAAGCCTCAACGAGATCCGAAAACGGTTGGAGGAATCCCAGCGGATCGCGCGGATGGGGCAATGGGAACTCGATATCCTGACCAATACCCTGTACTGGTCCGACGAGATCTATTCCCTCTTCGAGATCGCCCCGGCCCGCTTCGGCGCTTCCTATGAAGCCTTTCTCGATGCGGTCCATCCCGATGACCGGGAGATGGTGAACCGGGCCTATACCGAGTCCGTCAGCACCAAAAAGCCGTATGAGATCATTCACCGCCTGTTGATGAAGGATGGCCGGGTGAAATATGTCCGGGAGATATGCCGCACCGAATACGGGGCCGATGAGACCCCGCTGCGCTCTGTCGGCATTGTGCAGGACATGACCGAGATCAAGAAGGCCGAGGAATCCAAGAGCCGGTTCCTGGCCAACATGTCTCACGAGATCCGGACCCCCATGAATTCGGTGCTCGGCTTTCTGGATCTGACCCTGGAAGATCCGAACCTGCCCGATTCCCATAGGACCCGCCTGACCATCGCGCACCGGTCCGCAAAGGATCTGTTGAGGCTGCTCAACGACATCCTGGACATGAGCCGGCTGGAGCAGGGCAGACTCGAACTGGCAGAGCGTAGCTTCGACCTTGCCGAAATCATCCACTCGTCACTGTCGGTGGTTGAATGGGATGCCCGGGAAAAGGGATTGGCGATTTCCGTGGAGATTCACCCGGACCTTCCCTCCTGTTTCACCGGAGACCCGGAGCGGCTCAAGCAGATCCTGGTCAACCTCGCAGGGAACGCTGTCAAATTTACCCATCAGGGCAGCATCGGGATTCGAGTTGCCCCGGGGTCCGAAGAAGATATCCTCTATTTCGCAGTTGCCGACACCGGCATCGGGATCTCGCCGGACCAGTTGAAGATCATCTTCGACCCCTTTGCCCAGGCCGACAGCTCCATCTCACGGAGCTACGGCGGCACGGGGCTGGGAACCACCATCTCCAGACAGCTCGTCCAGCGGATGGGCGGAAGGATCTGGACCGAGAGCGAGCCGGGAAAGGGGTCTCTCTTTCACTTTACGGTTCGGATGAAGCCGGCACCGGAAAGACCGGATGATCCGGCCCCGATCCCGCACCAGGGAAAAACCGCTTGGGGCCGGCCATACACCCTTCTGCTGGCAGAGGATATGGAGGAGAACATCATCCTTGCAAAACTGCGCCTTTCCGCGCGTGGCCACAGAGTCCTCATCGCGGCAAACGGAGAAGAGGCCATCGAGATGATGAAGAAGCATCCGGAGATCGACGCTGTGCTGATGGATATCCATATGCCGGTTATGGACGGTCTTACAGCCACCCGGCGGATCAGGGAGATGGAAAGGGG
>JAABSP010000171.1 GCA_011390345.1 Desulfobacteraceae bacterium
CCGGGTGGCCCCGAGGATTGCGGTCTCCTCTGCCTCGTACTGGAGATGCACATCGGTTTCCAGAGGCTCCGCGGCCATGAAGACCAGGGTGAGGGGCCGGGCAAATGCCGGAAGCCCCTCCGCAGCCGCTCCGATCCGGCGCACCGGACAGAACCCCGGATCGAGGGCCGCGAGATGCCCCCGGCCATCCGCGATCAGCTCCCACGGCGCCTCCAGAAAGCGGATGGCTTTTTCATCCGGATTTTCCGGCACGGCCAGCTCCAGCAGCCGGGGACCATCCGCGCCGGACCGTTCAAAAGCCCGATCCAGCGCCCCCATCCAGCCTTCGTCGTTATCGATCCAGTCGTAGATATCCCGACCCAGTGCCAGCAGATCCTCCGGGTTCGAGTTCCGGTTCAATGCCAGCCGGTAAGCCGAGATCCAATCGTCGAATCTCCGGTGATCCTCCGCCTTCACGGGCCGGTAGCGATCAAGTTTTCCTTCTTTCCAGAACAGTTCGATGCGGCCATCCCGGAGGGTGAGTTTCGGGCGGCTCATGATGCAGACCTTTTGGCGATGTCGATGAGAGTGTTGCCGTCGATGGTTTCGATGCGGACGGTTCCGTCTTTGCCGCCCCGAACCCGGATGATGGTGGATGGATGCTGCTCCTGAATGTTTTGGGCATCCCGGATCAGCTTATCAGCCTGTTTTTTCCTCTCCAGCCTTTCCTTGATATCCATCACCGTCAGCATCGTCGAAGGAATGGACATCACCAGCGCCGCAATCCCGGTGATCGCGCCGATGGTTCCGGAATCGATTTTGACATCCCTGCCCGCCTCGCCGGGCTGAAGCGCCCTCGGCTGCGTTTCATGGCCCAAGGTCTCCCGAATCAAGCCCGCCATCTCCCGGGCCACCGCTTCGGCATCTTCGCCTTGGATGAGGATCTGGATTTCTTTTTTCGGCATTGTTTCCTCCTTTCAAGAAAAATCCTGTTTCAGCTCAAACAGGTGGATCAGAAAGAAGCATCTCAATCACTTCTTTCATATTCTCAGCCAACTCATCCAAAGTCTCCCCCTGAGAATGAGCCCCCGGGAAACCGGCAACAAAGGCGACATAGAGACCCGTTTCATGACATTTTTCAATGATTGCCGTATATGTTCTCATCATATTCTCCTCAGAATTCTTCCGAACACCTGACTTTCAATTCCTCCATCAACATCAAGAGGGGCTTGTTCTGAATTGGGGAAAATTATAGCAACTATAGCCGATATTCATGGCGTTTCGCATTCCAATTTTACATTTTCCTGTTGTTCATCATGGTTCTGCTACAACACAAATTTCAGAATCCTCGTCAACAATCTCATCCTGCGGGAAAAAGGTTCCCCGCTTCTGAGAAGCGTCGATCACATACCGATTGATCACCGGAACAATCTGTGCAACCCCTGAAAAGAATTCATTCCATGATCCGAACAGCGCACCATTCAATTCATCCGTAATCCAGGTGATCTCCTCGTTCTGCGTCAACATACCGTATTCCTGGATTGCATACAACTGCAGCAGTTTGATCTCCTTGAGATAGTGCTCCTTCAGGCCGGCAAACTCCTCCGGCTGTACCTCCCAGATAAAATCCTCCATCCGCAGATCCACCGATTCCCGCAGGTCATTTGAAAGCGACAGAATCAGCCGGTAATTGTCCTGCTCGGGCCCGCATTGCCGGATATACCTTCTGGTCAGCGATGAAGAGATGATGCTCTTGATCGGATTTCGGGAGGAGATAAAGGCTTGAATGAATGTCCATTTCCGGCTGGTTCCCCCATAGATGGCGACTTCGTGGATATAGGGATCAAAGGTATTGTTCAGCCATGCCTGGCGCACAGAGTATCTTTTCATCTCGATGGGATACTTTCCCTCATAGAAGACGATGCCGATGGCCGCCGGAAATTCGAGCCTGTGCTCGTTGAGACCTTCATCATACAGGAAGAAAGGCAGATCTTTCCGCAGATGGAAATGGCATGTCGTTTGGGATGCACTTTTTAAAAGAGAATCATGCTTCAGGCAGAAACCTGTTTTCGTTCCGATCTCGTGGTACTGAGACGGGTTGTTCAGGCAGTTGTCGCAGGTATATGGGTTTTTCATGGCTCAAACCCCTCCCGGGACAATCTTTCCCGAACCGGCATCCCCGTAACCCTCCGCGAGTTCCTCCAACGACTTCCGATAAACCTTCACCGTAAAAAGAGCCCCCTCCCGATCATCGATGAATTCGATATCGGGCCACTGATCCAGAACCCGCCGGATTCCGGAACCCAGCCCATGATAGGGCAGCAGCCCTTTTGCCACATAGGATACCAGAATCGGATTCCGGATGTTGGCATTTCCGGCCACTATTTTCTCCACCGTCAGGTTGTTGGGCAGATGCCCGGGGCTGATGATCTCGATCCGGTTGTCGAAGATGAAGAGCCGAACCGGTGCGCTCACCAGGTAATCCCGATGCACCAGCGCATTGACCAGCAGCTCTTCGAAGACATTTTTCGGGATTTCAGGTGTACCCGGCGCATTCACGTTCCGGCCCGCCTGAACCTTGTGCAGGCTGCGCATGATAAAGGCCAGGGCATCATCGAAGATTTTGCTTAAAGGCCCGGCAAAATCCTCGGTATCCAAATACTGCTGCACATGGATCTCATCGCCGGGATACCAGATCGCCTTTACAACGAACTGTGGCCTGATCCATTCGGGCCGCCTTGTAAACATCAACACCCCGGCCAGGTTCAGATTCCCGACATCGGTCGCGAGGTTCATGTTCCGGAGCAGGCGCAGCCGGTCCGCATCCGATTCTGGGTAAGCGATCCCATAGACCTCCTGAAGAAAATCCTTAAAGCGCAGATTGTCCAGTTGGTCGATCCCTGACTTAGTCGGCAGCTCGTCTGAACGAACTTCGGAGAGGAGCTGTGATTTATCCATCCTGAATCCCCCGTGAACCGCTTAATGCTTCAAGGCTTTTCAGCCATCCATCGAACAGCCGGCACTCCCCCCGGATCTGACTGATGCCCATCTTCAAGGCCGCAAGTGCCCCATGAACCGGCTTGTCATACCCCGGAAAGAGTTTCCCGATCCGTTTGCTGGGAGCCGTAACCGGGCTGTCATTGATCTCTTCCGGGGAATCGAATCCCCTTCTGATCTTTTCAATCTCCTCGTAGAGATCCTTCTGATTGATCCCGGCTGCCAAGGCTTCAGGATCACTGAACAGAAGCCCTTCGAATTCGTACATCTGCACATAGGGAATAAAACGGCGCAGGGGCTCCGATCCGATTGCAGATGCCAATCTCTCCTTTAGCGCATCGGTGATGCAGACCGATTTCTCCACAATGCTGCCATAATTTTTGGCCTCATCTTTGCCCGGGAAATTGCGGGGCAAGCCATAGAAATCAAAAAAAGTGGTGCAAAAAGCGGCTGTATCCCCCAGCAATCGGGCGCGGACATCGGTTTCCACCCGTTCGTATTTGATATTTCCCCCTTTATGCCCCGGCTTCCCGATCAGAGACGGAAACAGAAAAACCCCTTTGGGGATGAGCCCCCGGGCCAGAACCTTGTTGATGAACATCTCCTCGGTACGCCCCTCGCAGATCACATGCACCCGAACCATCACAGGGGCCTCCCGCCCAGAACATTCTTGGCCCACAACTCGCCCACCGAATACTCCTCCAGCCAGATCCCGAACTCTTCCGGGTCCGGACGGGAAAAGAGGGTGGCGTCCTCTTTGCGTTCCACAATGATCAGATCATCGATGGCAAATTCGTTGACCAGGGGAACCGATTGGGTGGAAACGATTACCTGCATCCGTTTGGAAGCCGTTCGGATCAGCCCCCCAAGCAGTGTTATGGCGGCCGGATGCAGCCCCAGTTCCGGCTCGTCGATAATGATGGTCGGGGGCGGCTCCGGCTGCATCAGTGCCGTCACCAGGCAGATGAATCGTATGGAGCCGTCCGACAACTGGCTGGGCCACAGGCCGTAATCGCTCCCATTCTGCCGCCAGAGCAGCCGGATCATCTCCTCTTCCGTGGAAAGCTTTCGGGGCTTCAGATCGAAATTATCGAAAAAAGGGATGGCCAGTCGGATGATTTCCAGGTTGTGGCCATAGATATCCGGATGCTCATGGGCCATCCGATAGAGAAAAGCGGCAAGGTTCGATGCATCGGAACGGAGATGGCGGTTGTCGTGCAGGGACCCTTCCCGTTTTACGCTGGCCGTGTCACTGGTGTCGTGGAAATGGTAAACCTTCCAGCCGGAAATAATGCCAAGCGCATCATCTCGTCCTTCAACTCCCTTTTTCAAAGGTTTTACGAGCCCCCGGATCTTTGCCTCCTGATGGCCCGTTCCCATTGATTTGCTTACGGTTCTACGGTCCGATGTCTTTTGAAAAAGGCGTTCATCGGCAAAGGAAAAACTGCCATCCAGCGTGGGTTCCAAGGCAAACCCATAGCCATGACCGCCAAAGTCGATGGCCGATTCCATCTGCCGGGTCTCTTTTACGCCGAAGCTGAGAATCCGGTCTGCCGACCCCTGCCTGCTGGTCCAGAGCTGCAAACGCCCCGCCATCATCTCCCCCAGCATATTGAAATATGAGACGAAATTGCTTTTCCCTGCGCCGTTGGGGCCGATCAGAATATTCAACGGATTCATCGAAAATTCATGAAGATCGCGAATCGACTTGAATCCTTTTATGGATAGCTTCCGGATATGGTTTTCAGGATACATTTTTTTAATCTCTTTCAACCTCTTCTATAAAGTCAACAGCCTCAAACGGACGGGCCATTTT
>JAABSP010000172.1 GCA_011390345.1 Desulfobacteraceae bacterium
ATCTGTGACGGGCGGACTCCATGGGGCCAACCGAATGGGAGGCAACGCGCTGTCAGAAACTTTGGTATTCGGCGCTCGTGCAGGAAAAGCAGCAGCAGAATGGGCAAAAGAGCAGATGGATTCAAAAACCGTTTCTCTGCATGATGCAAACGCGATTCCGAGCGCTGGTCAAAAACATGGTGATCCGGCTCCGTTGATGGAGAAGCTTCGGGGAATCATGTGGGAGAAAGGCGGCATCATACGGCACAAAGAGGGTCTCTCGGAAGCTTTAAAGGATGTAAAGGCGATCCGGGAAGAGGCCGATCAATTGTCATTGAACAGGGATGGCAAAACCATCGGAAGGATTCTTGAATTGAGATCGGCCGCAGAAACAGCCGAGATGATGCTGAAGAGCGCCCTGATCAGGGAGGAAAGCAGGGGAGCGCATTACCGGAAAGATTTTCCTAAGCAGGATGATGAGCAGTGGTTCTGCAATATTCGGATGAGGTTGCGGGATGATCAAAAAAATGTCCATTTTTTTGGATGCTGTCAGGAGTAAGTTAAACGAAAAGTCACTTTGTTCTCCAATCATAACTGGCGCAGGATCAGAAGCTCATCATCCAGACCGTGCCGCAGGATATCCAGACGAGGCGAAAGTGATGCCATATGTCCGGCTGATATATGGGCGAGGCGGAATGGAAAGAGGCTCGGGCTGACGAGCAGCTCTTTTATAGCGGCCGATCTGTTCGTTCTGGCTCGGAGAGACGCCTCCACGATCCAAGCTATGAGTTTTGGGTCTTCTACCGAGTACTCTTCTCCATGATCATAGACGCCTTTGTCGCCCGTCTCATTCAAAACTCCCCAGTCGATAAAGGATCGAATCACGCGGCGGGCCGCTCGTGATACGGTTTCGCGTTCCCCGTAATCCTCTTTTATCCGTCGCTGAATATGGGCTGCAGCGGCTGTTCCCTGAAGCCGCAGCAGTCTGCCGGTGTGGGCGGCAACCGCGCCCCAAAACGGATAAGCCGCCAGTGTCATGCCCCAGTGAACGGCAATCCGGTCTCTGCGCGGAAGTTTCTGGAGGATCTCCAAACCCTGGTCCCGGAACTTCTCCGATTCATGAGGCACGGTGAGCCAGGTCTTCAAGAGAATGGTGATGACCTTTTCCCTGTTGCCCCTGACGGCCTTTCCACGGACCGAGACCTTGTCCTGCAGCAGATCCTGAAGCGAATCATTGATTGCGGCCTTGTCGTTCCCGGCCAGTATCAGATTGGCTGTCCCCTCGAACCATTCGAGCCTGATGCGTTGGCTGAAGCCGATCTGTGCCTTGGGTCCGTTCATCTGTCCCTCCTCTCGATCCGGACAAAAGGGACGATGAGTTCTTCAAGAGAAGCCCCGCCGTGCCCGACAAGGCTTTCGGTTTTGCGGACAAACGCGGCGCGAGGCGGTGCAAGCAGGGGCAGATAATCCTCCGGCAGTCCGATCGGCGGCCACTCCAGAGCGTCCGGAAATCGTTCCTTGACCTGACTGCGAAGCAAGGCGTCGGGATAGATCCGCGCTCGTTCCCCGCGCAGATCGGCCACGGCTCCCTCTGTGGGCCGGCCGCAGCCTGTCGCCTCGATGTTGCCGTGATCCGACGATAGATAGACCCGAAATCGGTTCTCCAGAAGCAAGTCGAACAGTTGCGCCAGAAACGGCCCTGCGGCCCACTGGCGAACCTGATTGTGCATGCCGGGGGCGCCAAGCTCCATACCGTGCATGATCTTATCTACTTTGTCGATAACCAGCCCGACCACCCGCGTCTTGGGCCGTGCAACAATCTCCTCCACGCTTTCCAATGCGCCGTTCCCCAACCCCTTGGCGTATGCGACTTCCTGCTGTGTCAGCCCCTGGTCCACCCAAAATCGCGTCCACAATACCGGTTCTTTGTCGGTGGTATGGATGCTGTTGGGGAAATAGATCGGCGGTTTTCCTGCAAAGGCCGCCTGACGCGAAACAGAGGTGATGGTCGGTATCCAGGCGAACACCGCATTCTCACGGAATCGATAATCGGCTCGCTTCCTGGCGATTTCCTTTCGGATGACGATCCACTGGTCCAGTGCAAGACCATCCACCAGGACGAATGCCACCTTGTGCTTTCTGGCGTCGTTGATGTGGCGGGAGAGGAAACGGGGAATATGGTGGAGCATGACCGGTGGAGCCGGGGGCAGGTTGACCAATCCTGCGTAGCGTTTTGCCAGCCACGGCACGAGTGCGGCATCTATCTGAGCTTGAAGCGCCTCCATCTTCTGCTGCGTCGATTTCCGCAACACCGCATTCGAATCCATTGCCAGAGCCACCAGCTCGGCCCAGGTTTTGGCAAAGCGGAACCATCCGTCGTGCCGCGTCTTTTCATCCGGAATATCGGCTGCTAAAGTATCGAGAAGGCCGGCCAATCGTCGCGAACGGTCCGCGTGCTCGTCTGTCTGAATGCCGATGGCGAGCCAGGTGTCGGAGAGGGATTCGGCCCGATCATGGGAAACCGCCTCAAGCAGTCCTTCCAGGAACAAGTTGTCGATATAGACACGGATGTCGTCATGGTCAAAGGGCAAATCCGAAGGGCCTGGATATTCAAATCTGTATGGCTTCACATCCTCTTGAACCTCAGAGGTATCCTGGTTTGCCGATCGATTGAGAAAAACAGGCCACCGTTCCTGGAGAAATGCAAAGAAGGCTTCCCGGTCCGGGACAATCGTTTCGAGTGGCCAATCCTCAAAACCGCCCTGTTGACGCAGTACCTGAAGAAATCGTTCATCAAGCAAAGCCGGGATCCGCTCTTCCCGATAGTGGCGGCGCAGCAGGGTCCGCAGCAGATCGGAGGGCTTGCCGAGGATTTCCGGGGCGATTTCAAAAACATGGCGCAGAACGAATTCCTTTGTTGCGTTATCGCCCAGCACTCCGGGGGTGTAGCGCTTCTGCGCGTCGTACAGAGAGTCCAGATCTCCACGGTCCAGAGCGGCCACAATGGGATAGCTCAGGTTGGGGAATATCTCCCCGAGGTTGAATGAGAGCCGGCGGCCGGCCTGGAGGAGATCGTATGGCAGAGAGCCGAGGTCACTGGCTGCGGAGTGCAGCACCACCACCAGATCTGTCCCCTCACCTTGGTCCCAGCGGGAGCGGAACTTGGATTCATAGGCATACCGAAACGCGACATGATCCTCGAACGGGATCAATTCAAAACCACGATCGCGAATACCTGCAAGAATGCCTTCTTCCAGAAGCAGACCATCGGGATCGGCAACCAGAGTCAGCCGGGCCACATTGGGAGTGAACTCTTTGAGAATCTGATCGCGCCAGTTACTCATGGTCACCTCCCTCAACCCGGACCACGAGAAGAGGCGCCATTTCCGGGTAAACCTGAGACTTCCGCTCGAGTTCCTCGTTCCATGAGCGTTCTTCCTGCCGAAGCAGGTTCAACCGATAGTCCCGGACCTGGGGCAGACCGATACGTCCGATGATTTTGCGTCGGGCGGTGAAGGCATATTCCACTTTTTCCCTCTCGCGCGACAGGCGGAAACGGTGTTCTTGAACAAGCTCGTCATAGAAGGACCGACCCTGCTCTTCGGCAATCTGCGAGAGCCGGTCAAAGGCATTTCTGGCATCGTCAATCTCAAGGTGCTTCCGGACAGAAGGTGCTGTGCTCAACAGCCGGTCCCACAGATGTCGAGCGGTAGGCGTATAGATCTTTCCATTGTCGGCGAGAAAAAGCGGCATGATTCGGTGGCGGTTCCAGTCCATGGTGGCGATGCCGATCCGCCAGAGAGACCAGAGTCCCGTGATCGCATCCGTGATCCCTGGAATCGTTATGACCGAGACCGGTTGTCCCGGTGCAAATCGCGGCAGCCGCATTGCCAGGCCTCGAATCCGCGAGTTTTCCAATGTCAGATGGTGTGCGGTGGGTGTCTGCTCGGCCTCTTTGCCGCTGAAAACGACATTTCTGAGTTCTTCGCCATCCGGCCAGTTCAGATTCCAGGTGCCCCGGTTTCGCTCGGCCTTGCCGCCATGAGCCTTGAGATAACTCACCGTCATCCGCTCAACCCAGTGCGGCAAGGGATGCGCCATGATGCGCTGGGCTTCGGAAGGTTGGAGATCCCCGGTGGCTCCGAGTACGGACGAACTCTTCCGGGCATCCCGGGCCTGCTCCTGTAAATGGGTGATGACCTTGTCAACGGAGGCATCGACTTCATCCGGATTGAGAATCGCATCCACATACAGATCATCAAATATCTGTCCGGCCTGGGCCGAGTCGAGGACGTCGCCGGTCTTGTCGATGCCGAACTCCTCGAATATAATGGCCAGTTTTTCCTCAAGCACCTCCCGGACACGGTGTTCCACCGAATCTTCGAAGACAAAATTGACCGCGCGTACCCCATGGGTCTGGCCGATGCGATCCACCCGGCCGATCCGCTGTTCCAGCCGCATGGGATTCCAGGGGATGTCGTAGTTGATCACCACATGGCAGAACTGCAGATTCAAGCCTTCGCCGCCCGCGTCGGTTGAGATGAGGATGCGGGCGTCTTCGGCAAAGGCTTCCTGCACCTTACTGCGCTCCTCCATGCTCATGGAGCCGTTCAAACAGACCACCTGAAACCCGCGCTCGGCGAGGAACTGCCGGAGCATCTGCTGGGTTGGAACGAACTCGGTGAAGACCAGGGCTTTCAGTTCCGGGTCCCCTTCTTCCGCCTGCAACTTGTAGAGCCAGTCAAGCAGCGCCTCGGCCTTGGCGTC
>JAABSP010000105.1 GCA_011390345.1 Desulfobacteraceae bacterium
AAGGAGGTTTCCCAGGATTTGGGTTTCCACTGGGTCTCAAAATATGACCATTCCTTATCGATCTTTTGCCAGTCGGTGCAGGTTTCGATCATGTTTTTGAGTTCCGTAAATCTCTGAAAAGGTACGGGTGCAACTTTCTCTCTACGCTGCTATAAGTTGGATATTTCTCTTTTCCTCGGCTTTGGAAACGGCTTTCCAAAAGGAATCCCATCGGCCGGATTTGATCACAGAGCAGAGATGAAGAACATGCTGTCCACCTTCCCTCGACCAACGCATGCCGCTGCGGCAAAGACGTTGCTTTACAATCGTCTTACAGGCCGCTTCTACTACGCCGCTGCCGACCGGCAGTCCTCGCCGACGGTATTCAGCATACCGCATCATCCGGGCGTTGCGGACAAAATACGTCCGCTGTCTCTCCAGCTCTTCCCGCCGTTTTTCAGGCAGGTTCCCGGCATAGCGATCCATCGACCGCACGAGCCCATCGGTCGTATTGTCCTTTTCCAGGAGTTTCCCACACCAGCGCTCGTACCATTTTCTGGCCTTTCCCGAGGACTTTCCGAAGATCGCCTCACCTGCTTTGGAAAGATGCTCTGTCGCGTGGAGGTAGTCGAGGATTTTCTCGTACTCATCGAATATTTCGCTGCTTTCGACGTAATTCCACAGAGGCCTTGCTCCGTCGAAGAGCAGCACCTTGATAACGTCATCATCCGTGATTGCCTCGGCATGGGCGAGTTCGGCTTCGAAGCGGGAGCGCATCGTTGGAAAACCCTCTTCGGGCATTTGCGCCACATAGCGGGATTGGAGCCGATCGGGCCCCTTTCCATCCTCGGGCACGTCACCATAGAAGGTGATCGATCCGACCATGGCATTCCTGTACGACGACGGGGATGCATCACCGGACTCTTCTTTGCCCGGCCGCTCGGCAGGTCGTCCGGCTTTCTTTCCGGGTTCGTTCAGCAGAACATTGGCGCCGTCGAGACTTCCGGCCAGGACCTTCGTTCCGGCCGGTGCAGTCTCCTCCCTGCGGACTTCGTCAAAGAGCTTTTCCCCTTCGGCTTCAACGGTTTCACCCGCATGGATGACCATATTCTGTATTGCCGTAGCCGACGGATTGAAAAGGGCCGTCTTCTGAAGAGTCTGTTCAACCTCCTTGGGCGTTTTGGTGCCCGCGAGGAACAGGCAGGCATCCCGCACATCCCGGGTTGCATAGAAGCCGTGGATGCCGCACTTTTCGTCGAGGGGGAAGAAGGCCCGGCCGCCATGATCCTGCTGGTAGAGAGAGCGCTCAATCCGGATGGGCCCGAGAAACGTCATGAACTTACGGCCGGAAGTGTCTTTATACCGAAAGCGCTTTCCGTTGCGCTCGATAACGTCCCCGACCACATCCTCCGACCGGAGGTATTCCCGGAGGAATCCCCTCGAAGCCTCGGCCGAAGCTTCGAGAAGCCCTCTCGACAGGTCACAGAGAGAGTCGGGGGTGAGGGAGGTATCTTCGAGGCTGTCGGCAATGTTTGTCAGGTTTTCGCGGAAATTGTCAACGGCTGTCTCGATCATGTCTCTGTAGTTCATCCTTACCTCCTGCTGAAGTTTATTTTTAAACATGTTGAATATGAAGAATATTCAGGATTACCATTTGCTTGCATTTAACCATAAATCGTTTGCTGTTGCAAGACATAAACTTTACATAGAGAGAAAATTGCACCCATATCAAAGATGGAGGGGAAAGTGAAATCAATCAAGAAGATAGGCGTAAAAATTGTTTTTAATCAATTATTTTTGGCTTACTTTGTTTTCTTTAATATTGTTGGAGCTTTTGGAATATATTTTGCGGATGCGGAAACCATTATAAACACTACGACGATTTCTGCCGATACGACTTGGACGGAAAGCGGGAGTCCATATGTTCTTACCGGCGACCTGATAATAGCCGCAGGCGTAACATTGACGCTGCTGCCCGGCACGAAGATATTTGCAGATATCGGAACTTCGTCGGGTTACGCAACAGATATAGATGTATATGGGACACTGTCGAGTCAGGGGACTGCGGAAAAAGGTGTACTAATTACCCGTGATGGAAGCAGCGGGGAATGGGCGGATATATATGTTCATTATGGCGGGAAATTAAATATGACTTATACCGAAGTCAGTTACGCCAATTACAGTATAGTCAGCAGTGGTTCTGTAGAAAACCCCAACACAGTATATCTTGATCATTGCAACATTAATAACATCAGCGCTACGGGAATTTATCTGTCCGGGAACCATACGGATATTACCTTGACGAATAATACCATTACTGGAAATGATTCGCACGGCATTGCCATTTCCGGAACATATGATACCACTGTCTATCAGAACAGCCTCATCGAGAACAACACGATCACAGACAATCTCGGCGAGGGCATCCAGATAAACGACATGGATTTCCTCAATGTCATCGCTTACAATACACTCAGCAACAATTTAAAAGATGGTATTGTAATGTCCCATTGTACGCTCGATAATGATCTTATTTGGGGATCGAACGGCAATCCGAACATTCTCTACCTTACCGGGGACCTGACAATATCCGCAGGCGTAACCTTGACGCTGCTGCCAGGCACGAAAATCTATGCAGATACCGGAACTTCGTCGGGTTACGCAACAGATATAGATGTATATGGGACACTGTCGAGTCAGGGGACTGCGGAAAACGGAGTTCTGATCACCCGTGACGGAAGCAGCGGGGAATGGGCGGATATATATGTTCATTATGGCGGGAAATTAAATATGACTTATACCGAAGTCAGTTACGCCAATTACAGTATAGTCAGCAGTGGTTCTGTAGATAAGCCCAACACTGTCTTCCTTGAAAATTGCAGTATTCATGATATCAGCGATACGGGAATTTACCTGTCCGGAAACCATGATCTCATCTATCTCACCCACAACAGCTTTACAAATTGCACAAAAGCAATATATGCCAACATCCCCCCCACCGGAACCATCGTAAACGCTGTCTACAATTACTGGGGCAATGCCTCCGGCCCCTATGACCCAAGCGACGACAGGGACTCGGGAGGGTTTTACAATCCTGACGGAACCGGTCTGGAGGTCAGTGACCGTATCCGGTATTATCCGTGGCTCCAAGGACCTTCCTGGGATGGATATAAGAACGCTCCGACGGTGGCAATCCTGGCAGCCCCGGAACCTCTGGCGCCTGCCGGCGGCAATATTGACTTCGTCTGGAAAGGCAGCAGCCCCGACAGTGAAATTGTCCTGTATGAATATCAATTGGATGACGGGGGGATTGTTTCTGTAAACGATACAACCACTCACACTGTCCAAAAGATATTTTACGACATTGCAGAAGGGTATCATACTTTCCGGGTCCGCTGTCTGGACAGCGATGACAGATATTCTCCTTGGCAAACACACAGCTTCAGACTCATCGACAGAGATCCGGCAATTGAAGTCTATGCATGGAGGATTCCGACGCCCGATATTGAAGGATCGGAAATATTCGCGGAAGCTTATGATAAGGCGACCGGGGACCGGCTGGAAACCGGAACCGCAATTTGCACAATTTCGGGTGCTGAATACCGTGTAGGGGGAAATATTTCATATGATGAACAACTGCAGATGGTTTTCAACGATCAGGAAAAACGGTGGGAACTTCCCCAGCCGCTTTATGTTCCCATAGGCGCTTATCGGTTTGTGATCGGCATCTCGGAAGGCGACGATTACGGTTATGATTCCGGTCGATTCTATAATTCGCCGGAGGGGGCAGGTCTTTCCGGAAATATCGTAAAATATGAGGATAAGTCCGCCCCGATTGCTGATGCAAGGGTAAGGCTTTTTGCGGATATCGATACTGACATTTATCTGAGCCAGTATGTCATTCCGGATGGGAAGGAAACAGAATACAACACCTATACGGATGCCGCCGGCAACTTTTCTTTTGAGCATGTGAGGCCGGGATATTATGTGATCGATGTCAGGACATCCACGGCCGCCGACGGCAGCTTCTACTACGCGAGGGACAAGCTAAGAATTGTCGACCGGGATGTCGGAATCGACCTTGAAGCCGTTTCAACCGATGATCCTGATTGGATTGTAAAGAATTTGAACCTCTACCAACTGAAATTTGCTGCAGAAGAGGTATTGGCAGAGAATACCCGAAGGTTCGCTGAGATCGGATACATGGTGAATGAAAATTTTCACTCCAAAGAGAGCCCTCTGTGGGATGTAGCCGATATCGTCGGATCGGTACTCACCGGAGTGAATACACTTGCCAAGGAAGCAGCAAACGGCGTACAAAAGCAATTGGCAGATGCGCTCATCGATGTACTGAAAGCGAATCTTTCCAGAGATGGGGCGGCCAGTCTTATCAATTACCTGGCACTGAAAAAAATCAATTATGAATATGCCCTTGTCTCTCTTTTGAATTTCGACGAGATACCGAAAAATCACAATGTATACCGGCAAATGCCTTTTTACACATATGCAGAGATGGAAATCGATAAATCCCATGCATCCTTTATCGATTCCTTGTATCCTTCAGATCCGGAAACGCACTTGGAAGTCGATGATAACTTTGATTTCGGCAAAGCTGCACAACTGATCGAAAACCTGGATGAAAGCCTGTCCGATTTCTCAGAATCCGAAAACTATCAGGATATCTTTATCATTCCCAGCAGGTACGACGGCCAACACCTCATGTCTCTGGGGGTGCCTTCCGCTTACTGGCAATATTATGATATCTATAATGTGCTGAAAAAATTTGATATGCTCAAAAAGGCGTCAACGGTCGTGACGGTTACCTCGGGAACAGCGGCTGTCGGCACTGCCGTTTCGGGTGTCGGTGCTGCTTTTGCACCGGTTTTTGCCTCTGTTGCATCGATTTCTTCCACGGTCGGTTCTATTCTCAACGTATGCGAGTTGCCGTTCATGGTCAATGCGATCAATCTGTGGGCAAGTGATGTGATTAGCTGGATGGGTGATCTCGGAGAGATCAGTAACATGCATGGAGAGGTACTCGATTTTCTGGATGATGAACTCATGGAAGCCGATTTTCTTAAAATCGGAAGAAACAATTCTGCCGAGGTAAATATCGGGAAAGCATCTGATATATTTCCTGAAAACAAATTCGTCAATTGGGCGGAGGGAACGGTTGAATGCACAATTCGAAATACGGGGGAAAATGATTATTTCACAGTAGTGGCCTTTGTCTTGGATGCCGCTACATCCAGACCCTTTTTCAAAACCAGCACAAAGAAACTGATATGGAAAAATTCCACGGAAACGATCAGAGTGCCCTATCACGGAACAATTGACGGGTTTCGAATCGGACAGCCTTATCACCTGAAAGTCAATGTGTACAGAGGCCCTTTTTGTATTGCATCCGATCTCCGGGAGTTCAGTGTCTTACGACCGAATATTGCGGGATTGGCATCGCTGCTGTTGAACGCCAGGGACAGAGACGGCCGGCAGCAGCGCGCATCGGTCGAGCAGATATTGAACCACACGACCACAAGACTTATGGAGACCACCCTTACGCAGGAGAATCCCGTAGGGACAGCAACCTATACTTCCGATCCGACCGCAAGGACGGTCAGATTCGTCATGAATGCGGTTTCGGGAATTCAACTCCATGTCTATGACAGTGCGGGAAGACATGTCGGTTATGTTCCGGATTCCAGATCGCCCGAAATCCAGTTTCCGGCCAGACACTCCGGCCTGGACCACTGGCCCCAGATCATCAAGATACCCGATGCCGGCGGAGAAACCTATACGATAAAAGCGGAACTGATCCGACCGTCCGCCATAAACCCAATGGATGTGGTCGTCCTGGCCGTTGAAGAACCTGATATGCCGGCAACCCTGAGCATGGGGTCGATGAAGGTCGTCACCACTGCGGAGAAAAACGGAACCGAACAGATCGATATCATCGTCGGCGAGGCCGGTATGTCCCAGCCGCTGACCAATGTTTCCGTCTCTGTGGAGACACCGCAAACCGAAAGCGGCGCCGCATTGAGCATAGAAGGAGATCAGCAGGTTCTTTTGGATCTGATCATCGCCGGAGAAGCTCAGAATGTTCCGTTCCAAGTCAATATTCCGGCAGGTGCCGAAGACGGAGTCTACAAAGCCCTTGTAACGGCAACATCCGCGGAGACAGAACCTGTGGAACTTCCTGTCAGGATCATTGTCCCCGCAGCAGCGTATCAGCAAAACGACTTTACCGGCGGAGAGCAGAACATACCGGTTGCATTCACGGCCGAAAACCCGGCGGCGATGGCTTCCGTAACAATTCCCCATAATGCAACCGTTCGATATGTTGGAATGGATGTGATGGGAGATCCGGCAGAAGGGCCTGGCGGACTGAGCATCGATGTGGGGGATGATAACACGACTGATTGGAAAATCGAGGAGAAAATTGTCGATTACCTGCTTGTCGAAAACCTGGCCGCAAGCTTCAATCAATATCTTGCCGGAGCCGGTTCCGATACGGGAGTGAATGTTCCGATTCGGCTGCATGCGGCTTCACCGGGTAAAATGGCGCTGCTCAATATCACTGTTTTCTATGATCTTCCGGATGCGGACAAGGATGCGCTGCCGGATGACTGGGAGATTGCAAACGGGTTGGATGTCTCGATTGACGACTCCCTGGATGATCCTGATGGAGATAATCTTTCGAATTTTCAAGAATACCGGCTCGGCAGCAACCCCCAACTAGCAGACACCGATGGTGACGGACTCAATGATGATGAGGAAATTGCCAACAATTCCGATCTCAGGAAGCGGGATACCGACGGAGATGGTCTGGATGATCTTACGGAATATAACATCGGAACAGATCCGAATAACAGGGATACGGATGATGGCGGTGTAGAGGATGGAATCGAGGTCGAAAACGGCAAAGATCCCCGCAATTACAAAGATGATATCGTGAAAGAATATAATTTAAGCAATCTCATACTCATCTTGAAAATAATGGCGGGAATAGATGAAGAACTCGGTTCGAATCTCGATTTCAATGGTGATGACAAGGTGGGTCTGGAAGACGCTGTATACATTCTTCAAAAGATATCTATTTTAAGTAGTTGATATCTCTTAGAGAAATATAAACGACTACAATGATTTGATCCGCTTTTTATATGGAGCGGATCAAATCATTGAGATAGAGATGCTCGGAAAGCTCGTCCCTGCGGAAAATTCAATGGAAAAAGCCGAAAAAAGACTGGACCAACTTCGCAAAACAGCAGTAGTAGGGGATATCATCTCTCCCATTGATGCGGAATGGGAGGCAATCAAATGATTGTGGCGGATACCCTTATCATTATCTGGAATGCTCTGAAGCCAACCCATTACATCCCCCAAATCAAAATCCCCTTCCCCCCAAATTCCCCCTCCTTCCGAAATATCTTATCTCCCCATTTCCGCCCGGGCCGCCGGTCAAATATCACCAGATGCCCCTCATCGGCCCCGCACCGATCCATATAATCCGCAGTCTGCTCCAATCCTTCGGCAACCGTCGCATCCAGGCTCTTCCAGAGGATCTTCAGCTCGATCACCACCTTCTGCACCCCGGCCCGATGCTTCCAGAATACCAGAAGATCGGTCCGCTTCCGGCCCAGCCCGTATTCCCGGTCGATCCGCCCTCCTGAATTTACGATCCGCTGTAAAAACGCCTGCAGCAGCAACTGGGGCCCCGCCTCCTTGTAGTCAAAGCGCTCCACCCAATGCTCCGAGTACTCCCGAAAGAAGTCCTGAAACGCGCTCAGCAGTTTTTCCATATCCAGAAGGCCGTTGTCGCGGATATACCATTGCGGCTGAAAGGGCAGGGCATCCTGTGTCGTTTCGGTCAGCATCCTGGGGATGATCTCCCGGTAGATGGCATTGCTGATGGTGATCTGGGGCTTGCGCCGGACCAGACCGAGATCGACCGCATACTGCAGGTCATCCTCCTCAATCGCGCCGGGTTCGGCCGTACCGGTCAGCAGCGGCTGGATCAACGAGCGAATCTCCGACTCCTTCAGCTTGTCCGCCAGTTGATCCAGGTGCGTCTCCCGCCGCAGAATCAGGTTCTCCTTTGCCTGTCGGATCATTTCGGCCGTGATGGGGGTTTTCCGGTCTCTGCCCGCCTCTATTTCAAAGCATACCTCATAGGCCAGGGCATTCACCAGCCAGGGCTGTCCGCGGCAGTACTCCCATATCAGTGATTCTGCATCGGCTTCAAAGGATTGGCCAGTCTCTTTTTCGTGTTCTTTCAGCAGAGCCGCGGTCTCCTGTTGATTGAAATTTCCCAGGCGGAGGGATTTCGCCTTGATATTGAAGGCACTGCCGCCGGTGATGATGCTCTTCTCTTTTTCCGAATGAATCCGGTAGTCCCGGACATCCCGAATCCCGCAGAGGATGATCGACTGGGGAAAGGAGGCCGGTTTTCGGTCATAGCCGGCCCGGATCTGCCGCAGCACCGATATAAGTGTATCCCCGATCAGCGAGTCGATCTCATCGATCAGCAGCACCAGCGGCTTTTCGCTGTTCTGACACCACTGGGACAGGAGTTCGTTCAACGCGCTGTCCTCCCCCCACAGATCCAGGATTTCCTTTATATGTTCAACCGGGAAACGATCCGCCAGAAAATCCCTGGCCCGGGAAGCGATCTCTCCAATGGCCGAGCGGATGCCCCTGCAAACATCATTCCGGGCAGACTGTCCCTTTTCGAAATTGGCATACAGGCATCGCACATTCCCCTGTTTGTTCAGCAGCTCCATCAATGCCAGCAGACAGGAGGTCTTTCCGGTCTGCCGGGGGGCATGGAGAACGAAATACTTTTTCTGATCGATCAGGCGGATCACTTCTTCCAGATCGAAACGCTCCAAAGGGGGCAAACAGTAATGCTCCTCACAATTGACCGGCCCTGCCGTGTTGAAATACTTCATGGAATACTCCTTTCACATGCCCCGGATCGGGCTTCCGGCTCAAAACCGATCATTCCCACCCGATGGCCGACACCATCACCCTGACCCCGTTCCATCAGCCCCGCCAGATCGATTTCGTCTCCCTCAAAAACGTCCGTGATCCTGTCGGTCGGTGCAAGTGCCAGGATCGGAGAGCTGTCCCCGATCAGTCCACGGGGCCGTAGGAGTGAAATCTTCTCATCTTCTCTTCTCCGATGCTTTTCAATTGCCGGCCCTCATCCCCACTCCGATGCTCATCAACGCACTGTATCGCACCTGTCGGAAGGTTTTCAAGGGCAATCTCCGTTTCTATCGCTCTTCTTTGAACTTTTCCGGATAATGATTTTTTTCTGCTGCAGGGAATGCACGGTCGAAATGGATTTGACATCGCTTTGCATATGGATTAAATAAAATATAACAGATTCGTATCTGCAGCTACGAAACAAGCATCCATTGGAACTGTTTAAAAAATGATTATCGATGTTAAAAAGCAAAATGGTTTAAACATGATTAAATCCCACTCTTTTCACATCCCGGTTCTCGGCATCGGATTTTCGATTGATACACCGTTAAAGGTCTCTCGATATGGGATCGACTCGGTCATCTCTTTGGTAGACGATCTCCTTTTGGAAAAAATGCGAAGGATGTACTGCGAAAAGCATGGGCTTCCTTACGAGGAAATCACCCATAAAAACAAAGATTTCAGGGCCAAAAGAATCACCGCCTATCTGAACCTGATCAATGACTTGTCGGTAAGGAAATTTGAAGAATTGAAAAATGGGCCTGTCGATGAAGATGAGACCCTGCGGAAATATCTGGAGATGCTTCCCGGAAATTCATCGATCAGAAAGGATTACGACCGGTTGACCGCAGAGGGCGCAGATCCCTTTGAAGCCCTGAAACGGATGCAAGAGAGCCTCTATATGGGCAGCATCGACGTCAATATCATGACAAAGATCGACAAGGAGAATTATTGCAACGGCGAGAAACTGCCGCTGGAGTACAACGATGCCTTTGCCGCATTGAGAGGATATGCCGAAAGCAATCTGGCCTCCTCCATTATCCTGTCGGCCGGAATGAATCAGCGGCTGTACGGCTATTTCGAGCAGTTCGAAGATTTCTTTCCGGACGAAGAAGGCGCCATCAAAAAGAAGATCGTTTTGAAGGTGAGCGATTACCGATCTGCTTTTATCCAAGGGAAATTTCTGGCGAAAAAGGGGCTATGGGTCTCTGAATACCGGGTCGAATCGGGTCTCAACTGCGGGGGACATGCCTTTGCAACGGACGGTTATCTCCTGGGGCCGATTTTAGCGGAATTCCGGGACCGGCGGGATGAACTGCTGCAGCCGACATACAAGATCCTGGTCAAGGCTCTGACAAACCGAAAACGGCCCATACCAAAAGGGGAACTTCCGTTTAAGGTCACAGCCCAGGGCGGCGTGGGCACGGCTGAGGAGCATCAGTTCCTGCTGGATCATTATCATCTCGATTCCGTGGGATGGGGCACGCCCTTTCTGCTGGTTCCGGAAGTGGCCAATGTGGATCGATTGACCCTGCAGCAACTGATGGAGGCCAAAGAGGAAGATCTCTTTTTAAGCAACATCTCTCCGCTGGGGGTCCCCTTCAACAGCCTGCGACAGAGCAGCAAAGAGGCGGAAAAAGATGCGTTGATTGCAGCCGGGAAACCTGGAAGCCCCTGTCCCAGAAGATATGCGATTTCCAACAATGAATTCACGGAAAAACCGATCTGCATCGCCTCCCGTCAATACCAGGGCTTGAAAATCAAAGAACTGGAAAAGGAAGAACTGCCCCCTGCGGAATATCAGAGCCGGTTTCAGAAAATCGTTGATAAATCCTGTATCTGCCTGGGGCTGGTTACATCGACGCTGCTGGTGAATGATCTGGATCGAAAGGTGGAAGGGGAGGGGGTTTCGGTCTGTCCGGGGCCGAATTTAGCCTATTTTTCCAGAATCATGACCTTAAAGGAGATGGTCGATCATATCTACGGCAGGGCCAACATGATCCCGAGAACGGATCGGCCAAATATGTTTGTCAAAGAGCTTAATATCTATATCGATTATCTGAAAAACCGGATCGAAGAGACCAGGTTTTCCATGACAGACCGGCAGGCCGCATATCTGCTGGCCTTTGAAAAAAACTTGAATGACGGCATCAGCTATTATCAGAAGATGTTCGGGCAGTTGAAGGACACCTTTCAATCGACAAAGGCAACGATTCTGAAGGATCTGGAAGAATGTCGGGAATCGTTGCATCGGTTAAGATCGGAGATTGAGAGTCTGTAGGGGGAGATGGACCTGGCTGATTGGGAATTCAGCCATAAAGGGATTGAGGATTGGACAAAACAGCAATAGAGCATGGAGTATGAATGTTCGATTGACCGACGACATCCGAGCGGCCTGCCGCGCGGTCTCCTGTGAAGCCGAATTCATCCGGATCGATACCCGGGCCATTCCGGCCTATGCCCATTCTCTTCCCCTCCATCGAATTCAAATGCCGGAGATCGATGAGAAGCGCCACCATATCGGACATGGTGCAGAAACCGTTGCCTTTTTTCTGACCCTCGACGCGGTCAACTTCGGGTCGGGCTATTTTCCCCATCTGAAAAAATTGCCCAACTGCTCCGGATATTATACCATCGCTTCCATGCTGACAGAGCAATTTCAGCGGCAGGGTCCATTTTCCGCACAGGAGCTTCTCTCCCTCCATCCAAAGGATTGCGCCCGGATCTTTGGCCAGGACCCGGAAAACGAGCCGGTCATGGAGCTGATGGATCTTTTTGCAAAGGCATTGAACGATCTTGGCCATTATCTGATGGACCGGTTCAACTCGGATTTCATGGCGCTTGTGGAGGCTGCGGATCATTCCGCAGAAAAATTGGCGGAGATCCTTGGTCAGATGCCCTTCTACTGCGATATCTCTGAGTATAAGGGCCGAAAAGTCCCTTTTTTCAAACGTGCCCAACTGACAGCCGCGGATCTTCACATAGCCTTTAGCGGAATCGGGCCCGGACGTTTCCACGATCTGGACCGGCTCACCATCTTTGCGGACAATCTGGTTCCCCATGTCTTGAAAATAGATGGGATTCTCCGATATGATCCTGGACTCGACAGGCGGATCAATGCCGGGGAATTGATCCCTGCGGGATCACAGGAGGAGGTGGAGATCCGGGCCTGTGCGCTCCATGCGGCCGAGCAGATAAAAGAATCCCTGAATCGCGAAGGGCATGGGATTACGGCCATGCAGCTCGATTATCTCCTCTGGAGCCGGGGAGGGAATCCGGATTACAAGGCCCACCCGAGGCATCGAACCCGCACCTGTTTCTACTGATCCATCGCTTTTCCCGTTTCCCTGTTTTCATGAGGAGAGACTCATTTCAAGGAGGCAGCAATGACAAAAAAGATTCTGACGATCATCCTCTTCCTCTGTTTCTGCATAAACGCTTTCTGCTGGATTGGGCTCACGGAAGCGGCCGCAGATGATAGGGACTTCCAAAAGGAGCAGCGGAAGGCAGAACAGGAACGGCAACAGGAGGAGAGAAAAGCGCTGCGGGAACAGCAGAAAGAAGCCCGGAAACATCGACAGGAGATGCAGAAAGAATCCCGGGAAGAGGTGCGGGAGGCCATGAAAGAACAAGAGGAGATGCAAAGGGAGGCTCGAAAAGAAGAGAAGGAAGCCCGGAAACATCGACAGGAGATGCAAAAAGAGGACCGGAAAGAAGAGAAGGAAGCCCGGAAGCATCGGCAGGAGATGCAAAGAGAGGCCCGGAAAGAACAGGAAGAGATGGAAAGGGAAGCCTTGAAAAAGCAGGAAGAGACGCTCCGCTGAAAGAGACATTTGCAAGGCTTCAGATCCACAGCTTTCTGTTCCTGGCGGTGCTGCTGGCACTCTTTGCGGTTTTGTCGGCCCTGAATGCAAAGGTCATCTCATCGGTTCGCATCAAACTGAACCCGGGCGTGGAAGAGCATCTGGATCATCATCTTTTCGGTTTCGGCAAGGAAAAGGAGCTGCCGGATTACCGGGTGAGCATCCGGGACCGGTCCGGCTGGCGGGATCTGGGGACCAAGCTGAACACTTCGGCCCGGGATTGGCTGGAATATCCGGTAAAGGGGAATCTCCGGTTCCAATCGGCAATGGAGATCCGGGTGGTGGAAGATGATGCGATCGAAGACGATGTGCTGGATCAGGTGCAGATCGCGGGGGAATCGGTGAGGGGGGGCAGCTTTGAATACCGTATCGGCACGGCGTACCGCTTCGAGGCCGGCCTGAAGTGGTTTTTCGACACGGCCGTGGGCAAGGCGATCTGTCTGGGGATTACCATTGCGGTGGTTTTGCTGGTGCTGCCGTATCTTCCTTTTTGAAGAGAAGCACCCGCGCTTTGGAGAACAGGATTCGTTTATTCTCTGATCTTCTTCAAATATGCCTCTATCTCTTCCAGCTCCAGAATCTTTAAAATCTCTTCGGTTTCCAATCCCTCCAGTCGTTCCTCAAGATTCAATCCTTCCAGCCGTTTCTCAACCGTCAATCCCTCCAGCCGTTCCTCCAGCGTAAGGCTTTTCAGAACCTGTTCCTTTATTTCCCGCTGAAAATCCTCCATCGTGTAAGTCATATCCGCCTATCCCTTCATATTCTTCAAATATGCCTCTATCTCCTCCTGCTTCAGAAGTTTCAAAATCTCCTCAGCTTTCAATCCCCTCAGCCGCTCCTCCGGCGTAAGGCTTTTCAGAACCTGTTCCTTTATTTCCCGATGAAAATCCTCCATCGTATATGCCATAGCGATTCCCTCCTGTTCATATTGGTCGAAGAGTGTATTGATGATGGTGCTGACGGGGCTGTTCAACCGGTAATGGGTCGCACCGTATTCAATCTTGTCCCTGACCGCGCTGAACATCAGCCACGGGGCGTTCCGCTCGGTTTTGGGAATCCGGTTGAGCACGATGATCCGGATGTTTCGAATCCCCCATCGGATATCATAGACGCCCTCTTTGATCTCCTGAAACCGAATCCGGCCCGCCAGATTCTCCGGATACCGGGTGCTGACCCCATAGAGACGGAAATCCCCGGAAGGCAGCAGTTTGTCCAAAGAGGGGCTGATCTGTTTCCGATAATTGACGTAATGACCGCACAACTCCTCGATGGTCCAGCCATCCAAGCTCTCCTGGTGGGATTTGTAGGTCATCAGGTTGTGGGGTCCCAGGTCCTCCAATCCGTCCGGCAGCGGGTCAGGGGCTTTTCCTTTCTCTTTTTCGATGATCACCACATCCAGAAGCTGCTGCTTCAGGGAGAGGTCCTTCTCGAGTTCGACGGTGTAAGCGGAGTCCAGAAAGAAGTCCGTGAGGATCAGTCCGAATAGGCGATGCCATGCAATCATAATGGGGTTTGGAATCTTTTTTCACGCGATGATGATTGATGTTCTCCGATGATGTCAGTTCCTGCCTGTATTTCCTTACAAAATATAGCGGCTCAACGTAGCGCTTGCAAGGGAAAAGAGGAGGATTCGGAAAATGGAAGAACGTCTCTCCATCAAAAACTTGAAAAATCCGGATATCTCCTGTATCCTGCCCCCGGTATCGAAGGATAAGATCAAGTGCGTATAGATCCTTGACTTTTGCGCCGCGTTGGGACATATCTGCAATGTGCTTCAGGTAGGCCGCCTGAGCTGCACGATCACAGCTTTTAAAAATTCGATGACAGACGATTCTTCCCAAAAAGGATTTCGATCAGATGCCCATTCAGGAATACATCCACCAGATCAACGAAAAGTACCGCAGCGGATTCTCCAAAGAGCACGGATATCGTGGAACCTTTGAAAACCTGTGTCGGACCCTGATGCCCGGCAGGGCGATCATCAATGAGCCGGGAAAGGTAAAGGATTGCGGCAACCCCGATTTTGTGGTCAGCAAAGGAAGGATTCCGGTGGGCTACATCGAGGTCAAGGACATCGGCTCCGATCTGGATGCAAAGCTGTATAAAGAGCAGTTCAGCCGCTACCGGAACGCCCTGGACAACCTGATCATCAGCGATTATCTCCTTTTCCGGTTCTATCAAAACGCAGATCTTGTCCATGAGGTGAGAATCGGGGAAATCCAGGATGGGCGGGTGGTCCCGCTTTCAAAAAACTTTGCCCATTTTGCCCGTCTGATGGGGGATTTCTCCACCTTCATCGGAATCAGCATCAAATCGGCTTCGACTTTGGCAAAGATGATGGCGGCAAAGGCGCGGCTGCTGCAGCATATTCTTGAAAATGCCCTGACATCGGATGAGAAGAGCGCGGAGAACAGCGAACTCAAAGGCCAGCTCAACGCCTTCAGAGAGGTGTTGATCCACGACATCACCCCAAAAGAATTCGCGGATATCTATGCACAGACCCTTGCATACGGCATGTTTGCGGCCCGGCTGCATGATCCCACCCTCGAGGATTTTTCCCGGGAGGAGGCCGCCACGCTGATCCCCCGGACCAACCCGTTTTTGAGAAAGCTTTTTCAATACATCGCGGGATACGACATCGACCCCCGGATCAAAACCACGGTTGAAAACCTTGTGGATGTCTTCCGCGCGGCTGATGTCCGGGCCATTATGGACAATTTCGGGAAGACCACCCAGCAGAATGATCCTGTGATCCACTTCTACGAGACCTTTCTGGCAGCGTATGACCCGAAGCTCCGGAAGAGCCGGGGGGTCTGGTATACGCCGGAGCCGGTGGTCAATTTCATTGTGCGGGCCGTGGATGATATTCTGAAGACGGAATTCGGGCTGGCGCAGGGGCTGGCCGATACGGAGAAGACGACCATCGAACTCGATTCTCAGGTTGCAGATGGGCGCAGCAAGACCGGATACAAGCGGTACAAAAAGGAGGTTCACAAGGTTCAGATCCTCGATCCTGCGGCCGGCACCGGAACATTTCTGGCGGAGATCGTCAAGCATATCTACAATACGAGATTCAAGGCCATGCAGGGGATCTGGAGCAGCTATGTGGAAAACGATCTGATCCCCCGGCTGAACGGATTTGAGCTGCTCATGGCCTCCTATGCAATGGCGCATCTGAAGCTCGATCTGCTGCTGACCGAGACCGGATATCAGCCGCAAAAGCCGAAGCGGTTCAATGTCTATCTCACAAACTCCCTGGAGGAGCATCATTCGGATACCGGCACGCTCTTCACCGCCTGGCTTTCGGATGAGTCGAACGAGGCGAACCATATCAAGCGGGATACGCCGGTGATGGTGGTGATTGGGAATCCGCCGTA
>JAABSP010000106.1 GCA_011390345.1 Desulfobacteraceae bacterium
CCAATGCACCAACGCCTGCCCCAACGACATCCCGGTGATGGAGATCTTCAGAACCGTGGCCCATCACACCCAGGCCGCGTTCGACTACGAGGCGGGCCGAAGCATTGACGAGCCTCCGCCCCTGACGGTCTTCAAGGAGAAGGAGTTCCCGGAAGTGGTGGGCATCGCCCCGATTCCAAAACCCGGGAAGGAGGTGGCCTCATGAGATTGCCGACCAAGATCGGAAGGGGCCTGGTGGTGGGCGCCGGCATCGGCGGCATCCGGGCAGCGCTGGATCTGGCTGAGACCGGGGTCCGGGTGACGCTCATCGACCGCTCCCCCTACATCGGCGGGATTCTGACCCAACTGGATCACCAGTTCCCGTCGGACCGGTGCGGCATGTGCAGGATGCTGCCCCTGATGGATCGGGACGCCGGCTCCCAGCAGTGCCTGCGCCGGGGCTTCTATCACGACAACATCGAAATCCTGCCGGGGACGGAGCTGGCGGAGCTTTCGGGCGATGCCGGGAATTTCACGGCCTCGCTTCGCGGCCGGCCCGCGCTGGTGGACCCCTCCCGCTGCATCGGGTGCGGAGCATGTGCGGAAGTCTGCCCGATCTCGGTTCCGGACCCCTTCAACGCGGGATTGAGCCAAAGGAAGGCGATCTACAGCCCCGTGCCCCACGCGGCCTGCGCCCCCTATGTCATCGACACCGACGCCTGCAACCGGTGCGGCGCCTGCCTGGACGCCTGCCCCACCGGGGCCATCCGCCTGATGTCGAAGCGCCGGGAGGCCTTCCGCATCCTGGTGGTGGATGATGAACAAATCGTTCGGGATTCGCTCAAGGAATGGCTCCACGAGGAGGAGGGCTTCGGCGTGGAGACGGCCGCATCAGGCCCCGATGCACTGAAAAAAATGGAAGCGGCCGAATCGCCCTACCGGCTCATGCTGCTGGACATCAAGATGCCGGAGATGGACGGCGTGGAGGCCCTGCGCCGGGCCAAGGAGATCGATCCGGAGATCTGTGTGGTGATGATGACCGCTTACGCGGCTGTGGACACAGCGGTCGAGGCCATGAAGATCGGGGCGCTCGACTACCTGATCAAGCCCTTTGAGACGGACGTTCTAATTCCCAGGATCGTCTCCATCTACGGGGATCTGGACGCGGACCCGGCCGACGAGCTTTTGGTGGGCGCGGTGGTCCTCTGCGGCGGCACCCGCCTTTTCTCTCCGGCCCAAGGCCGGAACCTGTGGGGCCACGGCGTGATTCCCAACGTGGTGACGGCCATCGAATTCGAGCGGCTCCTCTCCGGCACGGGCCCCCTTTCCGGCGGGCCCCTGGTGCGGGCCGACGGCAAGCCTGTCGAGCGGATCGCGTGGATGCAGTGTGTCGGATCGCGCAACCTGCAGATCGAAGCCGATTTCTGCTCCTCCATCTGCTGCATGTTCGCGCTCAAGCAGGCCATGCTGGCAAAAGAGAAGAGCGGGGGGCAGATCGACGCGTCCATCTTCTACATGGATCTTAGAACCTACGGCAAACCGTATCAGCAGTATCGGGACAAGGCCGAGGAGATGGGCGTGAAATTCCGCCGGGCCCGGGTCCATTCGATCTTTCGGGAAGAAAAATCAGGCGACCTGATTGTGAGAAATTCGGACTACGAATCCGTGGGCCACGACGACCATTTCGACATGGCCGTACTCTCGGCAGGCCATCGGCCCATGACCGGCATGGCCGAGATGGCCGAGATGCTCGACATCCCCCTCAACCCGTGGGGATACATGGCCACCAAACCCCTCTCCCTCACCCGGACCGAGCGGGAGGGGATCTTTATCGGCGGCTCCTTCGGCGGGATCATGGATATCAACGAGACCCTGATCCGGGCCGGGGCCGCGGCCAACCGCGCCTCCCGGGTCATCCACAGCGCCGGGGGCGGGCTGGGGGAGGCCGTATCCGAAACAGAAGAATACCGGGATGTGGCTTCGGAGACACCTAGAATCATGGCCGCCCTCTGCAACTGCTTCGAATCGAACCCATTGGAGAATAACCCGGATGCCGCGGCCCGGCTCAAAGCCGACCCGGAGGTGGCCGAAGTGAGAAGCTTTGATGCCCTCTGTACCGAAGCCGGCTGGAATGGGCTCTGCAAGAGAATAAGGGAATCCGCTCCCAACCGGGTGCTGGTGGGGGCCTGTCTGCCCTTTATCCATGCCCGGCGGCTGAAATCGCTGGCGCGGGAGACGGGGCTCGACCCGGTCTATATGGAGGCCGTTGACATCCGGGGAGCCGGTCTGCCCCGCCACCTGCTCTCCATGGCCATCGAGCGGCTCAAACGGGTGGAGCCGGAAAGGGAGCCGGCTCTTCCGAATCATCAGCGGGCACTGGTTATAGGCGGCGGCATCGCGGGCATGACCGCGGCGCTGGCCATCGCGGATCATGGCTTTCCCGTGGATCTGGTGGAGTCTTCTGATAAGCTCGGAGGGAATCTGAACTGGCTGGAAAGGACTATCGAGGGAGAAACCTTCGCTCCCCTGCTGGAGGAGATGTCGGAAAAAGTGACGACCCATCCGAAAATCGAGGTCCGGACCAGTGCAACGGTTATCGGTGCATCCGGCGAGGCCGGAGACTTCGTCAGCGTGATCGAAACGGCCGAAGCCGGCCCCGAAACCCCCAAACATGAAACCCTTGAACATGGCGCGGTGATCCTGGCCGTCGGCGGCCGGGAGGCCGAGACAACCGCCTACGGCCACGGAACATCCGATGCCGTGGTGACGCAAAAGGAGCTGGAGACCCGGCTGAAGAAGGGCGAAATCGACATCGGAAAGCTCGGCTCTGTGGTGATGATCCAGTGCGTCGGCTCCAGAGAGGCCCCGCGCAATTACTGCAGCCGGGTCTGCTGCGCCGCTTCTTTGAAGCACGCGCTGCGCATCCGGGAGGAGAATCCGGAAACGGCCGTCTATGTCCTCTACCGGGACATGATGGCCTATGGATTTATTGAGAGCTACTACACCCGGGCACGCCGGGCCGGTGTGATCTTCATCTCCTACGAGGTGACGGGGAAGCCTGAAGTCGAGTTTACGGAAGCGGGCCTCATCGTGAAAGTTCATGAGCCGGTGATCGGCCGGCCCCTGGAAATCGAAACCGATCTGCTGGTGCTGGCCACCGGCATCACCCCAGACTTGCCGCCGGAACTGGCCGCGGGATACGGCGCAAAAATCGACATCAACGGCTTCTTCGAGGAGGCCGACGCCAAATGGCGGCCTGTGGATGCCTTGAAGGAGGGCGTCTTTGCCTGCGGCCTGACCCAGGCCCCCCGCTCGGTACCCGAGACCATTGCAACAGCCGAGGCCGCGGCCCACCGTGTCCTGCGGATACTCTGCCGGCCCCATCTGACCCCGGCCCGGATAACGGCCAAGGTGCGCCACGCTTACTGCGCCAGATGCGGCCAGTGCATCGACGCATGCCCCTACGGCGCCCGAACCCTGAACCCGGAAACAGACCAGATCATCATCCACCCGGCCATGTGTCAGGGGTGCGGGGCCTGCGCGGCCATCTGCCCCAACAGCGCAGCCGTACTCGAGGGCTTCACCCTGGCCGGAATGCTGGCTGCCATCGACGCGGCAACCGAAGCCGAAGACGGCGCCGGCCGAACCGCTCAGAAAGAGGAGGCGGCCCAATGAAAACAGCTCAAAAAAATCCCCCAGCCCACTCTGTCCACTCGGTCCACAAAACCCCAACCAACCCGCCGGACATCCTCGCCCCGGTCCGAGAAATGATCCAAGCCTGCATCCAGTGCGGCACCTGCACCGGCTCCTGCCCCAACGCCTTTGCCATGGACATCTCTCCCCGCGGCATGTGGCGGATGGTCATCATGGGAGAAGATGAAAGTATTACAGAAGAACTCTTCAACACCAAAACCTTCTCCCTCTGTTCATCCTGTTACACCTGCACCCTGCGCTGCCCCCGGGGCCTGCCGCTCACAGACGCCATCCAAGCATTGAAGCGCATCCAGACCCGCCATTATCCGGAAAAGGCGAAAAAAAACATCCACTTCTACGCCAGCTTTCTCGAGAGCGTCCGCCGCCACGGAAGAGTGCGGGAGACCGAATTCATGACCCTCTTTTTTCTGTCCATGAAAAACCCGTTTCTGCCATTCTCCTTCGCGCCTCTTGCCATCCGCCTGATGGCCAAGGGCAAAGTTAAGCCCGGATTTCCCTCGGCCGGCAACGGCGCGCTGGACCCGATCTTCCAAAAAGCCAGGGAACTGGAGGCGTCATCATGAAAAATTTCACCCATCGCTACTTCTACTATCCCGGCTGCTCTCTGGAGGGCACGGCCAAAGAGTATGACATCTCCACCCGCTCACTGATGGCCGCTCTGGAAATCGAGCTGACGGACATACCGGACTGGAACTGCTGCGGGGCCAGCGCGGCCGCGGCCCAAGGAGAGCTGCTCTCCCTGGCGCTGCCGGCCCTCAATCTGGCCAAGGCGGAGGCAGCGGCCCAAGCATCGAAATCGACAGCGGCATGGGACATCCTGTCCCCTTGCAGCGCGTGCTATCTTAACCTGAAGCGCGCCGAGGCGGAGACGGCCCGAAACCCGGCTCTGAGGGCCCGGGTCAATGCCGTGCTCGCGGAAAAGGATCTGCAATACAAGGGCGGAGTCCAGAGCCGTCATCTGCTGGATGTGCTGGCCAAAGACATCGGCGCTTCCCGCGTTGGGCACGCGGTCACAAATCCCCTCTCGGGCCTGCAGGTGGCCCCCTATTACGGATGCCAATGCCTGCGGCCATATGCGGTCTTTGATGATCCGGAGATCCCCGGAACAATGAACCCGCTGATCCGGGCCGCAGGGGCCCACGTCTTCCCCTGGAATCTGTCGGCCCGCTGCTGCGGCGCAGCCCATATGAATACCCACCCTGAAGTGGGCATCTCGCTGGTCACGGATATCCTGAAGGCCGCAAAAGGCGCGGATCTGCTGGTGACCGTCTGCCCCATGTGCCAGATCAACCTGGAGGCCTATCAGAATCGGGCATCGCGCCTTGCGGAGGAGGATCTTCATATTTCCGTGCTGTATCTGCCGCAGCTTCTGGGGCTGGCTGCGGGAATCGCGGAGGAAAAGCTCGGATTGGCGCTCAATCTTGCGGCGGAAAAGGATTTTCGGTTTGAAACCATTAATGAACCAATCTGAATCATTGCGCTTTTTCCTCTGATGTGGTATCCGTTCTTCGGGATATCTTTTTTAAACGAGAGAAAAGTGAGATGCCGAAAATCTTTTTTGCACCGGACCGCAGAGCCATCGAAGCCGACCCCGATGAAACCCTTTTAAAGGCCGCAGAGCGTCACGACATCCCCCTGACCCGTATCTGCGGGGGGCGGGGGCGCTGCAGCACCTGCCGGGTGATGATCCGGGAGGGATTGGATCACTGTTCCCCCCGAACCATTGCCGAAACAGCCATTGCAGAGAAGATGGCCTTTCCGCCGGAGATCCGCCTCTCCTGCCAGACCCATATCCGGGGCAGCGGAGATATCACCCTGCGCCGGCTGGTGCAGGATGAAGCGGATATCGAAATCACCAGCCTCTTTGTCAATGGGCCCGAATGGAACATCGCAGGAACCGAGAAATTCCTCTTCATCCTCTTTGCCGATATCCGGGGATTCACCTCGCTCTCCGAGGCGCTGCTGCCCTATGACGTGATCCATCTGCTCAAGCGGTATTTCCACCGGATGAACCGGATCATCGAAAACTACGGCGGATTTATCGACAACTACATGGGCGACGGGCTCATGGCGCTTTTCGAGTCTGAAGATCCCCTGGCAGGGGCATATGGCTCGGTTCGTGCGGGGATCGAGATGCTCAAAGAGGTAAAGGAGCGGATGGCTCCCTATGTTGCCGAAAACTGGAACCGGGAATTTAAAATCGGTATCGGACTCCATTGCGGCATGGTGGTGGCCGGAACCGTGGGAACCAAGAAGGACTGCAAGCAGACCATCATCGGAGATGCGGTCAACCTCGCCAGCCGGATCGAATCGGCCAACAAGGATCTGGGGACATCCTTTCTCATTTCAGAGAAGGTCTACAACCTCCTCAAAGACCGTCTCCAAACCGGCATCACGGCAAAGATCCCCATCCGGGGCAAGGCCGGGGAGCATAACCTCTACGAGGTGGTGGGGATATCCTAAAAGAGACGCCTGTAAACGCATCAGAATTTGATGCGTTTACAGAGCTTTTTCGCGTCAACATCAAGGGAAATCAGCTTCACTGCTGGCCCGACAGGATCTCTTCGCTCTCCCTTCGAGCCCGTTCGAATGCGGATGTTTGATCCTCTTTCCCGAGCCGACCTTCTTCGGCAAAAATCAGGAAGTAGAGCCCCTGCACCAGAAAGAAGAGCCAGATTCCCAATGCCCAGGAGAGGGGCGTATGAGGGGAAAAATAATCGACCAGGGCCGCGCCGCCCAGGGTGAGGCAGAGTTCGGCTGGGATCTTTGCCGCAAGCCTTCCCGGGAAAAAGAGGCCGCTTCTGAGCCAGCTCAGGACCGCAAGAGAGAGGAGCAGGAAGAGTACCGGGCTGCCCCAGACAGCGGGGATCAGCAGCAGCAGCATGGGAAAGATCAACGCGGCGGTTCCTTTTCGGCTCCAGCGGGTCATGAGCAGCGCATAAAAGGCGAGGCAGAGCCACAGAGTCAGCCGGAAGGCCAGGGGCTCATATAGAAAAACGGAGATGACCGCGCGGGCCGGGATGAAGAAGAGGCCGGCCCCCAGTCCGAAAACGATGGTGGTGCGAACGCTTAACCGAATCATTGAGCCCCCCTTTCTTCCCCTCTTTTATGGCCTTCCATCCGCTCCTTGCGCCGCAGCAGTTCCAGCTCCACCTCTTCGTCGCTGATCCCGGGGGCATCGGGAAAGCCGTTGTCGAAATCATCGGTTCGCTGTCTGCGGATATCCTGGCGGCTCAGATATGTCTTTGCACGGAGGCGAAGATCGTCGTACTGGCGCCGCCGCTCCTCGATCTCCTCTTTCAGCTTTCCGATCTCCGCTTCGAGGTTCTCCAACTGGCTTTGGAGATGATCCCGGTGGCGCAGGAGGTTCTTCTGTTTCCGGATCAGAAACCGGGCGATGTCGTCTCTCTCCTTTTGCACAGCCATCTCCAGATCGGCCTCGGCCGCATCGTTCTCTTTTTTATAGCGCGCGAGTTCTTCTGCGGCCGCGTCCCGCTCGGCTTTCATCTTCTTCAAGTGCCGGTTCTGATCATCTAGTATCGCCTCCATTTCCCGCAGGGACTGCTTCAGGACCAGGGTCTTGTCTTCCATACTGTCCATCACCCCGTGGACATCGGCCTGAAATAGCCGGACAAATCTTGTCATGATGCTCATGGTTACTCTCCTTTCGGTCAGATATTTACTTTAAGCAGTGGACTAAATAGACTTAGTGGACTCAATGGGCGCTGTTGAAAATTTTTTATTTGTTCATCCGGCGGCCCGAATACCCCTCGTACTGCATATCCTTGGCCGCCTTCTTCTGAGCCCGCTCCATCTCCGGGGCAGGTGCGGCAAAGACCTCTTCCACCTGCTGCTTCAGGGCATCAGCATCTTTTTCGATGTTTTCCGTAACAGCCTCAGATTTGATCGGCGCATTGGCAGTCCGCTGTGTCTGCTGGTAGGTTTCGATGCGGCGGAGGGCCTCCCCCTTTTCCCCCTTGCGGATGAAGCCGGCTACATCCTCTTTGAGCCGGTTGTAATCCTCTAAAATCACCTTCTTCTCCCAGACCTTTTTGTCGATGGAGGAGAGGGCTTCGTCTGCATCAGCTACGCAGGCGATGATTAGGGGCTCATCGAGCTTTACGCTAAAAGGTTCGTTCTTCTTCTGAAAGGCAACGATGATCTTTCCCATATCGAATTCCTGTTCCCGGTTCGTGGGCAGGGTCAGGGTAAGAAAGAACTTCCGGGTCTGGCCGGAAAGGATGTCTCCGGGATAGAAGCGGCCGTAGCCGTCTTTTATCGTGACGGGATAGCCGGATGCGCTGGTCAGCCGGACCCCTTCGGGCAGCGGAATCCGGACTTCGACCCCGCTGCCGACGACGATCCGGGCATCTTGGAACTCCTTTTGAAAGACCTCGGCAAACGCGCCCGGGTTTTCCATGAAATAGTAGCGGCCTGTGCCGCGGTCCGCGATCGCTGTCATCACGGATTCGTTGAAGTCGAGGCCAACGCCTACGGTGCTGACCGCAAACTCCCCTTGGGGAGCGGCAGAGGCCATGGTTCCCAGTGCCGCGGGATCGACCACTCCCCGGTTGGCCAGGCCGTCTGAGATCAGGATCACACGGCCCGTATTCCCGATGCTTTCGGCCGCGGTCAGGATGCGGATGCCGGTCTCAAGACCTGCGCCCAGATTGGTCGCTCCGCCCGGCATGATTGATCGGACTTCGGCTCTAAATCGTCTGCGGCTCGAATCGGTGATCAAAGAGAGGGGGAAATGGGAGGTGACGCCGTCAGAATAGCTCACCAGGGAGAAACGATCCTTTTCGGTAAGATTTGCCAGAAGCTGGAGAATCGCATGACGGGCATCCTCGATCTTCTTGCCTGACATGGAACCGCTTCTGTCCAGAACGATCACCATGTCCGTCCCCCGGATTTCCGCGCCCTCCGGCGGAAGGACCGCATCAGCCGCAAGGGTCAGTTCCAGAGATACGGTTCCGTCGCCGTTCATGGCCACTTTGCTCTGGCTCAACTGCGCGGACAGCCGGATCTCTCCGCTTTTGGCTGTCGCCACAGGGGGGGGCGGGTCCGTTTTGGACCGAGTGGAATAGGCCAGTCCCGCACAGGTGAGCAGGATCAGAACCCCGATCCCGATAAACGGTGTCAGTTGCTTTCTCTTCATGGTACGCCTCCTTCTGGATTTGGGTAAACGCTATCTGTTTTTCTGCCTTGGATTCCAGCCTATCGCTATTACAGAAGAGATGCAATTCAAAGAAATGTAAAATAATCCAATGGCTTTTTTACATAACTTTTGCTTTTCATCCATTGCCGCGGCATGGTACATTTCCACCAAATCGAACCGAATCGGACTCAATAGAACCCAATCGGATTCAATCGAACTCGGGAGAGCGCATAAACTGATGAAGTCGCCCAAAGCAAAGATACTGGTGGTGGAGGATGACCCGGCCATTTTAAACGGCCTTCTCGATGTTCTGGTCTTCAATGGATTCGAAGCCAGAGGTGTCGAAGACGGTGCGGAGGGGCTGAAGGCCGCGCAGGAGGGCGAGTGGGATCTTATCCTGCTGGATGTGATGCTGCCTTCGATGGACGGCTTTACCATCTGCCGGCAGGTGCGGAAGGAGAAGCCGAAACAGGGGATCATCATCCTGACGGCCAAAGGCGCAGAAGATGATGTGGTGACCGGATTCAAGGCCGGGGCCGACGACTATGTGAGCAAGCCTTTCTCTCTGCGGGAGCTGATGGTGCGGATGGAGGCGGTACTCAGAAGAAGCGGCCGGATGACCGGAGATGAGGTAGCGGAGATCCGGGGCGTGGCCTTCGACGGAAAGAATCTGACCGCGAGCTGCGGCGCGGAAAGTCAGGAGCTGACCCGCCGGGAGATGGAGATCATCTTCTATCTCAACCGCCATCGGGATCGGATCGTCTCCAAAAAGGATCTGCTGCTCGAGGTCTGGCACTATACGGACCCGGAGATCGAGACGAGAACCGTTGACATCCATATCCTGAAGCTGCGGAAAAAGATCGCCGTGCTGATCGGAGAGGCCCCTTTTATCACCACGGTGCGGGGAGAGGGATATCGACTGGAGATGGACCCATGAAACGGCTGACCACACTGATTCTGATCTTCGGGCTGATGTTGTCGATCCCGCTGGGCTATTTCATTCTCGGAAGCTACGGGAGCCTGGAGCAGGAGGAGATGGCCCGGCTCCGATTCTTTGCCGAGACCCTGTTTTCCGATATGGAAAGCGAACTGGCGCAACTGGTGGTGCGGGAGGAGGCCCGGGCCGTGGACGAATACAACCCCGGCTCCGGACTTGCTGCCCTTCCCGCAGAGGATTACATCCTCGGCTATTTTCAGAACAACCCGGACGGATCGTTTCAGACCCCCCATCTCTCCGACACAATGCCGGTCTCTTCGGACAAGGAATCAGGCATGAAGCCAGATATCGAACCCGTCGTTCAGCAGCTCCAATCGGCAAATGGAGCCTTCAACAGCAAACGGACGGCCGCATCTGCAACCTATGAAATCGAGCCCCGAGCCAGTTTCCGGGAGATCGGGCAGGAGCCTTCCGGGTTTGCCGATAAATTCCTCTCCCGTCCCCGCCGGCAGAAGGCGCATCTGGGACAGGAGAAGAAGCGGGTGGAGGAGATCACCGTGGCCCAGGCCCTCAACATGAATCAGGCCAAAGAGATGGCCGAGAGCGACGAGATGGAAACAGACAGATCGGAAAGCCGCCTTCTGTCAAATATCCGGCCTTCGGAACCGGCCCCGAGTCCGGAAGTCTATTCTGAAAGGTCATCGGAGAGAGCCGGAAGGGATTCATGGGAAGGAATTCCTTCTTTGGGAAAAACGGAGAACGCGCCCCAGCCCAGGGATCGATTTCCGTCGCCCGAGCCGGCCATCGGCCGAAAGCTCCAGGCCGAAGTCGCGCCGATCCAGTCCGTCTTTATCGATCCGGAAAAGATTTTCATCTTTCGGCGGGTGATGATCGGCAACCAGATCTACCGCCAGGGGCTTGTGATTTGGACCCGGCCATTTCTCGATCACCTGGCAGACCGCCATTTCCGGGATCAGCCCATCGCGCACTTCACCCGGCTCCGCCTCTCTGCATCGAACGGCGAGCCATCCCTTGCATCGGTCTCCGCAGGGGCATCTGTTGCCCAGCCCCGATTCGCTCTGGAACGGGGATTTCCCCGCCCCTTCTCCTTTCTGAGGGCCTCCCTGGTGAGCCAGAAGATCCCGCCATCGGAAAACCGGGCTACATTGAGCCTGATGATCGCAGTCCTGGGGGGAATCATGCTCATCGGCCTCTTTGCCATCTACCACAGCGCACGGGTGGTGGTGGATCATTCCGAGCGCCGGGCCAAGTTCGTCTCTTCTGTCACCCATGAGCTTAAGACGCCGCTGACCAACATCCGGATGTATATCGAGATGCTGGAGCAGGGAATTGCACGCACACCGGAGCGGGAGGCCGAATACTTCAAGATCCTGGGCTCCGAGAGTGCCCGCCTGTCCCGGCTCATCAACAATGTCCTCGAATACTCAAAGCTGGAAAAAAAGCAGTTCAAACTGCAGCCGGAACCGGGCGACTTTGCCGATGTCCTGAAGGAGGCGGTCGGCATTATGGGGGCAAAGCTTCGCGGGGAGGGCTTTGCCATCGAGACGGATCATCAAATTGAAAAGAGCTTTCTCTACGACCGGGAGGTGATGATTCAGGTGCTCATCAACCTGATCGAAAACTGCATGAAGTTCGGCCGAAACGGAAAAGAGAAAAGGATCAGGATCACGGTCCGTCCCGAGGGGCGATGGGTGCGCATCGACATATCCGACACGGGCCCCGGCATCCCCAGACATGCCCTGAAAAAGGTATTTCACGACTTTTATCGGGCCGAACCCGCCACTTCCGGGGCCATCCGGGGAACCGGCATCGGCCTTGCCTTTGTCAACAAAGTGATGCTTTTGGCAAAGGGACGGGTCATGGCGGCCAACAACGACGGCCCCGGCTGCACCATAACGCTCCTGCTTCGGGCCTGAGCTGCAACAAAGACTTTCTGAGCCAGCCTCATCTCCCGAAAAGCTTGACAACACAGCGATAAACAGGGTACTTCTTCCCAATAGAGATTCGTTTCGATCCATAACAGCGGAGGATTTATGCGGGTAGCAGGAAATTATCGTAATATCAATGTCATGTGGCTTTGTGTCCTGACTTTTCTCCTCTTCTGCAGCAAGCCGATCCAGGCACAGGAACCGCTTCCCATCACCGGAGAGAACGGCAAATATTACTATACTGTACAGAAAGGGGATACCCTCTGGGATATCTCACAGCGCTTTCTCGATTCCCCCTGGCGATGGCCCACCCTCTGGGAACGGAACCAGGAGGATGTCAGCAACCCCCACCTCATCTATCCGGGGCAGCGCCTGAGGATCTATCCCAAGGCCGGAATGGAACCGGCCTTCTCCACAGCACCGCCCTCGGGCCCTCAATACATCCAGCCGGCCCGGGAGGAGATCCCCCTGGAGATCGAACCGGGGGGCTCCGAGCCCTTTGACGGAGATCTGTATCGGACCCGAAGGGACAATGAATACAACTATCCCTCCATCAACAAAGTCGGCTTTCTCGGGGATGATCCCATCACCCCCCACGGCGAGATCTTCAAGGTCTACGGGAATCATGAGCTGATCTCCCAGGGGGATATGATCTATATCAAACCCCAGGGGCTGACCGATCTGGTGGTAGGAAAGCATTACAACATCTATCGGCTGATCGGCCCGGTCATGGATCAGCCCACGGGGAAAAAGGTCGGATATCAGCACTATCTGACCGGTGTTGTGGAGATCCTTCAGACGGAGGAAAAATTTTCCGTGGGCCGGGTGACCCGATCCTTTCGATCGATACGGACAGGCCAGAAGCTGATGCCCTATCAGGAGCGATCCCCCATGATCCAATGGGTAAAGAGCCTGAAGAACATGGAGGGACGGATCATCATCTCCGAAGAGGGAGAGGAGATCATGGGCGAGCACAGCGTTGTCTTTATCGATAAGGGAAAAAAGGATGGCATCGCCAAGGGCCAGAGCTATAACATCTTCTCCCAGGAGGAGGCTGTCATCGATGAATTTACCCATGAGAAAGTGACCCTGCCGCCGGTGATCTACGGGCAGCTTTTGGTTATCCATACTGAGCCGAACACCGCCACGGTGCTGATCACCCAGTCGAAAAAAGCGGTTCGCGCAGGCGATTACTTCCGGAGCCCGTAAAGTGGCTCCGAAGTCCTCTGACACCGAATAAGAAGCATGAAGCTATATGTGATCTACGACCATCAGGGCGGCGGCAGGCTCATCGGCGTCTTCGACTGCCAGGAAAGGGCATGGGAGATCATCAATATCGATCCCCACTATTACAAGCTCTACGAGTGCGAACTCAACAGCGTCACCAGGGAGGCGGTTCAATGGGCAAAGAGCGAGGAGAATCGGCGCCGCCTGCAGAAGGAATGACCTACCTGTTAATCCCGGAGCCCTCGGCTGCGGGTTTTTCATTATTCTTGGGTACAGGCAGCAGGAGGAAAGAGTTCAAAGCGGATGAAAAAGGGGCAGATCCATGATCAGAACGAAAAAAAGATCCGGAAGATCACCTGGATCGGACTGATAGTCAACCTCCTGCTGTCAGCCATAAAGTTTTGGGCCGGCCTCATGGGCTCGAGCCATGCGGTGATGGCAGACGCAGTTCACAGCCTCTCCGACAGCACCACCGACCTTGCAGTCATTCTCGGCTCCTATTTCTGGTACAAACCCGCAGATCAGGATCATCCTTACGGACATCGGCGCATCGAGACGGTTGTGACCATCTTCATCGGTTTTGTTCTTCTGGCGGCCGGCATCGGCATTGGATGGGAATCCTTCAAGATGCTCTTTCAGGGAAGAGAGACCGCTCCCGGGGCTGTCGCGGCCTTTGCGGCCGGGATCTCCGTGGTTTGCAAGGAGACCCTGTACCAGTGGACCTACCGGGTGGGCCAGAAGGTCAAAAGCCCGGCGCTGGTGGCAAATGCCTGGCACCACCGGCTGGATGCCATCAGTTCCATCCCCGCGCTGGTGGCTGTTGCCGGTGCGATCCTCTTTCCCTCGTGGGCATTTCTGGACTGTCTCGGTGCAATCGTGGTCTCGGTGCTGATCATCTATTCGTCAATCGGCATTGTCTGGCCCGGTATTCAGGAACTGGTGGACTCGGGCGCTTCCAAAGAGACCTGCGAACGGATCAAATACCTTGCAGACGGCGAAGGACCTGTGAAACAGGTCCACCGCATCCGAACCCGATATCTCAGCAGCGGTCTGGTGGTGGATCTGCACATCGTGGTGGATGGAAGCATCTCGGTGCTGGAGGGACATAACATCGCGGAGAACGTCCGGGAGCGGATCATCGCAGCCCGGGGAGATGTGGTGGATGTCATCGTTCATGTGGACCCGGAGGAGGCTGCGCTTCCCGAGGAGGCGTGCGACCATCAATTCTAATGGAAAAGGAGAAAACCTATGGAGATCACAGGCAAACGGATCATTATCACCGGCGGCGCAAGAGGCATGGGCAGACAGTTTGCCGTGGACATGCAGAAGATTGGGGCCAAACCCTATGTTCTCGATGTCCTGCAGGAGAACATCGATGAGCTGGAAAAGGAGATGGGGATCTCCGGCAAGGTGGTGGATGTGACGGACGAGAGCCAGGTGGTCTCGTTCTTCAAAGAATACACCGACAAAAACGGACCCCCCGACGTGCTGATCAACAACGCGGGCATCACCGCAGACGGCCTCTTTGTGCGGAAAAAAGGGGAAGAGATGAAAAAATTATCCATGTCGGCCTGGCAGAAGGTGATCGATGTCAATCTCACCGGGGTCTTTCTCTGCGGCAGAGAGGCGGCAGCCCAGATGGTGGATCACGAGGTCAAGGGCGTGATCATCAACATCTCCTCCATCAGCCGGGCCGGCAACTTCGGCCAGACCAACTATTCGGCCTCCAAGGCCGGGGTCGCGGCCATGACCGTCTCCTGGGCAAAGGAACTGGCCCGAAATAACATCCGGGTGGGAGCTATCGCACCTGGCTACATCAACACCGAGATGGTGGCCAAGATCGACAGCTCAGTGATCGACAAGATCACCGCGCAGATCCCCGTGGGCAGATTGGGCGAGATGAGCGAGATCTCACAGGCGGTCCGCTTTATCATCGAGTGCGATTTCTTCAACGGCAGGGTCATGGAGGTGGATGGGGGCCACCGGATCTAAGACTCTTTCCGGCCCTCGGCCTCGATCCTTTCCAGCCGCCGCTTCAGGGGCGGATGGGAGTAGTGGAGAAAGACGTAGAAGGGGTGGGGAAAGAGGTTGGAGAGGCTCTTGGCGGCAAGCTTCTTCAGGGCCTGAGCCATCGCACCGGGCCTTTTTGTGGTGCGGACCGCAAACCGGTCGGCCCCATGCTCGTTTCTCCGGGAGAGCATGGAGATGAAGATCCCCAGGAAAAGATCGATGGGGGCCAGAAGCAGGCCGAAGAAGAGCAGCCCCGCATAGACCGACGGCGTCTTTACATAGAACGCGGAGAAGAGCGGCTCATAGGTGAGAAAGAGCGACAGCAGAAAGAAGGTGACGCCCATGTGGCAGATGCCGATGATAAGTGACTGAAGGATGTGCTTCTTCTTATAGTGGCCGATCTCGTGGGCCAGCACGGCCACCAGTTCGGCCACATTCAATTCCGAAATCAGCGTATCAAAGAGGGCCACCCGCTTGTTCCGGCCAAAGCCGGTGAAAAAGGCGTTGGGCTTATCGGATCTGCGGGAGCCGTCCATCACAAAGACGTTGGTCAGGGGGAAATCCTCCGATTCTGCATACTCGATGATCGCTGACCGCAGCTCCCCCTCCTCCAGGGGCTCGTACTTGTTGAAGAGCGGCATGATCCAGTTGGGCGCGACATACTGCACCCCCAGCAGATAGAGGGTCGCGGCAATCCAGCAGTAGAGCCAGGCAGCGCCGCCGGCATATGCGAAGAACCAGAGGATCGCAGCCAACAGGGGCCCGCCCAGCAGAATCCCCAGCAGGAAGCCTTTTACCCGGTCAATCACAAAGGTTGCAGGCGTTGTCCGGTTGAAGCCGAACCGCTCCTCGATGACAAAGGTGGAATAGATGTCAAAGGGCAGCGAGAAGAGGGTTTTGGCGGCCAGCAGAACCCCGATGAAGATCAGCCCCGAAACCACGGGCCCATGGCCAAGCCCCCGCACCCACCCATCCAGGAACGCAAAACCGCCGGCAAACCAGAAGATCAGCAACGCCAGCAGATCGACGCTTCCCGTGATCCAGCCAAACCGGGTGTTGACCTTCAGATATTCCTGGGATTTTTCATACCGGTCCGGGTCGTAGACATCGGCAAATTCCGGGGGAAGTTCTTTCTCCAACCGGGAGAGGTTGAGCAGATCGGCCGCGAGGTTGAGCCCGAAATCGAGCAGCAGCGCAGCCAGAATGATCACGGCAATGAAATTCATGGGCTCCGGCTCCGG
>JAABSP010000043.1 GCA_011390345.1 Desulfobacteraceae bacterium
GCTACGGTATTGAAGTTCATGGATTGTCCTTTCCATCCAAATTTTTGAGTTTTTGGGTTTTTGAGTTTTTGGGTTCAACATAAAAATCTCGACAAACAAAAGGCTGATAATATGCTTTTCCATGTATTTTGTAAAAAATATGTGGAACTAATTATTTTAAATTATATTGTTGAAAACAATTCATTCACGGGTATTGGTATTGGAAAGGACTGATATGATTAAGTGGATACATAATCAGAAGATTGGAAGAAAATTTGGAATTTTATTTGCGGCAGTGATTGCGCTTATTATGTTTAACCTGATCGGAATAATAGAGGTTGGGAAAACGGGGTATTTTCAGTTTTTGGAACGCGAACATATTGAATTCGTTCTGTTAATGCGGAGCAGACTGGAGCAATTTCAACGCACACTCCAGAATAGAGGAGCACATGAGGAACATTCCCTGATCACAGCCCCTTCCGATGACCGGTTGAAGATGGGGTTACAGCCGTTACTGGATGAAACGATAAAACAACCACAAGAATGCCTGGCCGCGGTCAATGGGATTGAAATATCAGCTTTTCGGATGCTTGGTTTTGGCGAGGCGTTTGATCTCTGTGAGAAGGATATTGTTGATCTGACCAACGCGGATCAGATCATTGAACAATACCTGAACCGCACAATGACAGCCACCGAGTTTGCCGCCCGGTTTAACGAGCATCTCAACGAAATAGAAACTCAATCGCGCCGGTTTTCCGTCATTATTCCGGAAGCCCGCGACACCGTCAGAAATCTGATTTTAATCGGGACGATTCTGCTCTCTTTTGTCGTGTTAGGCATGTTTCTGATGATTGCCAATATGGTGCGAAAACCGATTGTGAACATGGCGGAACGCATTAAAGATATTGCCGAAGGCGAGGGAGATTTAAGCAGGCGTCTTGAAATAACATCCCATGATGAAATCGGAGAGACCGCGCACTGGTTCAATCTATTTGTCGAAAAACTGCAAGGCGTTGTGAGCGAAGTGAAAACAGCGGCTGACAATGTGGCTTCCGGCAGCCAGGAGATGAGTTCCAGTTCGGAAGAGATATCCCAGGGCGCATCAGAGCAGGCCGCCAGCCTGGAGGAGGTCTCCTCCACCATGGAGCAGATGGGCGCCAACATCCAGTTGAACGCGGACAACGCGGCCCAGACCGAAAAGATCGCCATCCAGGCCGCCCAGGACGGCGAAGAGGGCGGCCGACAGGTCAAGGAGACGGTGGACGCCATGCGGAACATCGCCAAGAAGATCGGCATCATCCAGGAGATAGCCCGGCAGACAGACCTGCTGGCCCTCAACGCGGCCATCGAGGCGGCCCGGGCCGGCGAGGCCGGAAAAGGGTTCGCGGTGGTGGCTTCGGAGGTCCGCAAGCTGGCCGAACGGAGCGGCGTGGCGGCCAAGGAGATCAACACCCTGTCCATCAGCAGCGTCGATGTGGCCGAAACCGCGGGCCAAATGCTGGAGAAAATCGTGCCGGACATCCGGAAGACCGCGGATCTGGTCCAGGAGATCAGCGCCGCGTCCAAAGAGCAGACCGCGGGGACCGAACAGATTAACAAGGTCCTCCAGCAACTCGACGATGTGGTCCAGCAGAACGCCTCGGCCTCCGAAGAGGTGTCGTCCATGGCCGAGGAGTTGTCGGCCCAGGCCATCCAGCTCCAGGAGACCATGGGGTTTTTCAATGTGAATGGCGACATGGGCGCGTCGACGGAGCGCCGAAGGGAGGCCCCGTCGATGGGCAAAAGGAAAGCCGCGGCGCCCGACCCCTGGAAACGCGAAGCCGACCACGCCCGGGACCCGGCGCCTAAAAAGGGAAAACAGAACGGAACCCGGCTGGCAATGGGGGACGCGGAATCGGACGAGGGGTTCGAGCGGTATTGATGGATCTTCATCCACAGATCATAGGAAAAAAAGGAAAAAAAAGGTTCGTGGTTCTTCCCTATGAGGAATTTCTAGCGCTTGAAGAAGCTTTGAGCGACTATGAAGATCTCAAAGATCTCAGGGAAGCAAAAGAAGAGGCTAAAGATCAACCCGGCGTGCCTTTGGATCAGGTTATCGCTGAATTGGATCTGTGAATATTTCTCACCAATTTTTTCGAGTTCATGATCCTGCAGCATTCACCTTTTCCTTTAAAAACATCACTGGGTTCTACTCCGGTGCATAGGGCTTCCCCAGCGCAGTCGGCGCCTTCCCCCAGAGCCATTTGAGCATCGACCGGAACCAGGGCCTCCCTTCGGACCAGATCACCACCCGCTCCTTCTGCGCCAGGTTCATGAAGAGCAGCGTAAAGATCATCAGCGGAAAGGGCGCGACCTGAAAGACCTGTGCCGGCACGCTCGGAAACCAGCCTTGAAGATAGATCCCCATCACCTGCAGAAATGCGAAGAGATATGCTCCTGCCGCGGCCCTGATCGGGTCCCAGCCCCCGAAGATCACCAGGGCCAGCGCGATCCAGCCGGTTCCTTCGGCCCCCTGGGGTCTTCCCCATCCCGGCTTGACCGAGAGGGAAAAAGTGGCCCCGGCAAGCCCCACCAGAAGGCCCCCGGCCAGGGTATAGAGCATCTGTGTCCGCCGGGGATCGATGCCTCTGGCATACGCGGCCTTTGGATGCTCCCCCACGGCCCGCAGGCGCAGCCCGGCCGGGGTCCGATAGATGTACCACCAGCAGAAGCCGATGAGCAGCAGGCTGAAGTAAACCGGAAGGCTCTGATTGAAGAAGACCGGCCCGAAAAAGGGGATCTCCTTTAACAGGGGGATCGGCAGGGACGGAACCTGAGGGCCGTGGAGCCTGGCATAGGGATTGCCTAAGAAATAGGCCAGATCCCTTGCCATCAGCGTCAGAACAAAGCCGACCGCAACCTGGGACCGGTTCAGGTGAATGCTGAAGATGCCTACCACGGCCGCAACCATCGCACCGGCCATTGCGCCGGCCATAAAGCCGAAAACAAGGCTTCCGGTGGTATATGCGGCCGCAAACCCGGCCATCGCGCTCAGCAGAATCGACCCGTCCAGAGAGAGGTTGATCAGCCCGGCCTTTTCCGTCAGGGTCTCCCCGAGCGCGGCCATGACAATCGGCGCAGCCCCGGCCACCACTCCGGCAAAGAGGATGGTGAGATCGATTTCGGTCATGGATTGGCCCCTCCCGGAGATCCTTTGACGCCTTGGGTTCCGATCTTTATTCGGGCCCGCCACGCCTGCACACCGAGAACGGCCAGCACCAGAATCCCCTGAATCACGCCGCTTAAAGAGGAGTCGATCTGTAGCATCATGGGCAGTTGAATGCTGCCCACATTGAGGCAGGCAAAGAAGAAGGCGACCAGGGGTGCAATCCGGATGTCATAGTTGGAGAGCATCACCACCAGAAGAGCGAGATAGCCGTAGTTGCTGGAGATGGCCGGGATGAGACGGTGGTAGATTCCGCTCACCTGAAGGGTTCCGGCAAGGCCGGCAAATCCTCCCGCGAAGATCATGGCCAGCAGCATGTTGCGGGCCGGGTTGAGGCCCAAGAGGAAGGCCGCCCGCTCATTTCCCCCCACAGCCTTGAGCTGAAGGCCGATGCGGGTGTATCGGAGGATCATCGCGGTCACGGCAATGGCTCCGATGGCAAGGAAGAGTCCCACCGGCGACATCCGAAGCCCCGGAAACTGGGGGAGCCATAGATTGATGGGAAAGAGTTCGGTGCCGCTCATGGAGGCGATGCCAGGGCGCTTCCAGGGGCCGAAGATGAGCCATAAGATGATCCCCTGGGCCACGAAATTCAATCCCAGCCCCGCAAATATCTCGTTGACGCCGCCACGGGTCTTTAAAAATCCGGCCAGCAGGGCCCAGAGACCCCCGCCGATGATCCCCGCGGCAAAGGCCAGCACCAGATAGAAGAGAGGGGCTTCTCCGCCCATCCCCAGACGAAGGGCAGCCGTGGCAAAGACCGCACCCATCATCACCTGCCCCTCCACGCCGATGTTCCAGAGGCCGATCCGGAAGGTGTAGAGCAGCCCGCAGGAGCAGAGGGTCAGGGGAATCCAGGCGTTTAGCACATGGGAGAGCTTGTTCAACGATCCCAGAGACCCTTTGAAGATGTGAATGTATGCGGCAAAGGGCGGCGCGCCCGCGATGAGCAGGATCAGGGTGGTGAAGAGGAGCACCCCCATCAGGCTGAGCAGAATTTCGGCAAGGTTTCGGATCATGTTCTAATGTTCTACGCCCTTCCCGCGATGGCCAGCCCCAGCTCCCGGAGATCGGTCTCTTGGGTCCGGACATCCTTGATCACAGCGCCGTTGAAAAAGACCATGACGCGGTCCGCCTGCGCTAAGATCTCGTCCAGCTCCGAGGAGGCAAAGACGATCGCGGCCCCTTTGGCGCAGAACCGGTGAAGATGCTCCCAGACCCAATTGGCCGATTCCACATCCAGGCCCCGGGTCGGATTTTCGAGCAGCAGCAGGGTCGGATTTTCGGAGAGAAAGGAGAGCAGCAGGCGCTGCTGATTGCCGCCCGAGAGGCTTTCCACGGAAAGGTTCGGCTCTCCTTTGATGCGGAAGTTCGTGATCCGGCGCGCGGCGTCGGCAATGGCCCCGGGCCAGCGGACCCAGAAGCCGCCTCCATTCTGCAGCGCGGAATGCTCCGCAAGGGTCAGCCCTGGAATCAGCCCCTCCTCCAGCCGACCCGACGGGAGAAAGTTCACCCCTTTTCGTTTGAACCCGTGATGGTTCTGCCGTTTCATGGGCTGTCCTTTGAGGTGGATCTCTCCGGAGAGGGGAGGGATGAGCCCGGCCGCGGTCCGCAAAAAGACCCCTTGGCCGCTGCCTTCGAGACCCGCAAGCCCTACTACTTCGTTTTCCCGGATGAGGACGGAGCAGCTTTTCAGGCCCGTGCGGCCGCCGCGGGCATGGATACTGGTGAAGTTCAGCACCGGCCCGCCCGGGGCTTCGGCCGATCTCGGCGGCGGCTTGGGCCGGGTGCCGAACATCAGGGTCATGAGCTGGTCAGGATCAAAGGGGCTGTCCATCTCCCCGGCCCCCTTGCCCCCTCTTAAAACCGTCACCCGGTCGCAGAGGGCCTCCACATCTTCAAGCTTGTGGGAGACGAGGATCACCGAACGGCCCTCGTCTGCGAGCTGCTTCAATGCGGAAAAGAGCGCGGCCTTCTGGGTTCCGGAGATCCCGGTGGTGGGCTCGTCCAGAATAAGGGTCCGGATGCCCTTTTCCAGAAGGCGCAGGATCTCGAGCTGCTGGCGCTCGCCGATGGTGAGAGATGCCAGGGGCGCGTCCGGATCGAGGGTGAAGCCGAAACGGCGGCAGAGATCGGTCAGCCGGATGCGCAGTGCGGTCATGTCGGAACTCGACTGACCCAGCTTGAAGTTCTCCAGCACCGAAAGGAGAGGGAAATCGAGGGGGTCCTGATAGAGCATCCCGATCCCGAGACCGGCCGCGTGTGCCGGGCTCTCGTATTCCACTATTCCGCGGTCGATGCGGATCTCTCCGTCCGTTTTCGGGGTATAGCCGGAGAGAATCTTCATCAGGGTGCTCTTGCCGGCTCCATTCTCCCCTAACAGACCGTGGATCGATCCGGGAACCACCCTCATGGTGACATGGTCGTTGGCCCGGACAGATCCGTAATCCTTGGTGATGTTTTGCAGCGCGATCTCCATTATCTTGCGCTGCTGGAGCCCTCCATCCCCTTTAGAAGCTGCTCCATGTACCAGATCTGTTTCTCCGATGCGGTCTCTCCTTCCTTGACAAAGACCGAACCATCCTGATAGAAAAGGGGGCCTTTGAAGAGCTGAATCTTGTCGGTTCCCAGATCCACAACGAACTCCTGCAGCTTTTCCCGGGCATCATCGGAGAGGGCCTGCCCCATGTTGTACCCGATGGCGCTGGAGTCGGGATCATTGATGTTCTCCCAGTCCGGGGCCATCCAGATCCACTGGGATTTCCAGTCTCCGGCCTTTGCATCCCTGATCATCCGGACATAGCCGGGTCCCCAGTTGTAATAGGGAACCCCGAGGCAGACTTTCTCCGCGCCCCGACAAGCGCCCTTGTAGTCGTAGGGGATGGCCCAGACCGCTTTTCCGGCCTCCCGTTTCTTCCGGGCCACCACGGTGTTCTCGGTGGTGTCGATGCCGGAGATCACCACGTCATGGCCCGTGTCGTAGAAGTTCTGGGCCACCTGGGTCGGGTCCGCGGTGACGCCGGGGATGTTGAACCAGAAGCCGATCCATGTTACGGAGAATTTGAGATCTGCGGGATCTTTGCCCAGCACCTTCTCCCAGGCATATTTTGCGCCCAGATAGGAGGAGGCTGCAAGGCGTCTGGTCTCCTCGTTGACCAAGGGCCCCAGATAGCCGATCTTCCCGGTCTGGGTGGTCATCGCGGCCGCAAATCCGCCCATCATCTTGCCGTAGATCATCTTGGCAAAGAGGTTGGAGAGGTTGGCCGGAGCCTTTCCGGTGAGGACATCGTCTCCGGAGCAGTGGATGAAGCGGGTCTTCGGATGCATCATGGCCGCCTCCCGAATGCCGTCTTTCATGTCATCGGAGTTGGCGATGATCAGCTTTGCCCCCTTCTCGACCATGTCATCAACCAGTTGGGGGATGGTGACGCCGGGACGGTCGGCCGGGTTGACCTTGTCGATGTAGAGCATCTTGGTCTCGGGCAGGTGCTCCTCCACATATCGGCCCCCCTCATAGTGGGCCTGGCTGTATCCGTGGTCGTTGTAGGGTCCCACCAGCAGCAGGCCGAAGATGTAGGGCGAATCCGCGGCAAGAACCGCAGGAGGCGCGATTAGCGCGATCAGAAGGCTCAATCCGGCAAGACAGAAGACTAGTTTTCGGTTCATGGTTTTCTCCTTTTGTTATTGCCAAAGCAGTCTTTTTCACGATTTTCGATGACGATGACGATCCATCGACCTGTCTTTCGGATATATATTGAAAGCCGATTCGGGTCAAGTTCGTTTTTCTGTTGACAACTTCTTAAAGATCCATTCAAATTAAGGGCTATTATTTTCAGAATATCGAATTTAAGGAAGAAAGGACAGAAGAAAATGGCAATCGACACGCAGACCCTAAAATCCCTCGAACTCTTTTCAGAGCTGGATTCCGAGGAACTGGAGCGGACAGCGAAGCTGATTCATCCCATGCGGGTGATGGAGGGAGAGGTGCTCGCCCTTCGGAGAGAGCCTGCGCAGATGTTCTACATGATCATGAAGGGAAACTTCATGGTCTCCTTCAAGGAGGGGAAAGCCTTTACCCTCCATCAGAGGGGAGACATCATGGGCTGGTCCACCATCGTAACCCCCTTCAGGTACACCGGAACCATCGTCGCCCTGACCGACGGAGAGGTGCTGGCCATCAACGGGGATGAGTTCAAGGTACTCATCCAGGGAGATGCCTCCATCGGTGAAAAGATCATGAACCGGATCAATCCCATTATCGCGGAGCGGGTCCCCTATTTCTCCCGGGAGGCTCGGGAGGCTCGGAAGGAACTGCTGGAGGCATGAAGCATTCAAGATTAAGGCCAAAACGGCAAGGAGGTAAATGCATATGACCGGTATGGAAGCGATATCCGCGCACAACGGCTGGGCCATCTCCGCAATCGGCGTCACCATCGTCTTCACGGGGCTGACGGTTCTCTCCCTGACCATCTCCCAGCTCCACAAGGTGCTGGCCTTTATGGAGCGGAAAAAGTCCGATTCCCAAAAAAGGGCCGAAGGTGCAAAGGAGATCGATGTCTCCGACATCATTATTCCCGGCGATATGAAGGAGACCGCTCGAGAGTACAAGATGATCATCGATCGGATGGATGCGCCCTTTTCCCTGCCCAGACTTCTGGAACTTTCAGAGAAGTGCGGCCTCAACCGACCCTATTCCAATCTCAATGACCTGATCGGCTCCGGGCTGATCGAGCCGGACGGAGAGGGATACTACCGCTGGAAAGGGCCGGACAATCCTTGATAAAAAGTCTTCCGTCGGAATTTCGAAAGCGTCTTTTTTATCCTTTTTGCAAAGGAACTTTTACTGTTTTGAAAACGCTTTCATCCTTTGAAAAGATTGTAAAAGAGAAAAGGAGTTAAGGGGATTTATGGAAAATATGTTCATGGATTTCATTTCCAATACCGGTTTTGCCATGGCCGACTACCGCCATATCATCATGATCATTATCGGGATCACCTTTATCTATCTGGGGATCGCAAAGCATTACGAGCCGTTGCTGCTGATCCCCATCGGGTTCGGCATCCTGATGGGCAACATCCCGGTCTTCAAGGGGCTGGGGCTTGGGATCTACGAGGATAACAGCGTTCTCCACTACCTCTATTTCGGCGTCACCTCGGGTGTCTATCCGCCGCTGATCTTTCTTGGGATCGGAGCGATGACCGATTTTTCGACCATGCTGGCCAGGCCCCTGCTGATGCTGCTGGGCGCGGCCGCGCAGATGGGGATCTTTCTGACCTTTCTCGGCGCGCTCGCGTTGGGGTTTGCCCCCAATGAGGCGGCCGCGATCGGTATCATCGGCGGCGCGGACGGGCCCACCGCGATCTTTCTGACCGCGAAGCTCGCGCCCATGCTCATCGGGCCTATCGCAGTGGCGGCCTACTCCTACATGGCGCTGGTTCCGGTGATTCAGCCGCCCATCATGCGGCTGCTCACTTCCCGGCAGGAGCGGCTCATCCGGATGGAGGAGCCGAGAGAGGTCTCCAAGCTGGAGAAGATCATCTTCCCGATTATCGGCTTTCTGCTCTGCTGCTTTCTGGCGCCTGCGGCCCTTCCGCTTCTGGGAATGCTCTTTTTCGGGAATCTGCTTAAGGAGTGTGTGGTTGCGGAACGGCTGGCGCAGGCCGCGCGGACCTCAATTATCGACTCGGTAACGATTCTTCTGGGGCTGACGGTCGGCGCCAGCACACAGGCCGATGTCTTTCTGACGCCGCAGTCGGTGGGAATCTTCGTTCTCGGTGCGGCCTCCTTCTGTGTGGCAACGGCTTCAGGGTTGCTCTTTGCCAAGATCATGAACATGTTTTTGAAGGTCAAGATCAATCCGCTGCTGGGTGCGGCCGGGGTTTCGGCTGTGCCGGATTCCGCGCGGGTGGTCCAGATGGTGGGGCAGGAGGAAGATCCCACGAACTTTTTGCTGATGCACGCGATGGCGCCCAATATCTCCGGGGTTATCGGCTCTGCCATCGGCGCGGGGGTGCTCTGGAGCTTTATGAGCTGAGTGGGAGGGGTGTAAGGGACCAAAAGGACGAAAAGGACATAAGGGACGGTGACTCCTTTTGATCGGAGGAGGCCTGCCTCTGGTCCTGAAAAATGTCTTTGCGAAGGAATGTAAAAAACCGGGAGCAGCTTTTTTTCAAAAAGGGGTTGCTTCCGGTTTTTGTCATTCAAAGGGGGCTGCTTTTCGTTCTGGTATAAGTCCTTCTTCGGAATCAACCTTTGGCCGGTTTCTTCCGCTTCTGAAAATAGGCTTCGATCCGGGCGATCCGTTTTTCCAGATCCGGTACCAGATTCGATACCAGATCCGATATTTGGGGGTCGGGTTCTTCGGGCTCGCTGGGGGCTTCCAGAATCTCCATCGCTTTTTCCAGCCGGCTTTCCAGGGTCGAAAGCTTTGCGGTCTGCTCCTTTTGAGCTTCGATCCGGGTCTTCTGGATCTCTTGGAGCTTGTTGACATGCTTTACGATCCGGTTTACGAATGTCTTCATTTCGGTTATCCGGGCGTCATTGGCCGCAAGGGATGGTTCGAGCCGTTTCCGGACCAGTTCGTTTCTTGATTTTTCGATCATATCCCCTGCCGTATCCTGAACCATTTTCTGGATGGGGCCTTCGATCTTCTCCTGAATCAGGCTTTCCATCCGCTCTGAGGAACCGGCTTCCCGCTGTTCAATCTGATGTTCAATCTGCTGCTCGAACTGTTCGATCCGGTTTCGGGCCTGTGCCATCCTCTCGTCGATTTCCCCGAGCCGGTTTTGTGCGGTTCCGAGTTCGGCCGATAGACTGCCGATCTTCTCCTCCAGCTCACTTTTTACCGCGTCTCCTGCGCCCTGTGCCTGTTTTGCGGCGTGCGCCACCACCTTTTTGACCTGGTTCGACAGCGCGGTCATCCTCTCGTTCAGTCGGCCGTTCAGGGCCGCGTCCGAATCTTGGAGCCTTTTCTCCCAATCATCAGCCTGTTCGACCATCCGCTTTTCCAGCGGTGCAATCCTCTTTTCAATGGAACCATCCAGCTCCGACAGCCGGTTGTCGATCTTTTCGGCCAGCAGGCCGCCCAGGGTGTCCATCTCCGCTTCTTTCGATTTCAGATCCTCAGAAAGGGAGTGGATGGCCTTCTTCTCCGATTCGAAGCCCTCCATCACCTCGGTTCGGGTGCTGTCAAGAAACTGCCGGGCCTCCTCTTCAAAGGCTTCCATCCGCCGGTACTCGTCGGCCAGTTCCCGGTTGAGGGTTTCGATATCCTCCTTTTCCGATGAGAGGGAGGAGAGAAGCCCGTCGATTCGGATCTTCTCCGCATCGAAGCGGGAGAAGATCCGCTCCTTCATCTCCTCCTCGACGGTCCTGATCCGGCCTTCGATGTTTTCTTTTTCTTCGGAAAACCGTTCGGAAATCTCCTTCCGGGTCTTCTCCTCAAATCGATGCTGCTGCTCTGAGATTGCTTCGTCTCTCCGGTCGATAGCGTCTGCAACGCTGTTTCTGAAGAGCAGGAGGTTGGACCGCAGATGGTCCAGCTCCATCTTTGAATCGGAAAAGAGAGCGCTCTGGCTGGCGACCATATCTTCGCTTTTACGCTCGATCTCTTCGGCAATGCTGTTTTTGAAGATCCGGAGATTGGATTCCAGATGATCCATTTGGGTTTTCGAATCGGAAATCAGGTCTGAAAACCGTTCGATTTCCTTTCCGATTCGGCCTTCTGCCGATGCCGCGGCCTCATCGGCCCTTTTTCGATTCTCTTGCAGGAAGGCTTCAAAGCCTTTGATCTCGGTTTCGATATGATCCCGCAGGGCTTGAACATCCGCTCCCCTGGTTTCAAGCCTTTTCAGGGTCTCTTGGATACCCCCTTTCTGCTGCTCGAATCGGGTTTCGATATCCGCATCTTTTTCGGAGAACCGCGATTCAAGCTGCTCCTTCTCGGCTGAAAAACGGGCTTCGTATTCCTGAAACCGCTCCGCCAGCTCGCGGTCAATCCGTCGGCGCTCTTCTGCAAACCGATCGGAGAACCCCTGCCGGGTCTCATCCCGGAATTGGCCTTCCTCCTTTCGGATCTCTTCGATCTCCCGGGCAAATGTTTCGGAAGTGTTTGTCCGGAACAATTTCAGCTCCTCCGTAAGACGATTCAGCTCCGTTTTCGACGCCTCCCGAAGCTTTTCGACCGCTTCGGCCTTCTCCTCTCCCAACCGGCGCAGGGCTTCGATACGGGATTCGCCCTCCTGAAACCGCTTTTCCAGCCCATCGGCCTCTGCTGCAAAACGATCTGAAAACTCCTTTTGTACTCGGCTTTCGAAGTCGGCCTGTTTGCCTTGAATTCCGTTCGAAGTCTCGTCGATCCTGCGATCCATGTCGGCTGCAACGCTGTTTTTGAAAAGGGAAAGCCCCTCTTCGAGCTGCCCGAATGCGGTTTTTTGCTCTTCAAAGAGTCCTTTGAAGCGTTTTCGATCCTCCGCCAGATCGTTTTGCAGGGCCCGAGCCTGTTCCGCTTCGGCCCGCATCCGCTTCAGCTCGACTTCGATCCTTTCGGTCTGCTCTTTCAATCCGTCATCAATGGCCTGAACCTTCTCCTCGAAAAGGGCCTCGATATATTCGGCCTCCTCGAAGAATTGTTGGGAAAGGTTCTCCCGGAGCCTCTTCTCTTCTTCGGATTGACGGCTTGTCAGGGCATCGACCGTCTCCTGCCGCGCATCATTGAAACCGCGGATCGCCGCATCGGTTTTCGATTCGATCTCGGATCGGATCTGCTGTGTCAGGTTCTCGGCAGACTCGTTTTGTAACCGCTCGATCTCCCTTCTCAGGCGGGAGAACTCCTCGTCCGTGCCCTCCATGAAGGCATTCAGCCGGGCGATCTCCTCCTCGATAAGATACCGTTCCTCCTCAAGATCCCGGTTCTCTCTCCGGAGCCGCTCCAAGATCTGCGAGATATCGGTCTGCCGGTCGGTAAATTCCGTCAGCAGCCGGTTCAGCTCGCCGGCAGAGCGGTCCCGGGTCTCATCCAGTCGCCTGAGCCCTTGGGTGTAGATCGATTCCATCTCCTTGTTCCGGTCCAAAGAATCGCTCAGTTGAACTTCATGCTCTTCGATCCGCCGGTGTGTTTCCTGTACTTTTTCTCTCACCTGGCGGATCAGTTCCACCGTGTCGAAGAGTTCCTCGATCTTTTGACAGGACTGGGAGATCTTTTCCAATGCAGCATCAGGAGACGATATCCGGCTCAATGGGACAGTTCCTCCAAGGCTTTGTGTAAACGGTTTCGGATCGGTTTGAAGTCGATCTCTGCCAGTTGATCGGCAAAGCAGCGGACATGCAGCCATTCCAGACGGGAGGGCTCCAGATTGAGTTCTGCTCCGGCCTGACAGAGCCACTCCTCTCCCTTTGGCGATGCCGCGGGGCCGTACTCGTCGTCCAGGATGTCGAAGAGGGCAGGCTTTGTTTCATCATCTGCCGCTTCATAGAATCGTTTCATGGCCGATATCTCCATCCGGCTCCGGTTTGCGGTCCGGATCAGATCGATTGCATGTTTTTTCGACTCTGGGGCCGGGGAGAGGGCGTGGGCCAGATAGAGCGCCCACAAATCTTCCGGGGCTTCGGCAAGATATTGGTACGGACTGCCCCTCTGATGGCCGGCAAGATCGGCGCATATCCGGTAATAGAGATTTTCCGGATCATCGGAGAAACTCTCCTTCAGCCTCTCTGCCGCGTCGAAATCAAATGATCCGGGAGAAGCTGCCGGCAACTCCCGAAGGATTTTTTCCTTTTCATCAGCGTTTGCGTCTTCAAGCGGTTCGGGCATCCTCTCTTCAAAGTGCAGATCCGGGCGGCAGAGATCGCACCTTCCGCACCGCCAGGCTTCATCTACTACCCGGAAGTGCTTTAGAAGGGTCGCAGTTCGACAGTCCTGTGCCCGGATGAAGTTCATCAGCGTTCCGAGCTTCCAGCGGGCAGTGGCCCTCAGACGTCGGCACAGTGGCTCGAAGATCACCGGCAGGCAATCGCATAGGGTCTCTATGAGAAGGGTACATTGGGGGTAGCATTGGATCTGCCGGGATTCGATGGCCGTTCCCAGCGCGGTTTCGATTTTTTGGCCGTACTGCTCCCGAAGCCGCGCTATCTCGCCGAATCTTCCGGTCAGTCGTTCCCGGGGAAAGAAGGAATCGCCGATTCCTGTGGAATCGATGCTCTCTCTCAGGTATTTCCAGAGACTTCCCACAAGGGCGTTTCGATCCTGGGAGGGGCGGAATCCCTTGATTTCAAAACAAATTTCAGCTTCGATCTCCCGGGCCCGAAAGTTTTCCAGCAATCCCAGCCCCTGCAGATGGTAGAGGACGATTCCGGTTCTTTCGGCTTCTGATGCCGGGGAGGAGAATCGCGCGGGGGTATCCCCCCGCTCATGGGATCTGAAGATCGCATCTGCTGCTGTAAGGGCAGCCGATGTCATCTCCACAGGGCCGGGAATGGTTCGGTCGATCTGCAGATGCATTTTTCCGTAGTCGCACAGTTCGGCTTTTCCGTAGAGGCAGCCGGATTCGACGCAGGGGGGGATCTCAGCGCCCTGGTTCTCCAAATCCTTCCGGCATCCCTCGGCCGGAAGATCGGCCACCTGAACGCAATGGGCTTCCTCGCCTGCGGTTACGGCCCAAAGGGTTCTGCGGGCCCATCTCTCCAGATCGCCCCAGAGGGAGGTGTGAAGTGCAAAACGGGCTTTTCCGCCATCATCTCCGCTATCGGCCGCAGCATATTTGGGGTCGTAGTTGGTCCGAAACATCAGCTCCGGCATCCGATTTCCCCCCTTACCTTTGTCACCTTCAAAAGGGCGGTCAAACGCGTTTATGCTGCCGGACTCAACCCGAAGCGGGTAGGGATATCGAGGAAAGAAGATCGGCGCTTTCAATGGCCCTGCCCGGTCCATCCCCTGTCCGGTCTTCCCGTGAATGTCGCTGTAGATCAGCCGGAAAGATTTCTCTTGGGCCTCCAGTACGGTTCCCCAGCCGTTGTCGTTATATGCGCCGTCCGCATGGTCGGCCCCCACGGCTTTAGGGATCTCCTCCCAGATCAGGCCTTCGAACGCGTTCTCCTTTTCCTGCAGGCCATCCTTTCTGACCACCCCGAAACTGAGGCTCTCCGGCAGCCGAATCGGGGAGGATATCTCCTCGGGCCCTTGCAGATCGAGCCGATCGGAAATATCTTTCAGGACGAGCCGGTCCCGGGTGCGGGTCAGCCCCACAAATACAAGCTTCCGGTGCTTTCGGCGGATCTCTTCCAAAACCGGCAGGGCAGCCGCATCAATGGCCGAAAACGCACTCCCCCACGGAGAGAGGCGTTCAATATGATCCGCGATCACCATTCCCGGGCCGAGCTTTTCCAGAATGGGCAGAACCGTCTCTTTCCGGTTTTCAAGGGCCAGGGACTTGAAGGAGAGAAAGGAGATTTTCAAAGAGCCGCTCCGGATACGGGCCAGAAAGGTTGTCTGTTCGATGATCTTCAAGGCTGCGTTTTCGACTCTGGTCCACTGACATCGGTCTGTGATGATAATGATTTCTTTGGAGATGGCGCCTGCCGGCAGGATCAAAGAGAGCTTTTCCCGGCTCTCCATCCGGACCAGCAGTCGCCCGCCCTTTGGAACTCTCAGGGGATGAGGATGTGCAGGGGATGGTTTTACCGTAATGAAATGGTGGGAAAATGTCTGGGACACCGGCTGTATGGAAAGCCGTTCGAGCCATTGTTCATCCGGTGGGATGCGTCTTATCTCCAGCAGCAAGGAAATCTCCTGTACAGGTCAACTGTTTTCGAATCCGATCCTAAAGGGGTACTCCATTCCGGGGAGGAGATCAAGGGAATCTGTGACATTTTTTTGTTTTACAATTTTTCCGTGAAGGGTTATAACCGGTAAAGTATGCAAAATAATGGTAAAATATTATAGCCTTTAATAAATGCAAAAGAAAGGATGGAATAGAGATGGCTTATGAATTCAACGCGGATGAGATCTTTGAGATGGCAAAGCAGATCGAGCGGAACGGCTCCAAGTTCTACCGGGATGCGGCCGCAGGCATCGGAAATGCCGAAGAGGAGAAGATGCTTTTAGAGCTTGCGGAGATGGAGGATGACCACGAAAAGCGGTTTGCAAAGATGCAGTCCGATCTGACGCCCAAGGAGAAGGAGCAGAACGTCTTCGATCCCGAGGGAGACGCGATGCAGTATTTAAAGGCTCTTGCCGATCACCGTGTCTTTTTCGAAAAGGAGATCGACACCTCCTCGATGAGGGATATCCTGAAGGCCGCAATCACAGCCGAAAAGGACTCCATCGTCTTCTATCTGGGGATGAAGGATGTGGTTGCCGAATCCCTCGGCAAGGAGCGGATCGACGGGATCATCAAAGAGGAGATGAGCCATATCACCACCCTGACCCGGAAGCTGGTGGCGCTAAAGCGGTAGCTGCGGAATTCTCACTTTAGCCGGGGGAGGGGTAATGCCCTCCATCCCGGTTTTACCGAAAACGGAATCGTGGAAGCTGATGGTAAATGATCAATTTTAAACAGGAAGAATTGATTGGAAGGCTGATGGATGAGATCCGGGAGATATATCCGGAGGTGGAACTGATCCGGGTGGGAGAAAGCCCTGAGAATCCGGCTACTCTTTGGATTGAAGTTACTGCTCCTGAAGATGATGATCGGCGGATTGAAATGCGGGAATTCGCGTCCGAAAAGGTTGCCGATATCCACCTGGACTATGGTTATCATATGCTAATGATGCCGGTGCGGCAGGTGGCAGAAGCCTCCTGATTCAAAGCCGTAATTTCAGGAGACGGCCGAATCCGTCAGCAGCTTCCCCTGTTCCGCAAGATCCGTAAGCCCCAGCCGGTCCAGCAGCCGGATCTGGGGCCCATCGACTTGGATCAGCCCTTCTCCGGACATCTTCCCGAAGATCCGGGAGAGGGTCTCCGGAACGGTCCCTAAAAGGTTGGCCAGCTCCCGCTTGGAGATGTTGAGCCGCACTGCTCCCTTATCCATCTCCTCTTTATCGGAGCTTTGGTCCAGGTAGAGAAGATAGGCCGCAAGCCTCCCCGGAACCTCCTTCAGGGTCAGGTTTTCGATCTGAACCGTAAACTGGCGCAGGCGCATGGAGAGGACCCCGAGCATGTTGAGGGCAAGTGGCGGGTTCTTTTCGATGAGTTGCACGAACGCGGCGCGGGGCAGAAAGAGAAGCCTGCTTTTGACCAGGGTCTGGGCCCCTGCCGGATAGGACTTTCCGATGAAGACGGGAACTTCGCCAAAGGGCTCGCCGGGGCCGAAGATGTGCAGGATCTGCTCCCGTCCTTCAGCAGATACCTTGAATATCTTCACTCTTCCCGAGGCGACCACATAAAAGCCCCTGGCCTCTTCCCCTTCAAAGAAGACCATCTCCCGCTTTACATAATCCCGGCCCACCGCGATCTCCCCGATCTTTTCCAGTTGATCTTCGGGAAGACCCCCGAAAAGCGGTGTTCCGGAAAGGATGTCAACGGCCGCTACTTTCATTTACTCGATCCCGTAGCGGGATCTGAGCCGGCCTGAAAGCTTTCTCAATCTTTTAAAGGCCGCCTCCACGGTCTTCTCCCCGTCCTTGTTGACGAGGCAGCAGGTGGCCGGAGAGAGGAGACTCTGGGAGAGTAGAAGATCCATCGGAACTCCCCTTTTTTCAAGATCGGCCCATAAGCTGACCAGCCCCCTTTCCAAAGAATCGACATCGCTCAGGCCAAAGGGCTCGGCATTGGTGGGAACGATTCCCCAGACGAGTACCGCGCCCTTTTCCAGAAAGGCTCTGATCGCGCCGTGGTTGGAGACAAAGATCTCGCCGTTGGAGAAGACGTCCAGAGAGAGGATATCCAGATCCAGCCCCAGCAGAAAGCTCCAGTCCGGATTTCCGCAGAGGTGAATCCCCCGGGGCCGGTCGATAAGGGAGAGGAAGGTATCGAGATCGGCCTTTGCCGTCATGTCGTTGTAGCCGGACATGGCGCTGAAGACATACTGCAGCCCCGGCTCGTCAATGAACATGAACGCGTTTTCGTTCATCCTCTTGAGCTTCTGGAGCTGGATGTTGATCCGGCCCGCCATGAACTCCAGCATAAAGGGCCGCACCGTGTCGTTGAAGAGGATGGGCCGCTCCTCCTCGTCCAGCACATTGAAGCCGAAGCTGACGGGCCCCTCCAACTGCCCCCGGATCGCGGGCCGGTCTTTTAAATCCATCCCCAAAAACCGGTGGTAAACCTCGGAATATTCCGGGCTGATGTCGAGATACTCGGGCTCGGCCATCCGGTTCATGGCCTCTTCCAGCTCCAGCGCGAACTTGTCGGTGGAGAAGCGCAGGTTCCGGTTCTCCATGTCTAAAATGATTCCCGGAAAGTGCTCGGCCGCCTGGACGTACATGTCCTCGTAATAGCTCAGCAGCGGGAGCTGGGGCCAGAAGGGGATGTCCAGCGAAAGCGCGGAATCCAGAGCCCTTTCCGCATCCTTGTGGGGCATGACGGCCATGGCCGTGGTCAGCAGATTTCCGGGGATCGGCATCGGTTTTTCCTATTCTGTTTCTGTTCTTTTCCTGTTCCTGTCTTATTCAGGTCTTATTCAGGGGTTTTTCCGAAGATGACTTCCGGCCTGGTGGTGTCCCCGGTGGCATTGGGGAAGTCCGGATACTTGTAAGCCTTCTCGTTTTTCTCGATCAGCTTCCGGGCCTCTTCCATATACTGGTTGTACCGGTTCTTGCACTCGTAGAAGCCGTGCCACCAGGCATAGTCCGGGGCCATCATGGCTGCACCCATCCGGGCCCGACGGCCCTCATGGTGCCACAGCTCGTAGAACTCGACCTCCAGGTGCTCGTCAAAGAATCTGGTGTTGTCCAGCAGATTCTTGTTGTAGAGGTCGTCGAGCATCTTCTTGGCCGGCTTGTAATAGACCTCGTTGTACTCCTCGATCACCCGATCCTGTTTGTCGAAATGGCCGTCCACCCAGGTCTTTCCGTGGCACTGCTTGCAGACCTCCTTCATCTTGGCCCGCTCGTTCTTCCAGTTGGTCTTTGCCGGGAATGGCTTGAAATCCTGGGGCCGGACCGTCAGCGGGGCCTGAAGCTCCCAGGCGAGGCGCTCGGTCACGTCGTGGGAGGTGAGGACTTTCCCGGTTCCGGACATGTGACAGGAGGCACAGGTGGGGCCCCGAAAGTCGACTCCCGCGCTCCAGGTTCCTGGGGCTGCAGTCCAGTTGTACTCGTCACCGAACGCGGTGTAGATGTCGCCGTGCTTCGACTCCATATAGATCTCGATCTGGGGATGGTCCGGGCCAAGATGGCACTGGCCGCAGGCTTCGGGCTTTCGAGCCTCCATCAAGGAGAAGCGGTGGCGGGTGTGGCAGCTCGTGCAGCTCCCCTTGCTGCCGTCGAGGTTGATCCGCCCCACGCCGACGTTGGGCCATGTGTCCGGGTCGAGCTGGCCGTCCTTCATCTTCAGCACCGTGCCGTGGCAGTAGTAGCAGCCCGAGGCCCGCTCCAAATCGCTGTTCATGCCGTCATTGAGCCACGGGTCGATCTTCCAGATGATCTCCATGGTGTTGGCGTGCTTGCTGACGCTGTACTGCTTGGCCTCGTCCGGATGACACCGTGAGCAGTCTTTGGGGGTCACGACGCCGGAGATGGGAACCTTGTAGAAATCCTTGTCCCCGTATTTCCGGGTGTACTCGTCATAATACTTGAAATGCTCCTTGTCCACATCCGGGTCCGTCTCGTCGGCCTTGTGGCAGTCATAGCAGGTGATGTTGGCGTTTGCATGGCGGCTGGCGGCCCAGTCCGCAAAGATGCCGGGATGTTCGGCCTTGTGGCATTCGATGCAGATGGACGCCTCCCGGGGCATGCTCCGTTCGATCCGGAACTCTTTGTCCTTGGGCATGTTCTGCCCTTGTGACTGGCTCAGTGCATTGGTGCAGACCAACAGCAGAATGGTGCATGAAACCGCGCATGCGGCCTTCCAGATTCGTTTCATCACAGGCCTCCTTATTTTTCGCGTTGCCGGTTATATTCCCAGGCCCCGATAGGGCTCTTTGGACTGGATGTAGTCGTACTGCTCCCGGGGAACATGGACCAGGTTCCGGTGGCAGTCCACGCACTTCTTCTCATAGCCTGGCCGGGCATAGACCACGGAGCGGTGCGCGAGCATTGCCCCCCGCTTGTAGGGCATGTAGAGGATGTTCAGGTGGCACTTCTGGCACTGGTCGTTCTTGATCGAGGCATAGGCCTTTTTTCGGTTCTTCTCCCGATCGTACTCTTCCATGGTGAAGTGCGCGATGACATCCTTGATGCCGTGCATGGTCTTGGCGTAGAAGAAGTTGAAGGTATCGTGGGGCGCGGGCAGATGGCAGTCCATGCAGTCGGCAACGAACCCGTGGCTGTTGTTGGTGTGGGAGGAGGTCTTCCAGGTGTTGTACGCGAACTCGATCTCGTGGCAGGATGCGCAGAATTGGGGGGTGGAGGTGCGGACCATTGTGTAATAGGTGAGGCTGAAGAGGGGAAACGCGACCAGAAGGCCGAGAACGATGAAGATCAGGGGTTTCAGATAGCGTCGCTGCATGAGAAGCCTCCTTGGTTGCCGGTAGTTACGCAGAGTCCGGGAAAGGTTCCCGGGGCTTAAGGAATATCGGACCTTTTGCGTTGATCAGGGCATGGTGATCCTCTTTGAACTGTTTTTATTGTAGAAAAAAACGACGCTACCGGTCAAGGGAAATTTATTGTAACTAAAAATATCAGAAACTTTTATTCGATCAGTCCCAGAGCCCGGACCTCCTTGAGCAGCTTATCCTTGTCGATGGGTTTGACCAGATAGGCGGTCGCGCCGCCGTCGTAAAATGCCCGGACCACCGATTTCGGGTCATCCAGGGCCGAGACCATGATGGCCTTGACCTCCTTTTCGGCCGGAACACCGAGCTTCTTTTCGATCTTCCGGATTTCGGAAAGAGATTCCTGCCCATCCACATTGGGCATCATGATGTCCATACAGATCAGATCATAGGGGGCCCCGTCCTGCCAGGCCATTTCAAAGGCCTGAATCGCCTCTTTTCCGTCCACCACGATGTCGCAGTCTCCGTAGGGGGAGAGAAGATCCTTCAGGATCCGGCGGGAAATAAAATCATCTTCTACGATCAATGTCTTCATGATGGCTTCTCCTTTTATCGATGATTGTCCGATTCCGATCTGTTCTTTCCGGCCTCTTCCGGGGAAAAGGAGGCGCTGAGGCGCTCTAACAGAATCCGGCACTGCTGGGTATCTCCCTTGCGCAGGGCAAGAAGGAATCGGAAAGCTGTCTTTGCGGTCTCCTCTGCTCCGGTCTCTTCTGCAGCGGCCTTCAGGGTCTGTGCATGGGATTCTGCTGCGCTCGCTTCGTTATTTTGGAGCGCTTCCGCCATTCCCGCCAGATGTCGTGAAAGATCGGGGTCAGGGTGCGTCCAGGGAAGAGCCGGTGCTTTCATTTCCGGATGTTGAGGCCGGGATTCCTCTTGGGACATCTTGGATTCCGTTGATGCATTCGGTACATCTTTGGGTTCATGGAGAAATGCCCTCAGATAGTTGAGAAATTGGTCTCTGCCAACGGGCTTTGCAAGATATCCCTGCATTCCCGCGGCTCGGCAGCGCTGCCGGTCCTCCTTGAAAGCATGGGCTGTCAAAGCGATAATCGGGATTTTTCTGGCCTTGTCCGAGAGCCGCCGGATCTTTTTGGCTGCTTCGATTCCATTCAATGTCGGCATTCGCAGATCCATCAGCACCAGATCAAAATGGCTCTCTTCCATGGCCTGAACAGCGGCCGGGCCATCGGAGACAGCGGTGACCTGGTATCCGCCGTGCCGGAGATAGTGGGTAAAAACCCGCTGGTTGAGGGAATCATCCTCGGCCAGCAGCACCCGGATCTGCTGATTCAGAGAAGGGGAGGGGATCGTCGGTTCCTGTTCCGGGGATTCTTTTGCAACCGGTTTCTGAGCCTTTTTAAAGGGGATGCGGAAATGGAATGTGCTTCCCTTTTCGATCCGGCTCTCTACCCAGATCTCTCCGCCCATCATCTCCACCAGTTTTCTACAGATGTTCAGGCCGAGACCGGCCCCGCCGTGGCTCCGGGTGATTGAGCTGTCAGCCTGGACAAAAGAATCGAAGATGATATGGAGCTTCTCCGGGGGAATGCCGATGCCCGTATCTTTTACGGAAAAATGGAGCTGGATATGCTCGGCCCACTGCTCTTCGGATACAGCCTGAAGCCGGATTTCTCCCATCGGGGTGAACTTGACCGCATTGCGCACCAGATTGACGAGAATCTGGCGAAGCCTTCCCGGATCACCCATCAGCTTTTGGGGAATCTCTTCCGCGATCTCCCAGCCGATCTCGAGCCCCTTCTCCTGGGCTCTCAGCTTCATGGGAACCATCACCGAACGGATCACGGCCTCCAGGTCAAAGGGCGTGGTCTCTATGGTCATCTTTCCGGCCTCGATCCTGGAAAAATCGAGGATGTCGTTGAGCAGATGGAGAAGGGTATCTGCGGAATGGCGAACCAGGGTCATATACTCCTGCTGCATCTCATCCAGCCGGGTGTCGGACAGCAGGTCGAGAATACCGATGATCCCGTTCATGGGGGTCCGGATCTCATGGCTCATGTTGGCCAGAAATTCGCTTTTGGCCCGGTTGGCAGACTGCGCGTTTCTGGCCAGTTGATTCGCGCAGGCGATGGAATTCTTCAGCTTCTGGTTGGCCTCCTCATACTGGCGCGTTCGCTCATCCACCCTTCTTTCCAGGTAGGAATTGAGTTCCTGAAATGCGTTTTCCGCCTCCCTCTGCCGGGTGATGTCTTTGGCAAAGACCGCCACCCGGTCCACCCGGCCGTCCGGCTCCCGGATCGGAAAGATATGATTGTCGTAATACCGGCCATTGTTCTGATCCTTGAAGCGGACCGGCAGAGCGGTTTCGAAGGACTCCCATACATATCGCTTTCTCCGCTTTGCTGTCGATTCCGGTAGATGATCATAGATACTCTTGCCGATGAGGGTCTCCCTCGACTTACCGATCTGTTCAGCCGCAATCTCATTGATGGCAAGAACCCTTCCCTCGGTATCCAGAAGGATAGCGACCTCCGGGAAAGCATTCAGGAGCGCCTGTTCGTTTTTAGAAAGTTCTCTCATCCTATCTGTCTCAACTGCAGACCCGAATTACCATTGAAGCGATATTCCCCAAGGGAAGCACCTTTTCGGTCGCCCCCAGCTTGATGGCCTCGTTGGGCATGCCAAAGACCACGGAAGTCGCCTCATCCTGTGCAATGGTGAACGCCCCTACATCCTTCATCTCCCGCATTCCCTTCGCGCCGTCATCCCCCATGCCGGTCATGATCACCCCCACGGCATTGGGCCCCGCATACCGGGCCCCGGAACGGAAAAGGACATCCACAGAGGGCCGGTGGCGGCAGACCAGGGGGCCATCCCGCACTTCCACATAATACCGGGTTCCGCTCCGTTTTAAAAGGGTATGCCGGTTCCCCGGCGCGATCAATGCCCGGCCCCGGATCACCGTGTCGTTGTTCTCGGCCTCCTTGACCGATACCCGGCAGAGGGTGTCGAGCCGCTTGGCAAAGGCCGCGGTGAACTGTTCAGGCATGTGCTGGACGATGACTATGCCGGGCGCATCCATCGGCATCCCCTCCAGAAAGATCCGCAGGGCCTCGGTGCCGCCGGTGGAGGCCCCCGCCAGCACCACCTTTTCCGTGGTGTGGAACATTGTCCGGCCCGTGGGTTTGGGGATGACGGCATCCGCTGTCAGCTTCGGGTCCACGGACCGGATCTTGGGCAGGGGCCGGCGCCGGGCCATCGCGGCCGCCCGGACCGCATCGCAGATCCGCATCCGGGACTCTTCCAGAAACCGCTTGGTCCCGAGCCGCGGCTTCTCGATGATCTCGGCCGCGCCGGCCTCCAGAGCTTTCATGGCCAGATCCGAGTCCTTGGTGGTGAGGCCCGAACAGATCACCACCGGGATGGGATGCTGGGTCATGATCTTCTGTAGAAAGGTGATGCCGTCCATCCGGGGCATCTCCACATCCAGAGTGATCACGTCCGGCACTTCCTTGCGGATCTTGCCGGCCGCGATATAGGGGTCCGACGCGGTCGCCATCACCTCGATATCGGGGTCCGAATCGAGGATCTGCTTCATGGTCTGCCGGACCACCGCGGAATCATCCACCACCAGCACCCGAATCTTCTTTTTGTTGATCACGGCTTTACGATTTCCCCAGTCGCTTGAGCCATACCTCGCCGGTATGGGGGTAAAAATAGATTTTCCGGCCATGATATCCGCCCACATCCTTTGCCGAAACCCGCATCCCCAGCTCCCCGATCCGCCGGAGCGCAGAGGCTGCATTCAGCGAACCCACCGTGGCATAGCGGGTCGGTGGGTTGTCCCCGCCGAACATGTCAGCGCCGCCGAAGACCTTCACCTGAATCCGCGCCGGCGGGGTTTTGCTCCGGAGGATCTTTGCAGCCATAAGGGAGACCGCGCAGTCAACGTACCGAAAGGGATCTTGGCAGTCGGTCCGGCATCCCGAGGGCTCCTGGCATTCGGGCATCAGCGCATGGCAGATGGCGCCGGTCTCTCTTTGTTCATCGAACATGGTCACCGCGATGCATGAGCCGAGCACCGTGATGATGCGGGCCGGCCGATCCCTATAGATCATGTCTCCGGCCTTGAGATAATCGGCTGGCACCCCCTGAGTGTTCCATGCGGCTCTCATTTCAGTTCCGCCGGTAGACGGTCGAAACGGTCGGGGTGAGCGGAAGGTCGAGCCCGTTCAGGGTTTCGGAGTGGCCCATGAAGATGTAGCCTCCGGGCCGGATGTGCCGGCAGATCCCCCGGATCACCCGCTGCTGCGTGGGCCGGTCAAAGTAGATGATCACATTTCGGAAAAAGACCACATCGTAACTCTCACGGATATCAAGATCCCTTTCCATCAGGTTGATCCGGCGAAAGTTTACCTTGGCCCGAAGTTCGGGAACGATCCGGACCAGCGAGGAGGTTTTGTCCTTGCTCTTCAGCAGATACCGCTTCCGCATGGGCATGGGAACCGGCTCGATCTTCTCGTGCTCATAGATCCCGGCAACCCCTTTTTTCAGCACCTGTGTGGAGATGTCCGAGGCCATGATGGAAAAGTCGAAAGTCTGCCGGAGGATCATATAGTCGCAAAGCACCATGGCCAGGGTATAGGGCTCCTCGCCCGTGGCGCATCCCGCGCTCCAGAAGCGGACAGTGTTTCCCGAAGACCTGCGCTGCAGGATCTCCGGCAGTACGACATTGGTCAGGTGTTCAAAATGCTTCGGCTCCCGAAAGAAGTCGGTCTTGTTGGTAGTGATCGCATCGATCATGGCAAAGGTTTCGCCGGTCAGCCCCTCAGGGCTGAAGACATAATCGTAGTAGGCCTCGAAAGATTCGATCCCCAGCAGGCGCATCCGCTTCTGCAGGCGGGCCTGGAGCATGGTCTTTTTGGCCTCGGTGATGTTGATCCCCAGCTCCTTTCGGATGAACTGGCTGAACCGGTCGAAGGTCTTTGTCGTCATGGGCGATGCGGTTGACAGAAAAGCGCTGCGGGAGGGAGCCGTCATTGGCCTCATTTCTCCTCGACCTCCTCGGCCGCTTCGGTCTCCGCTTCAGCGTGGGGCTCATGGGAAAGGTCATCCTCCTCCTCTTCCAGATCGAGATCCGCGCCGGTCTTTTCCACAAGTGCCAGCTCCTCTGTGGAGAAGATCCGGTCGATGTCGAGCAGGATGATGAACTTCTCCTCCTGTTTGCCGATCCCCTTGATGAAATCGGTGCGCCAGCGCATGCCGATTCTCGGGGGCGGTTCGATGTGCGCGGGGTCCAGTTCGATCACCTCCTCCACCGAGTCGGCCAAAGCCCCCAATACAGTGGTCTCGCCGTCGATAAGGATCTCCATCACAACGATCCGGGTGTCCACGGTGTTCTTTATCCTGGACAGGCCGAACTTGAGCCGGAGATCCACCACCGGAACCACTGTCCCCCGGACGTTGATGACCCCCCGCATGAACTCCGGGGCTCGGGGAACCCTGGTGATTGGGCTCAGATCCAGCACCTCCCGCACCTGGGAGACATCGAGGGCAAAGATCTCATCTCCCAGCCGAAAGGTCAGATACTGTGATGTCTCGGATATTCCTGTCTCATTCATCTTCTCTCTCCTCTATGCCGTTCGCATTTGATGAAGAATCTTTTTGTCGATCGTGTTAGTATTTTTCGAATTCGTCATCGTTCAGATCTCCTTCATGCCCCTGGGCAAGCTCGATTGCAATGCCTCGAGAATTCCTGGCCGGTTTCGGATTTGACGGTTTCCGAACCGTTTTCTCTCCTGCTGTCGGGGCCGGGGAGGCGGTCTTTTCCCGATGTTTTCCCGGATCGGAAAGGCTCCGCACCCGGAAAAAGGAGATCGTATCCCGCAGTTGCTCGGACTGGGAGGAGAGGGTCTCGGCTGTGGAGGCCATCTGTTCGGCCGTGGACGCGTTCTGCTGGATCACCTGGTCAAGCTGGCCAATGGCCTTGTTGATCTGGTTGGCCCCCGCATTCTGCTCGTTGCTCGCGGCCGTGATCTCCTGCACCAGATCCGCAGTCTTCCGGATGTCGGGCACGAGCTGGTTCAGCATATTCCCGGCCTCTTCGGAGATGGAGACGCTCTCGGCCGAGAGCTTGCCGATCTGTCCTGCAGCCCGCTGGCTCCTTTCCGACAGCTTACGCACCTCGGAGGCCACCACCGCAAATCCCTTGCCGTGCTCCCCGGCCCTGGCCGCCTCGATGGCCGCATTCAGCGCCAGCAGATCCGTCTGTCTCGCGATCTCCTCGATAATGTTGATCTTCTGCGCGATCTCCTTCATGGCCTTCACGGTCCGGGCAACGGCTTCCCCTCCTTTTTCCGCATCCTCAGCCGATTTCAGCGCAATCCCCTCGGTCTGCATAGCGTTGTCCGAGTTCTGGCGGATATTGGCCGCCATCTGCTGCATGGATGAGGATGCCTGCTCGGCAGATGCCGCCTGTTCCGAGGCCCCTTCGGACATGGCCTCCGCGGTCGCGCTCATCTCCTGGCTGCCGGATGCCACACTTTCGGCCGCATTCCGCACTTCGGCCACCACGGACTGGAGCCGGTTGACCATCTCCTCCAGCGCGTTCATCAGCACATCCCGGTCCGACCGGGGCTTTACCTGCACGGTCAGATTCCCGGCCGCCATCTCCAGGGCCACCTCCGTCACCTGGCGGGTCGCGTCGATGAGCGCGTTGAGATTCCCTTTGATGCTGTTGAAGTCCCCTTGGTATTCTCTGGTTATCCGTTCCGGGATCTCGCCTTTGGCCACCGCGTCGATGCATGCGGCCGTGACCCGGATCGGGTCCGCAAAGGCTTCGATGAGGCGATTGATGCCCTCTACCAGATTCCGCCACCCGCCGGAATAGCCGGCCGCGTTTCCCCGGACTTCGAGACGCCCCTCCTGAACCGATCGGATCAGCCCGTCGATTTCGGTCAGGATCACCTCATTCAGGCGGCGCACCATCTCCTGGAGCGCGACCATGAGCTGATCCTCGGCCGATCTCGGCTTCACCTCGGCCGACAGGTTCCCGGCCGCTATCTCCCTTGCGGTGTGGGTGATCTCATTCATCGCGTCGATGAGCCGGTTAAGGTTCTCCTTCAGACGGTTGAAATCCCCATGGTATTCGTCGGTGATCCGCTCCGGAACCCGGCCCTCTGCGATCTTCTCCAGGGTGGCCGCAGCCGTCTTGAAGGGGATGACAAACGCGTCGATGAGCCGGTTGGTGGAGGTGATCAGCTCGGCCCATTGGCCGGAGGAGTTCTCTGTATGCCCCCGGACCTCCAGGCGCCCCTCCCGGATCGCGCCGGTCAGATCATCCATCTCCGAAAGCACCCGGTTGATGCTCTCCTTCATCTCGGAAAAGGCCCTGGCCAGATCCCCGATCTCATCCTTTTGCTCTGTTGGAAGATCTCCGCTCAGGTCTCCGCCCGAGATCCGGGTCGCGGTCTGTACTATTCCGGAAAGGGGCCGGTTTATGGATCGGGTGATGGAGATCGCGATGAAGAGCGCTGCGCCTGCTCCGATCAGGGTGAAGATGACCGCCCAAAGGATGGCACTTTTCCGTGTATCGTCAAAGATTTGATCTGCGGCATGGCTCTCCTGAATCAGGGCGTTCACCAATTGATTCAATGGCTCTATTACTTCGTCCCGGGTTCGATCGATTCTTTCGTCGATTTCCTGAATCCTTGTCATATTTCCGGCGTTTTCCCTGCCTTCCAGGGAACCGATGGCCGGGGCATCGGAATACCGATTTCCGGCAGATTCTACTCTTTCGAGGAGCGGGAGCATCTCCTCTTCAAAGAGATCGAGGTATCTGTCGTACCGGGCTGCAAAGACCTCGGCCCATCCCTGTTCAGCTTCGGTATCCGCAAGCTGCCGAGCCCTGGAGATATCCTGCGCGGCCGCGGCTTTGGCCGCGGCAAATTCCTGCCGGCTCTCCTCCAGATTCCGGTTGATCACCGCATCCGCGACCACGGCATAGACCCCATCCAGTCGTCTGGCGATCTCCTGAATCGCGATGGCATCCTCGGCCCGCTTTGCGCCCTTGTCCTGGAGATCGGCAAGGGTATTCATTCTCAGGATCTGAAAGAGGGCCACTCCGCCGAGAATGGCCACGACGATGACAAAGCCGGCCATCAGCCTCGGTCCGATGCGGATATCGGCGATCTTCATGGTACATCTCCTGTTTGTTAATAGTAATAATGAATATCTGGAAAAAAGTCAAAAGACAATTTCAATAGTTCTCGAAAGCATCATCATCTTCGGGATTCTCATCCGGCTCCAGTGTCAGCGGAACCCTCTGGGAGGGCGTTGGATTCCGCTTTCGATCCGCTCTCTCCTCTCCGATGTGCGAAGATCTTTTCTCCTGCACACGCCGGCCCTGTTGCAGGGGGCGGGGCAGGGTGAAGAAGGCCGCAGTGCGCTGAAGGGTTTCCCCATATCCGGCCAGTTGTTCGGCCGTGGCAGCAATCTCTTCGGCCACTGATGCGTTCTGCTGAATGACTTGGTCGAGCTGCTGCATGGCTGAATTGATCTGATCCGCGCCCGAGTTCTGCTCACTGCTGGCCGCAGAGATCTCCTGCACCAGATCCGCGGTCTTCCGGATATCGGGCACGAGCTGGGCCAGCCTTTCACCGGCCTTTTCCGCGACTTCCACACTCGATCCGGAAACGCGGCCGATCTCGGCCGCGGCCTTCTGGCTCCTTTCGGCCAGCTTTCGGACCTCCGAGGCCACCACCGCAAATCCGCGCCCCCCCTCTCCGGCCCGTGCCGCTTCGATGGCCGCATTCAGCGCCAGCAGATCGGTCTGCCTTGCGATATCTTCGATGATGGTGATCTTCTTCGCGATCTTTTTCATGGCCGAGACCGTATCGGCCACCGCATCTCCGCTGGAGAGGGCATCCTCTGCGGAGCGGATCGCGATTTTTTCGGTCTGTTCGGCATTCTCCGCATTCTGGCGGATGTTTACCGCCATCTGTTCCATAGAGGCCGTGGCCTCCTCTGCTGAAGCGGCCTGTTCCGATGATCCCTGGGACATCTCCTGGGCGCTGGAACTGAGCTGCCCGCTGGCCGAACCTATCCGGTTCGACAGATCCTGCAGCTCCTGAACAAAGCGGGCAAGGTTGTCGATCAGGGTGTTTAGGCTGACCTTGATCTCGTTGAAGTCGCCTTTGTAATCGTCCTGCATCGGCTCCGGGATTTTCCCGGCCGCGATTCTTTGCAGATAGTCGGAAGTGGTGGCAATGGGCCCGGTAAATGCATCCACAAGACCGTTGACGCCGGCCATCAGGATTTCCCACTGGCCCTGGAAGAGTGCAGTCTGCCCCCGGACATCGAGCCGCCCCTCCCGGACCCCCTCCACCAGCCCCCGGATCTCCTCCATAAACGTTCGGACCGTCTCCTGAACCATCCGAAAGCCGTCTGCGACCTGCCCCATCTCGTCTTTTCGATGGATGTCGATATTTTGATCGAGTTCTCCTTTGACCATATCGCCCGAGACCCGGAGCAGTCCACGCATGGGCCGAACAATGGCCATGGTGATGAGGACGGCAAAGAGGATTCCGGCCATCACGGCCGCAATTCCCACCCTCACTGCAAGGTTCGACAGAAAGCCGGCCTGTTCTGCGGCCGACCGGACCCTGGCATCGGCATCTGCCATCGCATCCGCGTGTAGTCGTTCCACAGCCGGTTCGATCTGGTGAACCGCATTCCGCATGATATCGGTCCGCTCCCGGATGATTTCATCTTCTCCTGCCAGCGCGTCAAAGGCTTTTCGATATGCAATGAGCTGGGCTTGGATCCTCTCCCGATATCGGGGGAGGATGTTCGATTGTTCCACGGCTTTTTCGATATTGGCGATGGATTGGTGGGTCATTTGCACATATTTTTCATCCCCACGCAGCAGGTAATCCTTCTCATCCCTTCGGAGCTGGAGGGCCAGGGCTTTGATCTCGGGAACATAGATCCCCTCCAGGGCGGTTCGGATAGCGTCGGCTGCCGGTATGGCGTCGGCCGCGCCGGTCAGATCGATAGAGGTGCTTTGATCCGCGGCAAATGCCCTGCTATATCCGGCAAGAGCCCCTGCGATCCGCTCTCTTGCGGATGCGTCGATCTCCGATGTCTCCACCTTTCTTTCAAACCCATCGATGGCCTTTTGGAGTTCAGCAAGCTCGGAAAGGGAAGGAGTTAACCGATATTCCAGACCCTGGAGCCGCATCCTCTGATAGGCCAGATAGAGTTCTCCAACGCTCAACCCATCGGCATCGGCCAGCAGTTCGTGAACCGCGTTTCGAAAGGCCCCCTGAAGGCCGCTGTTGTGATCCAGCCCCCGCTGCTCCCAGGCTTCAGCCACTGCATTGAAATTCTTCAGATAGGTTTCGGCATGTCCGATAATCGCCTCGGCCGAGGCCGCCATCTTCCCGTCACCGGTATCATGTGCCAGGGCTGCAATGGTCTTTGCCGATTTCTTCAGCGCGGCCGTATGCTCGGCTGCCTGCTTTGCATATTTCTTCTCCTTGCGTAGCAGAAAATCCTTTTCGCTCCGGCGGGCCTGAAGCATAAAGGTCTGCACATCGGCCGCGTGATTGGCAATGGCGATCTGATGGTCCATCAGATCCTGAAATTCGGTGATGGTCGTCTCCACGGCATTGCGATAGATGAGGATCACGCCGCACAGCAGAAGGAGAACAATACCGAATCCCAACAGCAGCTTCGTTCGGATCTTCAGGTTTTTCAGCATTATGGATCTCCTTGTTTGAGAATGGCTCTGGTTCTTGGATCAGGGATCAATATTTCTCGAACATCTCATCATCCGGATCGAGTTTTTTCCGGGAATCCCCCAGTTTCAGCCGATATCCTTTGAGCTGTTTTGAAAGTTTGCTTATCGGTTTCGGCTCTTTTCCATCATTTTTTATTTCCCTCCCGGTTTTTCGGCCGGCCCGCTCGGGGTTTCACATCTAAATCAGTAGGGGACGAACTCATCCCCCTCTTCTTCCACCAGTTCGATGCCGAAGCCATCTGTCTTCTGATCGGTATCTGCTTTGGCCGATGATTGCCCTTTCGATTCCCTTTTGGAGCCCTTTTTTCCGGTTCGTAAAGGTCGTTTCCCCTCTTCTGCGCCGCGGCTTTTTCGACCGGTTCCGTAGCGCGAGGCTGCGGCCTCTGAGATCCTGAAGAAGCCCGCGGTCTTCTTCAGGGTATCCCCCTGGTCATCGAGCTGTTCGGCTGTGGCCGCAACCTCCTCGGCCAGAGCGGAGTTCTGCTGGATCACCTGGTCGAGCTGCTGCATGGCCGAGTTAATCTGATCCGCGCCCGAGTTCTGCTCGTTACTCGCGGCCGAGATCTCCTGCACGAGCTGGGTGGTACTCCGGATGTCCGGGACCAGCCGGGCCAGCATATCCCCGCCCTTCTCGGAGATTTCAACACTCTTGGATGAGAGGGTGCTGATCGATACAGCCGCCTTCTGGCTCCGCTCTGCCAGTTTCCGAACTTCAGAGGCCACCACCGCAAAGCCTCTGCCGGTATCTCCGGCTCTTGCGGCTTCGATCGCGGCATTGAGCGCAAGCAGATCGGTCTGCCGCGCGATCTCTTCAATGATGCTGATCTTTTCCGCGATCTCCTTCATGGCCCTTACGGTCTCCGAGACGGCTCTGCCGCTCTCTTCGGCATCTTCCGCGGCCTTGACCGCGATCTGCTCGGTCTGAGAGGCATTGTCCGCGTTCTGGCGGATATTGGCCGACATCTGCTCCATAGAGGCAGTGGCCTCTTCCGCGGACGCGGCCTGCTCCGATGATCCCTGGGACATCTCCTCCGCGCTGGTGCGAAGCTGGGCGCTCGCGGCCACCACCCGGTCCGTGGCATCCTGGAGATCAAGGGTGAAGAGGGTCAGGTTTTCGATCATGGTGTTGAGGTTGTCCCGGATGCGGTTGAAATCCCCCCGGTACTCATCGGTGATTTTATCAGGAATATCGCCCCCCGCGATCCGGTCGATGCAGCCGGCCGCCATATGGAAGGGAGCGACAAAGGCATCCACCACTTCATTGATCCCCTTGACCAGCTCCTGCCAGTCCCCCTGGAAGGGCGCGGGATCGCCCCGCTGGTCCAGTCGGCCGTCCCGGATCGACCGGATCAACCCGTTGGTCTCGGCCAGGACCCGGTTCATGTTCCGGATCAGGGTGTTCAGATTCTCCCGGATGCGGTCGAAATCTCCCTCATAGGTCTCGGTGATCTCGGCTGGGATCTCCCCTTTTGCGATCCGATCGATGTTTTCCGCGGTCATGTTCAGGGGGGCCGCATACGCGTCCGCAAGGGCATTGACCCCGGAGACGAGCTGTTGCCATGCCCCGGGAAAGTTGTCGGGATTGCCCCGGGTGTCAAGCCTGCCCTGACGGATGGCCTCCACAAGGATGTTGGTCTCGTCGATGACATTTCCGATCCGGGATTTCATCCCCCGGAAGGCCTCGGCCAGATCCCCGATCTCATCCTCTTGACGGATCTCGATCTCCCTATCCAGATCCCCCTGAGCCACGCCGTCAGCAATGCCGACGATCTTGGCAATGGGTTGGCTGATGCTTCTGGCCACAAAGAAAGCAAAAACGGCAACCACAAGCGCGATGATGCCGGCGATGATGAGAATCAGCCAGATGAGCCCCCGGATCGGCTCTCGAACCTCTGTCCTGTCGATCTCTGCCAGAAGCGCCCAGGTGATCTCATCGGAGATCTTCACCGGCGTATAGGCCGACAGCACAGGATTGCCGTTGTAGTCGATGATGATAGCCTCTCCGGTCTCTCCTGAAAAAGCCGCCTCTGTCGCCTCTGTCTTGACGCTTCCCTTGCTGGGGTTGGCAAAGGAGGCTTTGACCGTATGATTTACCCTGTCCAGATAGGAGTCGGATCGCATGAGCCGATCCGGGCCCACCAGATAGGTCTCTCCGCTCTCTCCCATGCCTGAGCGCTCCTGCATGATCTCGTTGATGGATTCGAGGGAGAGCTGAAGCACAACAACCGTCTCCACGGCTCCGGCATCGTTTATGACCGGCTGGGTGATGAACATGGCCGGCTCTCCGTTGCTCGGGGCATAGGGCGCGAAGTCGGCAATGCCAAATCGCCGGGTCCGCAGAACCCCGCGGGCCAGGTCGCCGAGGCTTGTGTCCGAATACCGCCCCTCCACGATGTTGGTGTTGTAGTCATCCTCATGGAGCACCGTGAAATAGATTCTCCCCTCGGGGGAGATCAGAAAGAGATCATAGTAGTGATACTGGCGGATATAGTTTTCAAAATAGGATTCCAGGGTTTCGGCCCCGGTCTCCGTTCCCTGGAGGAGCCTTACGTTGTCGGCCAGCACCGAGATATCGCCTTTGCGCTCGTCAAAGAAGCGCTGGAGCTGGTTTTTTTTGATGTCCCGGACGCTTTCGAGCTGGTTGAAGGATTGTTCCATCATCGCTTCTGATGTGAGCCAGGCGATGATGATACCGATTATGGCAAGGGGCAGGAGGCCGACGGCCAGGAAAAGGCCGATCAGCTTGGGCTTCATTTGAATGTCTCGATATCGTTTCATCGTCTGTTTTCTCCTATTGGATTTTGAATTTATTCGGTTTTCTCTCTGCGCCGGTCTCCCTCCACGGTCTCCAGAATCTGATGCAGATCTATGATCAGGGCTACGCTTCCGTCTCCTAAAATGGTGGCCCCGGAGATTCCCCGGATCTCCTTGTAGAGTTTTCCGATGGGCTTGATCACGGTCTGGTGCTGGCCTACCACCTCATCCAGGCCGAAGCCGATGGTCTCCCCCTTGAGTTTGGAGACCACCACCCGTTCGATGGGCGGCGGCGGACTTTCGGAATGGAAGATCCGGCGAAGGTTGATGTAGAGGATTCGGCTGCCCCGGTAGTCCATCATGCCCCGATCTTCGGAGCGGTCCGCACTCTTTCGATCCATCTCCACGCACTCCTCCACCGCAGAGAGGGGAAGAATATAGTCCTCGTCACCGATCCGCACCAGCAGGCCGTCGATGATGGCCAGTGTCAGGGGGAGCTTCAGTGTGACGGTCGTCCCTTTTCCGAGCTTGCTGGCAATATGAACCGTCCCCTGAAGGGTTTCGATGCGGCGTTTGACCACATCCATCCCCACCCCCCGGCCCGACACATCCGAGAGTCTCTTTGCCGTGGAGAAGCCCGGAATAAAGAGCAGGTTGTAGATCTCATCATCCTCCAGGAGCAAATCCGGGGGGATCAGGTTTCTTTCCACTGCACATTTCCGGATTTTTTCAGGATCGATTCCCGCACCATCCCCGGAGATCCGGATCAGCACGCTGGTCCCGGCATGTTCGGCCGAAAGGCGAATTGTCCCCTGCCGCGGCTTTCCCAGCCGTTCCCGCGCATCGGGCGGCTCGATGCCGTGATCGATGGCATTCCGGATAATATGGATCAGCGGGTCCCCGAGCTGCTCGATCACGGTCTTGTCCAGCTCGGTCTCTCCGCCCTCGGTCTCCATCCGCACGTCCTTGTCCAGTTCCTTGGAGAGATCCCGCACCAGCCGCTGATATCGCTGAAAGGTGCTCCCGATGGGGATCATCCGGATGCTCATGGTGACATCCCGCAGAGACCCGGTGAGCCGCTCCACTGATTCGGAAATGGAGACCAGCTCCGCATCCGCAGCCCCGCCTGCCTTGCGGCTCAGATTGGCCTGCACCGTCACCAGCTCCCCCACCAGATCCACCAGGGTGTCGAGCTTCTCGGCCGGCACCCGGATGCTCGATCGGTTCTCCTTTACCAGCGTCTCTTTTCCTTGATGGTCGGATTTTGATGTGCCGGTCTGCCCGGCTTCGGCCCCATTTTCCGGAGCCCGGACAAGGGGCTCATCGGTCTTTTCATCGTCTGAAACCCGGATTTTCAGATCACAGGCGTCAGCGGCAAAAATAAAGACATCCTGAATGGCATTCTTGCCCTGATCGGTTCTGAGGCGGATCTGCCATCGGAGATAGCAGCCTTCCGGGTCCATGGAATCGAGCCGCGGAATTTCCTGCAGATCCGGCAGAATCCGGCATTCTCCCAATCCCCGCAGCTCATTCAGCAGCAGAATAGGGTTGGAGCCGGTGGCAAAGAAGGTTCGATAGGGGGCGAAATCAATGGTGTAAAGAGTGAGAGTTCCTCTGGGATGCTCTTCGGTAATGGCCGGTTCGGATATCGATCCTGATTGGATCGACTGGGAAATGGTCTTGAAGCGGGTCATCAGATCGGCCACCTGAATCCCATCCACCGGCTCCTCCCCCACCATGCGCCGGATCACGTCGATCGCGGAAAGAGAGTGATCCACAAGGGCTTTGGTGACGCCGATCCTTCCGTCCCGGACCGATTCATATACGGTTTCGATCTCATGGGTGAAACCCGCTACATCCTCGAAGCCGAACATGGCTCCCGATCCCTTGATGGTATGAAGAGCCCGGAAGATCCGGTGAATCAGCTCCTGATCCTCGGGATTTCCCTCCAGCTCCAGCAGAAGACCCTCCAGCTCTCCGACCAGCTCAAAGGCCTCCTCCTGATAGGCCGCCTTATGTGTCTCCATGAAATCTCCTTTGTCGGCAGGTATGGTTTTAGATTCCCAAGACCTCCGATGGGTTCAGACCGATTCCCTCGATGGCATTGATGACGGCATCAGATGTCGATGAGACGGTATAGTTCTTGCCGGTCTGTTCCGCGGTGAGCTTCGCGGAGCAGAGGAGTTGAACCCCGGACGCGTCGCACTCTTCCACCCGGGTCAGGTCAAGTTCGATGGGTTGGTTTTCGCTGAAACTCTCCAGAAGCCTCATCCGAAGATCCGCCACTTCGTAGATGGTTAGTTCCCCCTCAATGGTCAATTGAATGCCATTGGCTGAGGTTGTTTGGGTCACGTTCATCGATTTCATCCTCTGTGGGTTTTTCTGCAGCGTTCCGGGTTCCCGCAAGCGCGGCAAGGCGAGAGACCATCGCATCGATCTCCTCGGCCTGTTTTTCCATATCCTCGGAAACGTACGCGAAATTCTGCGCGTCCGCGGCATTGGTCCGGGTCAGTTCGTCGATGGCAGAAACCGCCCGGTTGATCCCGTCGATACCCTGGGACTGCTCGTCCGACGCGGCTGCGATCTCGGCCACCAGTTCGCTGCCCTTGGTCACATTCTCCGTTACCTTCCGATAGCGCTCCTGGGTCTTCCCCACCAGATCCACGCCTTCATCGATCCGTCGAACCGTCTTTTCAATGGCTTGGGCCGTCTCCTTTGCGGCCTCTCCGGATCGGAGGGCAAGGTTTCGCACCTCCGATGCCACCACCGCGAACCCTGCGCCCGAATCCCCGGCCCGGGCCGCTTCCACTGCCGCGTTCAGCGACAGCAGATTGGTCTGAAACGCGATCTCGTCAATGCTCCTCACCACTTCGGAGGTCTCCCGGCTGACCTGGGTAATTTCATCCATGAAGCCCTCCATCTCGGCCATGGACTGGTCCAGCCGGCCCACCATCTCCCTCGTCTCCTGCATCCGCCGGTCCGCCTCCCGGGCATTGTCCGAGTTCTGCCGGGTCATCGCCTCCATCTGCTCCAGGGAGGCGGTCACCTCCTCAAGGGAGACGGCCTGCTGATCGGCCCCGTCCGAAAATCGCCTGCCGGCCTCGGATATCTTTCCGGCCGAGTCTGTCAGCCGGCCCGCGTTCCGGGTCAGGCCACCGATGACCGCTTTGATGGGCTCGCTGATCCGCCGGGCAAAGAGCCAGACCAGCAGCAGCGCTATCATGCCGACTGCCGCGCCGACACCGGCCTGTTGAAGTATATCCTTATTTCCCCTTTTCTTCAGGGTTTCCTGCATCTGCCGCACCTCCGCAAGAACGGCCGAGGTCGGCAGTCGGATCATGACAGCCCAGGTCATTCCGGTATCGCCGATCTGCATGGGAACCGTGACATCCATTGTCTCGCCGTCAAGATCCACCTCGATCTCCTCGCCGATCTCCACCTCCGATTCCGCCGGTTCCGACAGGTCTTCGGCCCAGTTCTCCTCGATCCATTTCCGGATGTGCTTTCCGATGAGTCCTTCATGATCGCTGGCGGCCGCGATCAGGCCGTTTCCGCTGATCACGGCAATGCTGCCCACACCGTTGTAGAGATCCGCATCGGCCCGCCGCGCAATTTCCTGCATGAAATCGAGCCTCAGATCGGCCCCCACAACACCGTAGAAGGTCTCCCGGTTCATGATCGGAACCACCAAGGTCGCCATCCAGAAGGTTTTTCCCTGGACAGGATAGGGGTAGGGGTCGATGATCGAAGCCCTCCTCCGCTCCTTTGGCAGAAGATAGAATTCCCCCTTCCGCAAGCCGTTTTCAAAGGTTTCGGTGCTCTCGTAGCCGATGACAGGCTCGAGCAGAATCTCTCCGTCGGGGCTCCGGCCCCAATACGCGGCCAGCCGGCCCGTCTCGTCATGGCCCGGGGTATTGGCATAGAGTTCATCCAGCCCGTCCAGCGCGTTCGGCTCCCAGACCGTTCCTATGCCGGCAAGGTGCGGGTTCTTCTCCAGAACGCTTTGCAGGATCCGGACTATCCGTTCCCGGTCGATGTGGAGGCCCATCTCCGGATTCTTGATCCCGGAAAAGAGATCCGCCAGTGTCCTCGATGTTGTCAGTGCCGATTCCAGTGCCGATTCGATATCGAAGGACATGGCGTCGGCCCGCTCTATCAGAACGGATCGCGCCGCCTTGTGCGCGGCTTGGGTGGCCAGATCGCTGACAAAAGCTTCGGTTTTTCGGGTCGAGTAGATGCCGTAGATCACCGCGGCTCCCACAGAGGCGGTCAGGCAGAGTCCGAAGATAAAGACCAGGCGCATCTGAAGGGATCTGAAGATCATCTCTATTACCTCCTTTATGGCTTTTGGAGCGGCTGCAGCGCGTCCAGCAGAGGGCAGGTATGCAGAAACGTCTTCGTATCGATCGCCTTTTTCAGCATCCCGTTTTCCGACAGGAACCGCTCCAGGTTCTCCACATATGCGGAAAGCCCCCCGGGAACCCGGTTTCTTTCCACCAGGGCCTCCCGGTCATGGATCTTCACCGCAGCGAGCATGGCCTTGAGATCCGCTTCGCTGTATGGCGGGTCATTTTTAAAGGTGCGGGTGTTGAGGATCTCCATGTATTCCTCCCAGTTGGCCGGATCTTTACACCATTCCACCGCACGGATCCATCCCCTTAGAATCGACTGCAGATCGGCTTCCGGGATCTTCTCCAGTGTCTCTTCCAGCGCCATCATCCCCTCGGGCATGCATCCTTTGTAATCGGCAGAGGTGGCAACGACTCTTCCCTTTCCCTGCCGCACGGCCTGCATGGCCCAGGGGTTGAAGCAGAGGATCGCATCGAGCGCGCCATCGATGAAGCGGTTCGACAGTACCTTCGGCTCCATCTCCACGACTCGCAGATCGGCCAGCTTCAGCCCGGCATCGGTTAAAAACTGGTGAAAGAAGTAGAGGATCGGCGGGTTTTTGATATAGACCCCCGCGAATCTGTCTTTCAGTTCGGAAGAGTCGAGGTTCTGGCGCAGGATGATCTTGTCTCCGCCGTGGGACCAGTTCGTCTCCGCGATGATCCGCACCGGAAGCCCCTCCATATAGAGATCGGCAGCCGTTCCGATCATCTCGAAGGAGATGTGGACAAGTCTCTTTTTGAACAGGTTGATCAGCTCCTGGGGATTGGTGAGGGTGAAGAGCCGGACATCTACGCCCTCATCCTTCCAGAATCCTTTGGCGTAGGCCACGTTGGACGGGGACCATCCGGCCCAGGCCGCGTTGGCGATCTTGTAGGTTTCGGCAGCGGAGATGGCCGATGTGAATAGAATGATGGCAATTACAATCGGAGCAAGTCGTTTCATCTTTTCCCCTCCTCTTCTGATTGTTCGGCAGGGCGGCCCCCGATGGGGCGGGGCGGATTTTGTGAGATAAGGATTTTATTACCATTTAGGCTGACAGGCTGTCAAAAGGAAAGGAAGAAAGGAGGGGAGAAAAATGGGCAGACGGCAATTCTATTCGGGAAGGGTGCGGTTGACGTTCTCCATATCATAGGTTCTGAAGATCAGCTTCTCCTTTTCCATGCGGGCTTCGGGATAGGGGACCCGCGGCGTCTCTGCTGCCCGGGATGCAGCTTCGGCTTTGGAGGGGATCGCTTTCATCCCGTATCCGATTCTTTTGCCGGTCACCGTATCCAGAAGGATCGCATCACTCCCGTCCGAAGCCACTGCAAGGGGGATCTGGGTCTTATCCAGAAGGCGGGCCGCGGAGACCACCTCCCGCTCCCGGGACCCCAGAGATCCGGCCGCGCACTTGATGACCATCCATCGCTCTCCCGCGACCCGAACCGCCAGATCGATCTTGGAGCGATAGGGAGTCCCGTTCACTGTCAGCTCGATGGGGATGTCGATCTCGATATCTGTTTTGTCATACCCCTTCTCCTCCACCAGAAAGCGTTCCACAGCCTGGCGGTTCTCTTCTGCGCCGATCCGGGGGATCTCCTTTCCGGTGGCATAGTCTTGGATCATGATAAAAGGCTTCTGCCCGTCATTCATCTTCAATCTCCTCATCCTCCCAATCGGAAAGATCCTCTTCGTCATCGGCCCACTCCGAAACGGGGAGGTCTTCATCATATGAAATCTCTTCTTCATCTTCTTGGGGAATCCGATCGGCCTGGATCGCGGCCGCCTGGACCAGTGCGCTGATGTCGATCCGAGGGGCATCGATCCAGAGGCTCTCCAGGTCGTAGAGTTCCCGCACCGACTCGTAGAAGACATGGATCACCACTTCGCCGTAGTCGATCAGCACCCAGTGCCCCTCCCGCATTCCTTCCACGCTCAATGGGCTTCTTCCCTCTTCCTTCAGCTCTTTTCGAATATGTTCGGCAATGGCCGTCACCTGCCGGTTGGATCGGCCGCTGCAGATGATAAAGGTGTCCGCCACGGAGGTGAGGTTTTCCACATCGAGGGCCACCACCCGCTGCGCCTTTCTGCCCAGGGCAGCTTTGAGATAGACCTCGATGGGCAGCGGGCCTTTTGCTTCTGTCATTTATAGAGTCCTTTTTCGTTTATGTATTCTTCAACTTTTTCGGGCAGCAGAAAAGTTATGGACCGCCCGTTTTTCACCTGTTCCCGGATCTGCGTGGCCGAGATATCCATCAGGGTGGCTTTCAAGACATGGACCCGCGGCTTTTCCGGATGGATATAGGTTCTGTTTTCGCTCTCCAACTGGTATTGATCCAACTGGTATTGATCGGATATCCGTTCCCGAAGCACCGATCCCACGGCCTTCATCATCTGCGCCTGTTTGGGCCCGGGGCGGGCCATGACGATGAAGGGAACCGCTTCCATAAGATGCTTATAATGCTTCCAGGTGTCAATCTCCAGAAACGCATCCAGCCCCACCAGGAAATAGAGGCGGGTATCCCGGGGCAGTCCGGATTTGAAATGGCCGATGGTGTCGATTGTGTAGGAGGGGCCTTCCCGCTTCAGCTCCACGTCGCTGACTTCGAATTCCGTGCGGTTTGCGGCAGCAAGCTCGGTCATGGCCAGCCGGTCCTGCGGGTCTGCGGCCCATGCCTTGTGGGGCGGAACCGATGAGGGGATCAGCAGGATTTTTTCAAGATCGTATGCTTCGAGAGCCTCCAGCGCGGGCCGCAGATGTCCGTAGTGGATCGGATTGAAGGTTCCGCCGAGAAGGCCGATCGATTTCATGTGCCTTTTTTCTCTATGTCCGAACCTGTCCCTCTCCGAGTACGATGAACTTGGTGGTGGTCAGCTCCTCCACGCCCATGGGGCCGAAGGCATGTAGCTTGGATGTGCTGATGCCGATCTCCGCGCCCAGGCCGAGCTGGCCTCCGTCGTTGAATCGGGTGGAGGCGTTGACCAGCACCACCGAGGAATCGACCTCCCGAAGGAACCGGTGTGCCCGGGTATAGTCTTTGGTTACGATGGCCTCGGTGTGCGCGGAGCCGTATTTTCCGATGTGTTCGATGGCCTCGTCCATGTCGGAGACCACTTTGACGGCCAAAATCATGTCCAGGTATTCCGCGGGCCAGTCCGCATCGGTCGCGCCCGCGGCCGCGGGCAGGATCTTTCGGGTCGCGGGACATCCCCGAAGCTCCACTCCGGCCTTGCCGAACCGCTCGGCCATGACCGGCAGAAAGTCTTCCGCGATCTTCTCGTGGACCAGCAGGGTCTCCAGGGCATTGCAGACCCCGGGGCGTTGGACTTTGGAGTTGAACGCGATATCCGCGGCCATTTCGATGTCCGCATCCGCATCCACATAGACATGGCAGACGCCCTTGTAGTGCTTGAGCACCGGGATTCTGGAATGCTCCACCACAAAGCGGATCAGACTCTCGCCGCCCCGGGGGATGATCAGGTCGATATACTCCTCCTGAGCCAGCAGCGCGGTAACGGCCTCCCGATCTCGGGTGGGAACTACCTGCACCGCCTCTTTCGGGAGTCCGGCTTCATTCAGGACATCATGGACGATCCGGGCCAGCACCTGATTGGAGGCCAGGGCCTCTGAGCCGCCCCGAAGGATCACGGCATTGCCGGCTTTGAAGCAGAGGGCCGCGGCATCGATGGTGACGTTGGGACGGGATTCATAGATGATGCCGATGACACCGAGGGGGATCCGCATTTTCGAGACCGTGAGCCCGTTGGGTCTTCGCCAGGTCTTTTGGATGGCCCCTACCGGGTCCTCGAGGGCCGCGACCTCCCGGAGTCCTCCGGCCATGGACGCGATGGTGCTATCTTTGACGGTGAGCCGGTCGATCATGGCCGCTGTAAGGCCCATCTCCCGGGCCCGCTTCAGGTCCTCGCTGTTTTCGGCCTGAATCCGCGCGGATTCCTTCTCCAGCCGGTCCGCAATGGCCATAAGGGCCCGATCTTTTTCCTGGGTGGAACAACGGGCAACGGCAACCGATGCCTTTTTTGCGGCTGCGGCCATCTCCCGGATCGTCGTCTCTATGCTCATCATCGGCTCCTGAATCTCATCTTGAATCTCATTATGAATCAAATATTTCTTCCGGTTATTCGCACAGTTCCGAGTCGGCTGTGGTGATGGTCAGATTGTCCCGATGGATCACCTCGTCATAGGGTTTGTAGCCGAGGCATTCCTTGATCTGGCTCGTCTTCAATCCCATGATCCGCCGGATCTCCGCGGCGCTGTAATTTACGAGCCCGGTTCCCAGAATCTGGCTGCCGCCGTTTTTGAATTCCACGGGCGCGCCGGCCCCAAACTCCCCCTCCACATCGACGATGCCGCTGGGCAGGAGGCTCTTTCCTCCCTCAAGGAGAGCATGGGCCGCGCCCGAGTCGATCCGCAAGGTCCCTTTCGGCTTTAAGGTGAAGCCGATCCAGCACTTGCGCCGGTTGAGCTTCTCCTCTTTGGGGGTAAAGAATGTGCCGTGATCCTCACCCGAAAGAATCTTCAGCAGGATGTCGGGCTTGTCCCCTTTGGCAATGATCATGGGAACGCCCGAGACCGTCACCTTCCGGGCCGCCTTGATCTTGCTGAGCATGCCACCGGTTCCGAGAGCGCCGGGGATCTCGCCGGCAAATCTTTCGATCTCCCGTTTGAAGACCGAGACCTCGGGGATCAGCTCCGCATCATGGAATTGCCGGGGGTCCTTGTTGTAGAGGCCGTCGATGTCGGTCAAATTGATGAGGATGTCCGCGTCCATCAAAAGGGTGATCATGGCTGCGAGGTTGTCGTTGTCCCCTAGCTTGATCTCCTCGATGGAGACGGTGTCGTTCTCGTTGATGATGGGAACTACGCCCCAGGAGAGGAGGGTGTGCAGGGTGTTTCTCGCGTTGAGGTACCGCTTCCGATGGGTGAGGCCGTCGCCGGTCAGCAGGATCTGGGCCACTTTACGGTTATAGGCTTCAAAGGCTTTTTCATACTCCATGATGAGGCCGGCCTGGCCCACCGCGGCCACGGCCTGGCGCTTGGGGATTTCGTCGGGTCTTCGGGAGAGGTTGAGCTTTTTCACCCCGGAGGCCATCGCGCCCGAGGAGACGAGGATCACCTCTTTGCCCTGATCCTGGAGGCTGCAGATCTGGCGGCTGATCTCTTGGATCACTTCGAGGTTGAGGCCGTTGTCCCTTGTGAGGACGTTGCTGCCCACTTTGACCACCACCCGATGGGCTTTTTCAATGTAGCGTTGTCGGTTCAGGTTCATGGAGTCAGGTTTTGAAGGGGTTTTTCACGATGGACTGAAAAGGACAAAGGACATAAAGGACAAAAGGGACATAAAGGACGATGGACTGGATGGAAAGGGACATAAAGGACCATGGACTCGATGGAGAGATTCATTTGTGATGCACCAGCCACTATCCACCATTCACCATCCACCATTCACCATCCACCATTCACTATCCACCATTCACCATTCACTACAATGCAGCCTTGTCCAGCATCTGCACCACCGCGGAGACCAGTTTCTCCGTTCCCTCCGCGCCCCGAGCCGAGATCTGCAGGAAGTCATCGTCTCTCTCTTCCGCCCATGCCTCGGCGAAGCGGTCCGCTTTTTCCCGGGCCTCCGGGATGTCGATCTTGTTCAATACCACGAGTTGGGGCTTTCCGGCAAGTTTTTTGTCGTGAAGGGAGAGTTCCCGGTTGACTGTTTTGTACCCTTCGAGGGGGTCTTCCGGATCGATGGCTGCCGCATCTATGAGATGGACCAGGACGCGGGTTCTTTCGATATGGCGCAGAAACTGGGTTCCCAGGCCCGCTCCCTGATGTGCTCCTTGGATGAGGCCGGGGATGTCGGCCACCACAAAGGGCTCGCCCCAGGGGTGTTTGACCACGCCGAGGTTGGGGGTGAGGGTGGTAAAGGGATAGTCGCCGATCTTGGGCCTTGCCGAGGAGAGGGCCGAGATCAGGGTCGATTTGCCCACGTTGGGCAGGCCGATGAGTCCTACGTCGGCCAGAAGCTTCAGCTCGAGTTGGAGGGTGAGGTGCTGGCCCGGCTCGCCGGGCTGGGCAAACCGGGGGGCCCGGTTCGTGGAGGTCATGAAGCGGCGGTTGCCCTGGCCTCCGCGGCCTCCTTGGGCCACAACGGCCCTCTGTTCGGGCTGGGTGAGATCCGTGATCACCTCGCCGGTCTCCGCGTTTCGGATGATTGTTCCGGGGGGCAGCTCAAGGAGGAGGTCTTCGCCGTCCTTGCCGGTCTTCTGCGCTCCCTGGCCGTAGCCGCCGTTCTTGGCCGCCAAGTTCCGCTGGTACCGGAAATCATACAAAGTCCGCTTCCGGGGGCTCGCCTTTATGATGACATCGCCGCCCCGGCCCCCGTCGCCGCCGTCCGGTCCGCCTTTGGGGACGAACTTCTCCCGCCGGAAGCTGACGCATCCGCGGCCCCCGTCGCCGGACCGGACGGTAATGGTTGCTTCATCGATGAACTTCACTCGGCATAAACACTTGCTCTTTTGCGGTCTTTGCCCATCCGCTCATAGACCACCACCCCGTCGATCTTGGCAAAGAGGGTGTAGTCCCTGCCCAGGCCCACGTTCTCACCGGGATGGATCCTGGTCCCGAGCTGGCGCACCAGGATGTTGCCGGCCCTTACGCTCTGGCCCCCGTAGATCTTGACGCCCCGGCGCTGTCCATTGCTGTCGCGGCCATTTTTCGAGCTGCCGCCCGCCTTTTTATGTGCCATTACTCCATCTCCTCTTTCTGTGCAAGATCGCCCTCGCCGCCCTGTTCGGTCTCGGAGGGCGCTGTCGGTTCAGGGGTCTGGTCCGGCGCGGCCTCTTTCTGTGCCAGGGGCTGCTGATCCGATTCCCCCTGATCGAGTTCTTCGGGGCTGCCGATACCATCCACCTTTATCGCGGTATAATACTGCCGATGCCCCTGTTTTCTCCGGTACCGTTTCCGGCGCTTGTATTTGAAGACGATGATCTTCTTCTCCCGGTCCTGCTCCACGATATGGCCCCGGACCGCGACCCCTTCCACCACCGGCTGCCCTACCTTCAGCTCATTGCCGTCGGAGTAGAGCAGCACCTGATCGAAGGTCACGTTGGACCCGATCTCTCCGGGCAGTTTTTCCACCCGGAAGACCTGGCCCTTTTGGACCCGGTACTGCTTTCCGCCCGTATTCACCACAGCATACATATCCGTCGATCCTCCTTCTGTCTTTCAATAATGACATGACGATTCAATCGAAAATGTCAATTATTAAATGATTAAAAAGATCCTGTCAAGGAAAAAACAGGCCGTTCAGGAGCGGATTCAATATCGGAACAGGGCCGCAGCCAGGGTGTTGCCCGGAACTTCCTCCCGCGGGCAGGTATAGACCGCGCCACCCTTCATGAGGGTATAGATCGCGGCGAAATCGAGCAGATCCCCGTCCCCGTTCTCCTCCCGCTGGTGCAGATCCACCTTTCGGCTCTGGGGGTCAAAGGAACCCCACTGCTGCACCCTCACCGCCACAAACAGGGAATCGACCCGGCCGTCAAAGGCCGCGGGCACGATCTCCTTGATGTCTCCGGAGGCCAGCTCCCGCTCGGACATCTGGTGATATCGATCCTCCACCTCCTGCCGTTTCCGGAGGAAGTAGGGCTCCACCACCTCCCATGCCTGCTGCTGGAGCTGCCGGTCATTGAGTTCATCCGCATTCGTGTGGATCTCCTCATCCAGCAGGTGCGGGTAATGGTTGGCCTCCCGATAGAGGCCGGTCATGTGTTCCAGCCCCACGATCACCAGAGGAATCCCCTTTCGGTCCACCGCATCCCGAACCCCTGTGTCCACCTGCTGGAAAAAACGGGCGAGGTTCTTCTTCACATCATCCTTGCCCACCCCCTGGCCGAAATACATCGCGGGCCTGCCGCTTCCGTCCGGGCGTTGGTTCTGGGTTTCCGTATGCTGCTGGAGCTGCTCCAGGGGCTCGTCATACTGGATTACCGCTTCGATGTTTTTGGGCAGGCTCTCCGCAGTGATCTGCCGGGTCTGCTGATAGGTACACTGGAGCAGCCGGATGTTCTTCTGGCTCAGGGCCAGGACATAAAAGGCCATCTCTTTGCTCAGAAGGGGGAGGAGAAGCTTTACATGGAACCGGTTGGACATCACTACAAGCTCGTTAAATGAGATCGGCAGCCGATATGCGCTGAAAAAACCGGGGGAGAGAAAAACCGCGAGGCCCTCATCCTGAAAGCTCCAGAAGCGGGTCTCCTCCAGCAGCCGGCGGGCCGGCTTGAAGACCTCCTCCATGGAGAGATCTTTGGGCCCCCGCTCCCGCCAGTTCTCTTCGGCCTTGCGGATCAGGTTTTTGAAGCGGATCAGGTTCTGCTGACTGTTGGTTCGGGAAGCCGGCATGTAGATGGAAATGTTGTGGCTGTGCTGATTGCTCATCAGCATCGACAGCTCATCCCTGGTAAAGATTTCTCTGTTCATGTAATCTTCCTCCTTTCCGGTTGGAAGTTGTCATCCGCCCTTCATCTCTATCATAACGAAGATCTGCAAAAAAATACATGGAAACCTGTAATTCCCACCTGAAAAGCATTAAAGCATGGCGGCAATACCGCTCACCTCATCATCGGCTGCAAAATCCTTCACGTCCCTTGGATCATTTATGTCCTTTTTTTTCAATATTTTCTTCGCGATCTGGCAATTATGTGGTATAAGAGGGAAAACGGACCAGGAGCAGATTATGGACCAGAGAACAGACCACCGCAGACGAACCACCAGAACAGCCACCAGCCCCTTCGGAACCCCGGGGCGGATCAACCACAATTCCGAGAGGTTCTACAACAGCCGTCTCTACGAGGGAATGCGGCCCTGCAAGTCTGTCTGCTATGAGGAGAATCCCGTCCCCGAAGATCACCTCAACCGCATCTTCTGCCGGTCCAGCGAAACCATGGCCGAGCTGCCCGACAACAGCGTCCACCTCATGATCACCTCTCCCCCCTACAATGTCTCCAAGGATTATGACGAAGATCTCGATCTTCCGGAATACCTGAACCTCCTCGACCGGATCTGGGCCGAGACCTATCGGGTGCTGGTCCCCGGCGGCAGAGCCTGCATCAATGTGGCCAATCTGGGCCGCAAGCCCTACATCCCGCTGCACGCGCACATCATCTGCGGCATGACCCAGATCGGTTTCCTCATGCGGGGGGAGATCATCTGGAACAAGGCCGCAAGCGCAAGCCCCTCAACTGCCTGGGGAAGCTGGCTCTCCGCGGCCAACCCGGTGTTGAGGGACGTTCACGAGTATATCCTGATCTTCTCCAAAAAGAGTTTTTCAAGAAAAAGAGCTGAAAAGAAGAACACCATCGGCCGGGAGGAATTTCTGCAATGGACCAAAAGCGTCTGGAATTTCCCCGCGGTCTCCGCAAGACAGATCGGCCATCCGGCCCCCTTTCCCGAAGAGTTGCCCCACCGTCTGATTCAGCTCTATTCCTTTGAGGGCGATGTGGTGATGGACCCCTTCTGCGGAAGCGGCACAACCTGCCTGTCGGCCGCGCGAAACGGACGCTGCTATGTGGGGTATGAGATCGAGCCGGATTATGTCAATTTGGCGCAGGACCGGATCGAGAGCCTCTGCAGGGATCTGGAGCCGGTTTCGGTATAGCCCCGCCTCTTTTTTTCCTTTTACCCTTAATCCTGATCGAACCTTCTCGATGCTCTCGGCGGTGCGGTCTTCTCCCCCAGCCGCCTGATCCGGTCCGAAAAGATTTTTGCACACGCAGGGCAATACCGATGATGTTCTTTCACATCCGGATGAGGCGCGGTTCGCTGGTGGACATGTTCCAGAAATCGGGGTGTCGCTACCATCTGGCCGCACCCTTCGCACCGCTCCAGGGGATGCTGGCCGATCACCTCGTCTCTGATGGTGATGGTGCGGACATTGTCATGGTCAGTCACCTGAATGGCTTTTGTGGGGCAGATATTCGCGCATGTCCCGCAGCCGATGCACTTCCCCTGAACCGCCACTATAAAGGGATGCCCCTCCCGATGTTCCACCTTCAGCGCCTTCGCGCCCACGATCTCATCGCAGACCCGCCGGCAGAGATGACACCGGATGCACCCGTCCGGCTGGGGATGGGTATGGAGATGGTACTCCTCCGCAATCCGGAAAAGGACCTCGGACTGGGGCGCATGTGAGAGGAGATGGTTCAATGCCCGGCTCCGCTGGGCCCGGATCTCGTCGCTGTCAGTGATAATTCGCATTCCGTCCTGCACCTTGGCAATGCAGGAGCGGCGGATCTTTCCATCTGATTTTGGGGTCTCGATCTCCACCAGACAGAGGCGGCAGGCGGCCGAAGCCTTCTTCAGGGCCGGGTGGTAGCAGACCGCAGGGATCTTGACGCCTGATCCGCGCAGGACCTCCATCAGGTTTTCTCCCTCTGCGGCCTTGTGGGGGACGCCGTCGATTTCGATGGTTGCGGTTTTTCCCGTAGAACTGTTGTTTTTCATTTCGGCTGGTTCTCCGTCTTTTTGTATCCTTGCCAATATCGAATTTCAGATCCGAAGAGATGTGCTTCCGATCAGTTGTATTTCAGACAGAGAATACCGCTTCAGAGGAATTTTTGCAAGTTGAGAGATTTGTCTTGAATCAGTCTGCAGTATCATTCCGGATCTTTTTCTCCAAAGCCGCCAGCCCGGCCTTGATCACTCCCAACCGATGGCCGATACCATCACCCTGATCCCGTCGATGACCATCTCCCGGGAAAGCTGCTCTAAAACCGCCTCATCATCGACCGGCACGAAGAGTGCAATAATCACCTGAGCCAGCGACAGTTGCCGGGCATAATCAGCGGCCTGGATTTTTGCCCGATCCAGCCTCGACTGACTCTGAAAGCTTTTCACTTCGATAACCCCCCGTTTGCCGGCGCAGTTCAGATGGAGATCCACCCTGCCGTTGCCGGTAGGAAATTCGGGGCTGACGATGCAAAGGTCTTCCACGGCCTGTTTCAGCCAGAAGTAGAGGTGAAAATGCCCCACCGCCTCTCTCAGGTGCATGTCCGCGCGGCGCGGCTGTTCCTTCCAGGGATTCAGCCCCTTTGTCCGCAGCCGTTTCAGGTAGGATTTATACCGCTCTGTAGATCGGAAGAGCACAC
>JAABSP010000044.1 GCA_011390345.1 Desulfobacteraceae bacterium
AAACAAAGACGGGCTTTTTTTCAATGTAGTGGCTTGGGCATGCAAAGGTGACCGCGAGGCGGGGCGTCAAGTCATCGATAAGTTGATAAAGGAAAGGTTAAAAAAGCCGACTGATTCGGGTAAATATGATGATGCATTCTATATGGCGCTTGCTTATGATTTGATTGGCAACTTGCCGGATTGGAGCCAATCTTCCCGCTATCGAGTGGAGACGGAATTGGTGGAATTCATTCGAAACGGCCTCAATGTATTGCAGGGAAGATCCGCTTCCATGTGGCATGCCCGTACTGCCCTGGCTTCGGCTGTCTGGGTCGCCGCCGTATCGCTGGATGGACCTTTTGATGAACTGAGGGAGTTGCAGCGTCTTGCGCAGGCCCATTTTCTGGAAACCGTCAAGGCAGCGGAATTGTCGGAAGGATGGCCCGAGGGGTATAACTATTGGATTAATGGCCGGGCCTTTCTGTTAGGGATGGGATGTGCGGCCCAGATGAACCTGAAGGAAGCGCCGGAATTGAACGCAAGAGCCCGAAAACTTGTGGAGCGCATGGGGTTGTGGACAATTCACGGCACAGAACCGATCGGCAGGTTCCACTTGTTTGGCGATACAGGGCCTCGAAACGATCTAAAGGACGAAACGCAGAGGGTGATAGATCTGTTCGCGCACCTCACTGGCAGTCAGGCGCTAATTGATTATTCTCAATATTTGCAGGGACTGCACGGAAAAGCAGCCTATTATTGGCCATATCGGTGGGGCATACCCCTTCTCCGCGGGCTGAATGAAGAAGAACACCAACTGAACGCAGACCTTCCTGACCTGTCTGTTTTTAATGGCCGTTTACCGACCAGCGACATATTTGGAAGGGACAGTCTGGGGCAGGTGTTTATGCGTTCCGACTGGGGGCCGGGTGCGACCTTCATATCTTTCCAATCCGGCGACTCACTTGCACATCATGGTCATTACCAAGCGGGCCATTTCACGATAACCAAAAATAGCCCCCTGGCCATCACAAGCGGGACCTACGGAAAATATTTCAAAGAACACAGACTGAATTATTACATTCGGACGGTGGCGGCGAATTCCCTTCTGATTTTGAAGCCCGGCGAAAAGGTCCGGCCGAACCGATTCTTTGAAGAGAACGTAGCTGGTGGCGGGCAACGGATCGTTATGCCGACCGGAAGCGCCGTTTTGAGCGTGAAGGACTGGCGGGCTAACCTCCACAGCGGCCGCCATTATGAAGGGGGAAACATTGTTGCTTTCGAAAATTCCGACCCGAGGTTCGTCTATATCGGAAGCGATTTGACCGATGCGTATAACAATACGGGTTATGATGAAAACGGGAAGGGCGGGAAAGTATCCCGGGTCATGCGCCAGTTAGTTTATTTGAGGAAAGATGATGTCCTTATCGTTTATGATCGCGTCGATGCCGTCGATGCCGGCTTCCAAAAAAAGTGGTTGCTCCATTCCTGGGGGCGTCCCGAGACGGCCGATGAACATGTGCTTGTGGGCGACCGAGATAACGGCATTATGGAATCGGCGGACGCTGTGGCAAGGATTCAAAGCGGGCAGGGGCGTCTGGATGTCATCCGCCTTCTTCCTGATGACGCTGTGATGCGAAAAGTCGGCGGACCTGATTACCGATATTATGTTGAAATGGATGGCGATGATTCGGATCTTGACGGCCGAAATATGGTGGAGGGCGCGCGGGAGGAGCCTTGGTTTGACGCGGGGTTGTGGCGGCTGGAAATACAACCGCCGCGTGTAAGGAAAGCGGATCGCTTTCTGGTTGCTTTGGCGCCGTATAAAGCGGGTATGAACAGGCCGCGAAGCATATCTTATCTGCCGGTAAAAGGGGCCGACGGCGTCGTGACGCCGTCGGCGGTGGTCCTTTTCTGTGGCGATGAGGTGGATGTTGATTCGTTTCGTTACCAACTAAAGGATGACTCGGAACGCTTGCACATTGTGATCGGCACGCCCGGCTGGAAAGGCGCCCGAGTGGGGCAAGGCCATGGCGTATCTCATCGCCAAAATTTTAATGAGGGCGTATTGACGTTTGAATGTTGCGCGGGAGCCGATCAACCCGTAAGCATCCACATTGATCGGTCGCCTTGAAATCCAAGATCGTGAAGAGAACCCATTTCAGCAGCATCCAGCGCGAGCACGAGAACGCCGTTCGACTGATATTCGTTTTTAGCGCGCTCTACGCAATCCTCCTGATTTATGCCAGTCTCATGCCTTTCGATATCGCTACGGCTGATGATATCGAAACATCGATTTCCCGCTTCTGGGATGCCTGGCCCCTTAACCCCCATGCCAGAGTCAGCGGTTCCGATGTGATGAGCAACCTTTTGCTATACATACCGTTGGGCTGGCTTATCGCCGTACGAGGCAGGCTGGGGGGCATACGGTCCGTAGCGGCAATGATCATCGCAACAACGGTTTGCGCCTTACTGAGCTTCGCCATAGAGATGGTTCAAATGATTCTCGCTTCCCGAATCGCCAGTGGCGCCGATTGGGTTTTCAACACGATCAGCGGTTGTCTCGGCGCGACAGGGGGCGTTCTTTTTGGGGAAAGGATCTGGCTTGGGGGGATCCGATGGCTTCAAAAGAGATGGCGCACAAGCCCGGCTGACATCGGAACGCTGATGTTTCTTGTCTTATTGGCAGCCGATGCATGGGCGCCCTATATGCCCACGATATTGCTCAAGCAGGTATGGCGCAGCCTGGAAGGGTCCCATTTCGATATGTTGGAGGGGTTCGCCTTGCACCCCTGGCATTGGTGGGCGGTGACGCGAATCGCGCCCTATTCGGTGCTGACCATTCTGTTGGCTATCTGGGGGAGGCGTGCAAAGGCCCCGTCTTTATGGGGGGCGATAGGGGCCGCTGTTGCTGCTGCCGGGTTTTCTCTTATATTTGAACTGGGCAAAATTTTCATTGCATCCCGTTCATTCAATACGGCCAATGTTGTTACGGGCTGGTTTGGCTGTTTTCTGGGGATACTGATGGTTGTTTTTTTCCTGAACAGGATGGATACACATAGAAAACTCGAATCAATCATGGCGATACTTTTCCTCTACCTTATTTATCTCTGGTGGATGCCATTTAACTTTACTTGGGACCCCGGGATGGTTCGACGCGCGCTGCCATCCCCTGTTCAGTTTCTGCCGTTATATCACTATGCCATGGGCGCGGAACTCAATCATATTCGTCTGTTCGTTCAAAGTGTATTTCTTCTGGGGCTTTTGACATATCTTTTGCGCGTGAGATTGGGATGGGTAAAATTAGGACGAGGCGGTGTCTTTGCTTCAGCCTTTCTTGCTGCCATATTCGGACTGATGCTCGAAGGGGGCCAGCTTTTGTTGCCTTCCCGGACCGCTTCGATGACGGATGTCTACTGCTTTGCTTTAGGGGCCGGCATTGGGGCTTGGATGCCTATGGCTGAAATCGGTATGGATAAGGTTGATAGAGAACGATGGCCAACACTTGGTTTCTCGGCGCGACATACGGATGGGTGCAACCATGGATAACCCCAAAGGCGCAACTTTACGATTCGGCGCGGTTGGTGATTTGCTGCTTAGCACTCCCCCGGGCAGTGATATCCCCGGTCGGGGGATGGAGGCGCTTTCAGACGAAGTCCGTGAATTGTTTTCGTCATGTGATGTCGTTTTCGCGAATCTGGAGTGTACGCTGCCAGGGCGGGGGGCGGTGCCTACTGAGCCGAGGGTGGTTTCGACAAAACGTCAGATCGATTCCTTGCGGGATTCAGGAGTCGATGTGGTTACTCTGGGCAACAATCACATGTTCGATTGTCTCGACGAGGGGTTTGGCCATTTGAGCGGCATGCTGTCGGACATGGGCATCCACTGGTTTGGCGCAGGGCGTAATCTTCTGGAAGCTCAGCGTCCGGCGGTTTTAGATGTCGGGGGAATTCGGCTGGCATTTTTGGGGTGCGTCAGATCGGAAGAGCGTCGTGTAGGTTTTGCTGATGAAGACAACAGCGGGGTTGCGCCGCTTGATATAGAGAATCTTTGTGAGATTATAAGCGACGTTGGAAAAGATGTGGATCATGTGATTGTTTCGCCGCATTGGGGAAGAGAACGGTTTAGATTTCCTTCTCCGGAACAAATACGACACGCACGGGCATTTGTAGATGCGGGCGCATCGATGGTTTTAGGGCATCATCCGCATGTGCTCCAAGGAATGGAGATTTACCATGGCGCCCCTGTTGTTTATTCATTGGGGAATTTCATTGCCAACAATGTGTACTGGCAAGACGGCGATATGATGGTGTGGAATCGTTTTGAGCGGACAAGTTGTATTTTTGTTGCCGATTTTGACGCTGATGCGCTATACGGCATCCAGCAAATACCGACCTTTGATGATGGTGAAATGGTTCGAATTGAAAGCTCTGGCTGGGGAAAACGGTGTTTATCCAGAGCCAATCGAATGTTAGGGCAGGCAATAACCCCAAAACGGTATAATCGTGAAAGAATATATATAGAAACGGTCAAGCCGATAATTTCTCATCTTCGATGGGCGGAATTGCGTCGGCTTCGCCCTTATCATTTGAGAAAGGTATGGGAGTTGTTGCGAGGATAGGAAGAGGAGGCTCTACGACGGGCATTGACAAGCCACAAGCCGGATCGATATTTTTTCGGGATTCTCGATCCGGCTTGGAAGGGTAAAAACAATCGACTGATTTGACTATGGCGTTTCTTCGGCTCCGAAATTGGCTGCAACTGTGGTAAGATCATACAGTTCTATGAGATCGTTATTGTTTAGATCCGCTACAGGATTCCAGTTATGATCGCCGGCCGCCGCGCCGTAGGCGGCGGCGACGATATCCAGGTCGATTTGATCAACTTTTCCATCCATATTCAAATCCCCCTGAAGCGGCATCCAATCTCCTTCCTTTCCAGCGGCAACGGCCACCTCGGCTGGCGTCAATGGCTTATTATAAATGCGAATTTCATCGATAATGCCATCGAAAAACCCGCCTGTCGGCGATGTCTCACTGGCTTTGGCGCCGATAAATATATCAAGGTCATTTGGTTTGTTGTATTCTGTCTCTATCGCACCTTGAGAAATACCATTCAAGAAAAATTCAACCTTGGTAAGATCCCTCACGACACTCAGATGAACCCATTGGTTTTCTTTGCCTTCCATTATGGTAGCAGGTGTATGAGGATAATCGGTTCCGGCAGAATAGATAAAATCCCATAAAGTGGATAAGCTGATGGTATTGGTTCCGCCACTGGTGCCCTTTGATACCACATACTGACTGTTGTAGAAGTCTTGTTTGCTGTATATCCAGGCGGTTATGGTATATTCGGGTTCGTCGAAATATGGGCTGTCGGCAATTCTGATATAATCGTCAACACCATCAAACAGATAGGCGGCGTTGGGGTTGCCGAATCTGTCCGACGTTGGCGAGGGCGCACTGGCGCCAGTAACAGCCCCATGGTTTTCGAGGCCGGAACTGTCTAATATGTCTCCATCAAAATCGAGCTTCAGGATCAATCCACTGATGCTTTCCGGATCATGGTTGAAGGTTACTTCAATAGAACGGTCGGCTGTAACATTTTCGAATATGTACATGGCGACATTATCTACATTGATAGGGGCGCCATCGATTCGCAATTCCGAGACGGAATAATCGTCGTCCGGTTCGATGAGAAAGCGTCTGTCTTCTCCCTCCTGTATCGTAATCTCTCCGCTGGGCGTTATCGTTCCGCCATCACCTGCGGAAGCTGTAATCGTATAGAGCGGCTTACTCGGTTCAACGACTTCCAAGCGGAAGGTTGTTGAAAAATGACCCCCTTCGCCATCGTTCAACTTAATGGCAACCTCCTCACTCCAGCCGATATCATCTGTGTCAGGGGTCCAATCTATTACGTAAATTTCATAAACTCCGGCGCCCTTCAGGTTGCTTGTGGTTCGTCCGGTATTGACGACGGTGGCGCCATCCGGTTCATTTTCCATCGTCACCGTCACGTCGTCGCCGTCAATATCCTGCACAAAGAATTTAAGTTTAAACTGCTCTCCCGCCTCGATGGTGTTTTTCAGGTGACTGCTGATCGCGTTTCCGTCACTGTCATACATCGAGGGGTAGACATAAGGGTTTCTGTTGAAGTCTGAAATGTTCAAATTGATTGATTCCTCTACAGTGTCGTCCCCGTCGGTGGCGGTGATCGTAATTTGATATTGTCCTGCTTGGGTGTAATCGGGTGTCCATGAAAAACCAGGGTTCGGAACTTGTCCATAGCCAGGAAGGGAGGTCTCATCAAGACCGGCTCTTTTGATTTCTTCAAGTATCAGTCGGTCTGCTAATTCATTGATGTAATATTCGATATAGGTATAGCCTTTATATCGGTCCTCAGTCCCCGGAACCGCTTCGCCTTGATATAGCAGAACCGATTCACCACTTTTTACAATTCTTTTATAATCTTGGCCATTATTGGGATCCAAAGTGCCGCCTCGATGGATCACAGTGCCGTCCGGCAGACTGAAAGTTGCGGTTTCCCAGGCATCTGACATGCCGTCGTTATCCGAGTCCTGTGCAGGATCGGATGGAGACAGCCCATCCATCAGCCCATTTTCCGGAACTTCCTTTCCCCATTTTCCGGTTCCATCCTTTATCTCTTTCACATTCCTGCGAGTCACCACATCCTTGGGCAGACAACCAGCATGAGCCAATACCAATCGGTAGGCTTCCTCCGCGGTGTCGGTAGCAACGCTTGGGACTGAGTATGCGGTTTCTTGCTTCACCTCAATCCCCCCACCGAAAACCCCCCGCCTTAGATCGGGATCGAATATATCCAGATACCCTGACGGTTCGTCGAGCATGGCAAAATAGTTGTTGTCCGAGTAGATCATGGACGCCGAACCGGAAATAAAAGGCATGAAAAAAGTGGGGATGTCCTCTCTTTTTGGGGCATTGGGGCCGGGTTTGAAATAATTGCCGACAAGGTTGGTTTGAAAATAGTCACCTGGCATTTGCTGGTTCATTGATAAGGGGTGGAAAGCAACGCCGCTGTCGCAATTATAAATGACATTATTACGGTGGTCCAATACGCTTATCCCGGACAAGGGGGTACGGATTTTATGGTGTGCGAAAAAATTGTGGTGAAGACTGATGTCTTTACCTTTGTAGCCCATAATCATTCCGAAATTGTGCGTCGGACCAGATAGAGGGTTCGTTCCGGCTTCGTGTTCTTCCAAATTCGTCGACAGGTCGCCGTCTAAATCGTCTTCCTGTCGGATGTCTGCCAACGTCTTTAGGTCATCGCTGTCGTTTTCGTTGATGACCTTTTCCTCCCACCAGTCGAATAATCCATCGCCATCCGAATCATAGTTGAATGTCCATTCCGGGTCGGCGGTGGCGTCGGCCACAAGTGGGTTGGTGCCGTTGGTAAACTCCGTAAGGTTTGTATCTCCGTCCCCATCAAGATCATCGTCGGGCTTGATATCGAGAATATAGTCTTTGATATCATCTGTCGTGCTGTAATCTCTTACCTTCCGTTCCCAAACATCATAGATTCCATCCGCATCCTTGTCGGTATAAACCTCCCACGGGGCGCCATAACCGGCAGCTTCTTCCACGCCACACCACTGGAAGCTTGCACTTCGAAGACCAGAAAAATCGAAATTTTCATCATTGCCCCATGCCCCTGAAACATGGTCAAAAATTGCCCTCGCTCCGCCGGCCAATACATTATCGCCACTTGAGCCTCTGTGGTAGGGCGACCGCATTCTCAGAAAACGGACGGCGGCATTATCGACAGCGTTCCCTCCATCTTCATCATACAGCACTAACTGGCCATGGAGCGTGATGCCGGCGCCGGGGGCAGTTTGACCCGCTATGGTGACCGGAGAATTGGCCGTATAAAATCTGGCTGATTTTTGTGTTAGCCACTCCCCCGCCGGCAAAGAACCCTCAATAACGCCACTAACATCAAACACAATAATGCGCGGCTCCTCAAGCGCGAGGGCGGCAGCCAGGCTGCCTTCTCCACTTCGATTGAGATTGGTCACCTTAACGACTTTCCCGCCTCTTCCCCCGCTGGTCTTTGCCCCAAAACCTTCCGCACCCGGGAAAGCGGGCACCTCATAAAACAATCCTTCTTCCGGCAGCCCGGTGACCGTCCAAGTCACATCCGGCCCCAAATTCTCGGGCGCTTTAAGCTTGAAATCAAGCAATTCTCCTTCGCTGACCGTAACGTCTCCGATTTCGCCTAAAACATAAGTTTCCCCTTGCTCTGCGTGGCAACGATCCGCCGTCGAAACCACGAGCGCAGCGCTAAGGAAAGCAATGGCTGCAATACCGACCATATAATAAGCTTTTTTAAGTTTCAATTTTTCCTCCATAAGATTTGAATCCATACCCGATCATCACGGCCAATCGGGATTGATTGATGGTTGAATTTCTGAGACGTTATAATCCTGAAACAGATCGCAGAATATAAATGGCCTCTGCAACGCCGATCTTGCCATCTGAATTGACATCCGCCGTCGTCGAAACAGTTTCACCCGTTTCTATCCCGCAAATGGTCTGCAGGCATAATATCGCATCCGTCAAATCAACATCGCCATCTTCATTGACATCCCCGACCGTGTCGGGATCTGGATCGACATTGGGAATGGAGACCTTAATATCACACGCATTTGATTCCTGGACAGTTAAAGGTTTTAATTCAGGATCTAACAACTTACCCTGGCCTGAAAAAGAAATGGAAGATGAATAATCCGATTTTTCATTTGATTTTTCTTTGAATTCAAGCTGTGCGATCATTGCGGTTCCCGTTGCCCCTGCACCGGGCGTCAACCTTACCCCGACGATTTGTCGGGCGGTTCCCGAGCCATTGTCCAGGATTGGCGCCAGCAGGTAAGTCGGATCTTGGCCGGACCGGCTGAAAAACTCCCCCTCCCTAACGGTTAAGACTTCAAAACGGGCGGGATCAAATGTAATTCCAAATTCATATCCATACAAATTTTCGGCGCCGGATACCTCAATCGAAACGGTGAACATTTCCTCTGCCTCAATCTCTGATTGGCTCGGCAACAAAGAGATGTTTACAGCGGCTAAAGCCCCCGTAAGGGACAATAAAAAAAACATAAAGGTAAAAAAAACAATCTTTTTTTTCATGGCTAACCTCTTGGGCCAGAAGGTTGGGTGACGATGGAAAGTGATGACGTTTTGTATAATTGATTATAACTGGACAGTCGGAAAATTTCGTAACGAAATCTATAAGCCTTTGAACTTATTGGATCTGAACAGATTTGCGATCCAATGATGCTATTAATAATATCAGATAGTTACGCAATCTTTCGACTGTCCAGTTCCAAGGTTTTCAAAATCCCCAATTATGAAGATTCTATTCACTAATATACACGCCTGATCTTGATTTCTAACAACAGAAGACGTATTTTTTCAAAATGTATTTTTACGGGATATACATTATAAAAGGTTGGCAATATTAAATACAGTATACAAAAAGTACCCTATATATAGATTGTTCCTACTGTGATTACCTACCCGAAACAGTAGGGGCACACAGAAAACATGTCAAGGAAAAAATTGAACAGACGGGCAAGAGCCCGATCAGCAGGGAAAATAAAAATGATTCAAAAAATTTCTATCATTGCTTTTGTACTATGGATCAGCCTTGGATCTGCACAGGGAAAATGCCCCGACCAGATCATTGCCTACTGGCACTTGAATGAAAAAACAGCTCCATTTGCCGATGCTGTCGGCGATAACCCGGCTGTGTGCGGGGAAACCTGCCCGGAACCGACACCATTTGGCCGCGTCGAGGGTGCTTTGGGATTCGACGGAGAAAAGTCCGGCCTCGACATCCCGGTTTCGGAGATCTTCAATTGGTCTTCAACGGATAGTTTCTCCATCGAGTTCTGGATGCGAAGAGATGCCGCCCCTTTTACCGGTAATGAGGTTATCGTTGGAAGAGCTGAAGGCGCTGGGGGGTTTTACTGGTGGGTTGGCCTTAATGCCGAGGGGATTCCTTTATTTGCCCTTCAGGATGGTTCGGGCGAAAAAAAGAGCATTAAAGGAGCAAACAGCCTTGCCGATCGTTTTTGGCATCATATCGCGGCCGTCCGAAATGCACAGGAGAAAAAGCTGCTCCTCTACGTGGACGGAAGGTTGGCTGCTGAAGCCAATTCGCCGGATTTCAGCGGCGGGTTTGTTTCAGATGCGGCAAATCTCACCATCGGCCGGCTCGACAATGGGGGAAAGAATCATTTCCAAGGGGTTATCGATGAGGTCGCCCTCTATGGAAAGGCGCTGACATCAGAGGAGATCTCCTCACACGTTCTTGATGGGCTGGCTGACTTCCGGTGGGGGTATTGCCAGGATCGACCGGTACTCCGCATCATGCCTCTGGGGGATTCCATCACCGCGGGGGCGACCCAGGTGGATGGCGAGGAACTGGGAAATGGTGAAATGGCGGGTTATCGGGGACTTTTGTATAATTTTCTGACGCAGTTGGGTTACAGTGTCGATTTTGTGGGAAGTCAGAGCATCGGGCAGAGTCTTCAGGGCATTGATCCGGATGCGGAAGCCCACGCCGGCCTTACGGTCTCCGGAGCTGCAGAGAATGTGTACGGATGGCTGTCGAACAATCCGGCAGACATGGTGCTGCTGCATGTGGGAACGAATGATCCGGGTGCATCGATGGAGATGTTTAATGAGATCTTAGAGGAGATCGATCGATTCAGCCCGGAGACAACAATCGTTCTGGCGCGGATCATCAATCGCCAAACCCCGATCGAAGCTATCTATCAATTCAATGAAGATATTACAGCACTGGCCCGGGCGCGCGTCTTGTACGGCGATAAGATCATCATCTCTGATCAGCAGAGTGCGCTCAATTATCCTGAGGATATGGCCGATGAGATTCATCCGACGCCCCAGGGGTATCAGAAGATGGCTCAGACGTGGCTTCTGGATCTGCTCCGCCATTCCGCTTTTCCGCCGGAGCCTGTTTTTACTTCAGCGCCGGCCCAAACGGAATTGGCGATGGGAGAATCTTTTGCCTATGACGCCAATGCCGCGGGGCGGCCTGCGCCGGTCTATGCATTGAAAGACGCACCAGCAGGTATGATCATCGATGAACATTCCGGAGAGATCCAGTGGACCGCGCCGTATGCAACCGGCGAATATGGCGTAACTGTAAAGGCCGAAAATGATGCGGGCGCGGCCGAACAGTATTTTGCCCTTACTGTGGTCAATTCGCCTCCGGTTGCAGCGGCCGGAGAGGATCAGGGGGTGCGGGTGGGGGAGAAGGTCTTTTTGAACGGATCAGGCTCCTATGATCCTGATGGCGGAATCGCGGCTTATGAATGGACCCAGCTCTCCGGGCCCGAGGTGGCGCTGTCTGACCCGAAGGGGAAGGTGACGAGTTTTACCGCACCGGCAGTCGATCTACACGGTCTCACCTTTCAGCTTCGGGTGACGGATGAGGGGGATTTGAGCAGCACGGATGAGGTTCATATCGTTGTGAATATGGCGGGCCAAAATCTGCCGGTTGCCGATGCCGGATCAGATCAGAGAGTTCAGAAGGGAAGAGGGGTTATCCTGGATGGCTCCAGCTCCTTTGATCCGGACGGAACCATCGTCTCCTACCGATGGACTCAGACTTCCGGAACCCCGGTGAACCTTTCCGACCCCACATCCCCTCAGTCTTCATTCGTTCCGATCACCATCGTCCCTGAAGGGGAGGATCTTCTCTTTACCCTGGAGGTGATCGACGACCAGGGGAACCGGGATGATGATACCACAACGGTTCATGTGGAGTGGATCAATCTCCCTCCGGTGGCAAATCCAGGGGGGGATATGCGGGTGAACGAGGGGGATACAGTGATGCTGAACGGCGCGGAATCCTATGACCCGGACGGCGGCATTGCCGGTTATCAGTGGACCCAGATCGACGGCCCTCCGGTGGTGCTTTCGGACCCTTCTGCCATCCAGCCGACTTTTGTGGCCCCAGCGGTGGATCTCCAGGGGATCTCTTTTCTTCTGAGCGTGGAGGATAAAGGGGGGCTTGTCGATTCGGATGAACTGCTGATCACGGTCAATGACAATGGCATTCAGGGATTTCCGGATGATGTCGTTACCATGAGATCTGTTACCGGAAAAGAGATGGGTATCTATGTTCAGGGGGGAAGCCTTGTAAAGCTTTCCAGCCTGAACCCCACGGAGATTTCCGATGGCGTCAATCGTCCTGAAAACTTCATCTATGGTCTCTTGAGCATGGATATCCTGACCGATTCCGGAAATTCCGATGTGGCCGTTACCATATATCTGTCCGATGGTGCGCCCGAGGGGTATCATTGGTATCGATACGGCGCCGGCGGTTGGGAGGATTTTGAAGAAAGGGCCGCTTTCAATTCAAAGCGGGATCTGGTTCGATTTGTCCTGACGGACAACGGATGGGGGGATAATGGGGCTGGTTCCGGGGCCGATGGCAGAATTGCTCACCTCTCGGGGCTGGGAAGAATCGATTCACCCAATACCGTGGAGGAGGATGGGTTGATCGACTGCTTTATCGGGGCTTCATCATTTTCATTTTAAGTTAAGGGATGTATCGGACCAATGAATCCATAGTTCCGTAAGACGCCAATCGATTATGAAAAGAATGATGCTGTAACGATCTTTCTAAACCGATAAAAATTTAGCTCTTAAAAAAAGGCCGGTTGCTGTAAAAAGCACCGGCCTTTTTTATTTTTGCACCTCTTGGTTTCTCCTATCAGAGCTGATATGGATCAGTATCAGATGGATCAGCGTCTCAAGGCGAATATGAAAAGAGGAGAATAGATCTCATATTTTTCTCTTCTGATGCTTTACAGAACCTTTTGGATTGAGTATGATCCATTTAATGGAAAATAGGTGATGGAGGAGGCCCATAAGTTTTTTTGACCCATACACGAGGTGAGATCGATGAAAAAAATGTCAAGCGTTTTTGTATTGCTTCTCATGGCTTTTACCTGTACCACCTTCTACGGATGTGATAATGAGGAGAAGCCCGATCCGGAAAAGGCAAAAGCCTATCTGGAAAGAGGAAGAGCTTATCTGGAGAAAGAGGAGTACAACAGCGCGCAGATCGAGCTGAGGAATGCCATCAAAAATAATCCGCGCCTTGCAGAGGCTCACCAGCTTCTGGGAGAGACCTATCTCAAGCTCGGAGATGCCAGGGGCGCTTTCCGGGAATTCTCCATTCTTACAGAACTCACACCTGAAGACAGCGATGCCCGATTGAAGCTGGCGACCTTCTATCTGCTGGGGAAAAATCTAGAAGAGGCTCGAAAGCAGATCGATGAGATCCTGACCAAGGAACCGGAGAATGTGGATGCATTGATTCTTCTGGCCGGCATCATGACGCAGGAGGAGAAGCATGCCAGAGCCGAAACGGTTCTGGAGAAGGTGGTGAACCTGGAACCGAAGCGGGTGAAACCCTATATTGCTTTGGCCCGGGCTCAGGTCTTTCAGGGCAAAAACGAAGATGCGCAAAAGACTCTTGAAAAGGCGATGGCGGAAAATCCGGATGGACTCGAACCTCGCCTGGCTCTTTTCAGCCTGTATGAAAGAGAAGAAGATTTTGAAGCGGCTGAGGATATCCTGTTAAAGATTATTGAAGAGAACGAGGATGATCCGAATCTTTCCGCAGTTCTGGGGAGTTATTATCAGCGGCGGGGAAAGATCGAGCAGGCCGAGTCGGCCTTCCTGAAGGCCATCGAGATGGACCCGGAGAATCTGGACCGTTATAGCGCCCTGGGGCAGTTCTATCTCTCCCACAATCAACCGGAGAAGGCCAAAGAGACCTTCGGTCGGATCATCGAAAAGGCTCCGGATGATGCAAAATCCTACATGATCATGGCGGAATACCACAGCACAGTGCAGGAATCGGAAAAGGCGCATGAGATGCTGCAAAAGGCATTGGAGATCCGGCCCGATGATATCCGCATCAAAGGATCGATTGCAACCCTTCATTTCCGGGATCGGGAGATCGACAAGGCCAAAGTGATCGTTGAGGAGATCTTAAAGGAGAACCCGAAACATCTGGCGACTCGAATGCTCAAAAGTGAGATTCTGATTGCGGAAAACCAGTTTTCAGAGGCCGTATCTCTACTCGACGATCTAATGGGGCAGAACCCGGAAAACCAGCGTCTATATTATCTAAAAGGACTTGCCAGCCTCGGTAAGGGGGATGGCAATGCCGCCAGAGAGTCTTTGCAAAAAGCGATCAGCATGAATCCAAAAGATATGAAGTCCCGTCTTCTTTTGGCAGATCTCTATTTCAAAGAACGAAATTATGATCTGGCCGAGACCAACAGCAGAACGGTTCTTGAGTCGGCCCCGGACAATTATCAGGCAAATCTCATTTTTGGCAACGCCAGCCTCTATCTGAGAAATATCGATGCGGCTCGTAAATCTTTTGAAAAACTGATCCAAATCGATTCGGACAATCCCACTGGATTCTATCGTCTCGGGATTGTAAAACGAGTGACCGGGGATCGGGAAGGGGCGATGGAACAGTTTGAAAAGGCACTGGCCATCAATCCGAAGTTGATGGATGTCTTTGTGACGGAGATTCTCCTTTATGCTGAAAATAAAGAATTCGATAAGGCCCTCCAGAAGAGTGAAGCCCAATTGGAGCAGGTAAAGGATTCTCCCCAGGCAAGGGCAATGGTCCATAATATCCAGGGGCGATTATATCTGGCCAAAGGGGATATAAAGAAGGCTGAAGAGGCTTTTCAAAACGCTTTGGCGGCAGATGCCAATATCCTGCAGCCCTACTATTCGCTGGCCAGAATCTATATGTCTGATAACCGCGAGGATGAGGCCGTCTCCCAATATGAGAAACTGATCGAGAAGAATCCGAACCGGCCCGTGCCGCATATGCTGATGGCGTCGATCCATCATATGCAAAAGGATTATGAGAAGGCAGAAAAGGCCTATCGGGATGCGCTTCAGGCCGATCCGAAATTCGGGCCGGCAGCCAACAATCTGGCCTACCTGATCATAGAGCAGGAAAAAGATCTCAACGAGGCCCTCAAATTCGCGCAGCTTGCAAAGGAGAGTCTGCCGGATGAGCCGAGCGTTATGGATACTTTAGGCTGGGTCTACTATAAAAAGGGGCTCTATGACAGCGCCATTTTGGAGCTGGAGGACAGCATTGAAAAGAGCCCGGATAATCCCTCCATTCGATATCATCTGGGTATGGCATATTTCCGGAAAGGGGATCAGGAGCGGGCGCGCAAGGAACTGGAAACCGCTTTGGCATCGGATCAGGAATTTCCTGAATCCGAAACTGCCCAGAAGGTTCTCTCTGAGATGAAGAATTGAATCGATCCTTCGAACCGATCGGTTTTGGGGATGACTCTGGATGAGGGCATAGAAACTTGAAATTTCTGTCATTTCGGATACTGCTGCTCTGCATGGTGCTGCCGCCGGTTCTCTATGTCAGTACCTTGATATTACTGGAACGGCATGCCCAGAGCGTATATGAGGAAAAGATCCAGCAGATCTACATCGGCGATACCCAGCCTCTTCTGGAGGGGGAGATCCGCCTGAGAGAGGCGATCGAGAAGAATATCCAGGGGTATCTGCAGAAGAGGAGACTGATTCGCTGGGGATTGAATATCCGGGTGACGGTGGCTTCGGAAGGAGGGATACTTCTCTATCCCTCCTTGACCCAGATTTCAGATCCGATAACAGAGGATCGGCACCGGATTGCCGCAGAGAACTTTCAACTGATGAATGAGGATCTCATCGTTGAAGTGGATTCGGAGATTCCCCACAATACCCCCCTTTCCAATCTGATCCTCGGCCTCTATGTTTTTTTCTCCCTTATGCTCCTCTATTTCTACCATCGACTGGGGTTGAAAAGAATCCAAATGGCTGACCTGGAACGGCAGCAGGAGTTTCAGAGGCTGCAGGATCAGGAATCGTCCCATCGACGGCGCCTGGATGACCTTGCCCTGGAACGGGAGTCGCTGGGGGAAAATCTGGAGGGGATCAAAAAAGCCCTTCTGGAAGAACGGGAAAAGGCCTCCAAAAGCGAAAACGGGATGATTGAAGAGATCATCCGGCTGGAGGAGCGGCTCCAGCAAAATCTTGACCGTCAGCAGGAAAAAGAGGCTGAGATCGACTCGTTAAAGGAACAGCTCGATCTGTATGAGGCCGGAAAGCTGCGGACCGGAAAACAGAAGGCAAAAGATGAGGAGATTTTCCGGAAACGATTTCAGGCCCTCTATAAAAATGTGACGCTCCATCAGCGGGCCATTACAGGGTTCTCTGAACTGCCGGAGGATCTGAAAATCAGAGCCGAGGAGCTGATTCATCTGCTCAATGATGATTCCGGCAAGGTGACGATCAAGCGGAAGGTCTTTGGAAAGAAGAACCGGGAGACGGTTTTAGAGGTGCTCTTCTCCTATAAGGGCCGCCTCTATTTTCGAAAAGCAGAGGATGGCCGTATCGAAATCCTCACAATCGGAACGAAGAATACCCAGAACAAGGATCTGGAGTTTATCAATAACCTGTAGCCCTTTTTACGCCTCTCTCTTTGCTAATCCATCCGGAAACGCCTTGTTGATCTCCAAAAACTCGTCGATATATTCGATCAAAAGATCCACGAGCTGCGGATCGAAGTGCTTTCCCCGCTCTTTTACGATCAGTTCCAGCACATTCTCCATGGGCCACGCCTTTTTGTAGATCCGCTTATGGCTGAGCGCGTCAAAGACATCGGCCAGCCCCGTGATTCGTCCGTAGATGTGGATCTCTTCGCCTTTAAATCCCTGGGGATAGCCGGTCCCGTCCCATCGTTCATGGTGCTGCTGGGCCACGATGGCCGCGGCCGCCATCAGATCCCGTTTCGATTTTTGTAAAATGCAGTGGCCGATTGTGGTGTGGGGGATGATCTTTTTGAACTCCTCGTCGGTCAGTTGTCCCGGCTTCAGCAGGATCGCATCGGGAATGCCCACCTTCCCCACATCATGCATGGGAGAGGCGAGCCGGAGCATCTCCGCATCCTGGGGGTTCAGCCCGTACTTTATGGCCAGCAGATAGGAGAACTCCGCGACCCGGCGCACATGGTTTATCATCTCCTTGGAGCGGCTCTCCACCACATCGCCCAGGGTGAGGATCACCTCCTTCTGGGTGTCGACGATCTCCCGGTTGAGGTAGATGTTTTCAAACGCGATCGCCACATTGGTGGAAAAGATCCGGATCAGACCGCAGTCCAAATCGGTAAAATGGCGGCAGCCTTTTAGAAAGAGCAGGTTTGTGGGGCCTTTTTCCATGGGAAAATATCCCACAAAGGTATTTTTCTCGAAAATGCTCTGCTTCTCGGTCAAGGCCCGGTCCAGATAGTAGATCACATCCCGGGGCAGAACCTCTGCTGCGGGATGGCTGGTATAATCCTCGTAATCTCCGGTTCCCGCGAGAATGCTGAATTCCTCCGGCGTATAGGTGGCGGTGAAGCCGGATGCCTGGATATAAAGAGAGCTTTCATCGAGATTGAGCAGCGACAGAAGCTGCGTCAGTATCCCTTTTGCAAATGTCTTGAGAGACTGGATCTCAAAAAGATGTGCCGATGAGGCGATGATCTGCTCCAGTCCCCGCCGGTTCTTTTCAATGGTCCGGATATCCCGGTAGGAGCGCAGCGCAGTGATGACAGAGGAGAAGAGGCGCTGTGCGGTAAGCTCGTTCTTCTCCTTGTAGTCGTTGATGTCATACTCCGCGATCACCTTTCGCTCCGGGGCCTGGCCCGGCCGTCCCGTGCGGAGGATGATCCGGATGAACTGGTTTTTCAGGGTGTGGCGGATGTACTGCACCAGTTCCAGGCCCGAATCATCAGACTCCATCACCACATCCAGCAGTACCACGGCCGCGTCCGGTTGCTCAAAGAGAAGCTTTTCTGCCTCCCCCCCGGAATAGGCGCTGTAGAATTTCAGCTCCCGCCCCTCGAAGGTGAAGCCGTCCAGAGCCATCCGGGTGATGGTATGGACATCTTTTTCATCATCCACAATGATGATCTTCCAAGGGGGCAGTCTGTTCTGGTCGGAAAGCGCATCCGATTCTTCGGCAAAAAGGAGTTGGTCTCCGGTGGAGGGATTTGGGTTGAAATTCATTTTACGCTTGTCCATTCTGGGCATCCTTGTCCAACAGCGGAAGGTTCATAGCAAATATCACGCCATGACCGGGCTGGCTGCTGCAGGTGATCTCCCCTTTGAGGGTCTGTGTGACGAGGTTATAGACGATATGCATGCCGAGGCCGTCTCCGCCCTTTCCCCTGCGGGTGGTAAAAAAGGGCTCGAAGACATGCTGAACCTGTTCAGGGTTCATGCCTTTTCCGTTGTCGCTGTAGGTCAATTGCAACTGATCTTCGCGGTTTTCAGCTTCGATGCGGATCTCCCCCTTCTCCTCGGCTTCAAAGCCGTGGATGATGGAATTGACCAGCAGGTTGGAGAGGATCTGGGAGAAAGCCCCGGGAAAGCTGAAGATCTCCAGCTCGTCGGGGCAGTCCACCGTCACGATGTGGCTGGTCTTTTTAAGCTTGGGCCGGAAGCTGGCCAGAAGGTCGAGGATATAGGTCTTCAGGTGAAAGAGCCTCGGCCTTTCGCTGGTCTGATCCACAGCCACCTGTTTGAAGCTCTGGATGAAATCGGAGGCCCGGCGGAGGTTTGCCAGGATCATCTCGGCCGATTCCGATGCCACCTTGAAATAGCTCTCCAGATCGGACCGCTTCAGGGCGCCGGCTTTCAGCAGTTCCAGAGCAGCGCGGGTTCTTTCATCCAGGTAGGAGGCCGCGGTCACCGATACCCCGATGGGGGTGTTCACCTCGTGTGCGACGCCGCCGACGAGTCTGCCGAGCATGGCCATCTTCTCCGAATCCATGAGCTGTTTCTGGGTCTGCTTCAAGACTTCCAGAGAACGCTTCAGCTCGGCCACCGAATTCTCCAGCTCCTCGTTGAGGTGAACGATCCGCTCTTCGGTATGCTTCCGTTCGGTGATGTCATGTACCGTCTCGATAGCGCCGATCCGCTCTCCCTTTCCGTCCTTCAGGGGTGCGGCCATGAAATAGACCCATTTCCCTTCGGGCCCCAGGTGCGGCAGAAAGATCTCCCCCTCATAGGCATCCTCGATAAGGGGAGAGCGCCGGAAATTGTTCTCGTAATATCCCGCGACATCCTGGGCCGGGGAGTTGTCCAGGATCATGTCGGCCATTATAGGCCGCTGGTTCCCGTAGAAGGCCCGCCACTGATCCGCGGTTCCGATCATCTCTTCTGCGGAAAGCCCTGTCAGATTCTCGCAGGCCAGGTTCCAGTGGGTGATCCGGTGCTCACGGTCGATCACGAATGTGGGCATGGGGGTCGATTCAAGGATCTGGTAGAGGTAGGTTTCGCTCTCCTGCAGGGCCTCGACGGCCCCGCGGAATTGAGCCTCCGTCACCTCCAGCTCTCCGATACGCTGGTGAAGTCTTTCCAACTCCATGTGAACATCTTCATATTTTTGATTTCCATCCGTCATGATCTTCCCGTCTGCTGCCTTTTCTTGAAACTAAAAAAACAGAGAGGATATTAGAGGAATTTTTAGGAGAAGTCAATCATCGGGAATTGCGCCGGCGAATCCTTTACCGGCGAATCATTCATGGAGGGATTGGACAATGGATGAGACTTCTTTTGAAGTGGGGATATCCGCAATGGACAGATATCCCCACGGAAAGAGAGGAGGTGTTGCTCTTTACGGCAGGTTTTTCTTCCAGATGCCGTAGAAGCCCAGCGGGACATATGCGCTGTTCTGATCAAATGCAATCCGGTTGGGCCAGCTCTGGTGGGGCAGGAAATCGATCCTGGCTAGATTTGCCGGGTCCGATGCATCATAGCAGCCGGTTCCGCCGGAGCTGTTGATGAAGCCGATGCCCGATTTTGCCCCTATGATCGAATACCACCATCCCGCGTCAATGGGATGGTCATACCGTTTCAGATCCAGGGGATCGGAAAGGTCGATCAGGGTGATCCGAGGCCGGTCTGAGCCGTCTTCATAGGTGGTGTATCCGCCGCCCGAGATCCAGGCCCGCCTCTCTTGTATCAGGAACTCGCCGGAATAATGGTCTTTTAAGGTCACGGAATCGAGCAGATAGGCCGCATCCTCTTCCAGCTTGAGGGCATGGAATATGGTTTCGGAAGAACCGTCGTTTTCATAACGATTTTCCATGGTATAGATGTAGGGGCCAAACCCTTCCATACCCACGCAGATCCCCGGGATGTTGACTGGAACCATGAGGAGCGGATTTGCCGGATCGAAAAAGTCGGCCCTGCCCAGAAAATAGGGGGTGAGCAGCGCGCCATCTTCCCCCGGTTCCGGTTCCCCTGTATAAGTGAAATAGACCCGGCCGTCTCTGGCAAAAACCGATACGGCCTGCCGGGCCCGGATCTGAAGCCCCTCCATCTTCTGGGGTCTGTCCGGATCAGAGAAATCGACCGGTGTCAGCACCAGATCAGGCTCCTTCTCATCTTCCGGAAATCCGTAGAACTGGCCGCTCTCGGTGAAGACCAGAAGATCGTCTTTGACCTGCAGGATCTTCATCTCGGGATAATAGGGATAGAGGGGCATGTTATCCGCAATGGGCGCGGGCCCGTATCCGGTGCTCCCCTCCATCTCGATCTCTCCCCGTTTCCGGGGATTTGCCGGGTCTGTAAAATCATATGCCTGCACCCTCACCCCCGGCATCTTTTCGGGCATCATGCTGCCGTCTTCGGTTCTGTAGAGATAACCGTAGCCGGATTCGGATGCGACATAGACGGTATTTCCGTTTTCGAACAGGCCGGTCAGGATCGGATCTTCCAGTAGAATCTCTCCTAAAGCCGGCCCTTCGGGATCGGAGAGAGAGACGGTCTGGACGCGGAAGGTGTCGCGCTCAAGGATGGCCCGGACCCCATAGCCATTGGCAAGAGGGAGGAAATCTTCGTAATTCTGTGCAAGGGTCTTGCGGGCCGTCACCTTCAGATTGTCCCGGTCCGAGGCATCGATCACCTGCAGCTCGTCTGCGGAGACCGAGAAGAGGCGGTTTTGAAAGCTGCGGCTTCTCACGATGCTCCCCTTCTGTGTCACGCTGCCCCGGGTCGTGAGATCGGCCCGAGAGTAGTCGATCAACTGGAGCCGGTTCTCCTCTGCATACCCTGCATCGCTGATCTCTGATGTGGTGTAGGGCAGCAAAATCAGCCCCATCTCCGGAAGAAGGGTGAATGCCTTGACATCCCCGTGCGCGGCTGAATAACTCCATCCGTCGGCCTCGCCAAAGGAGACCCGGCGGACCAGCCCCGGCGCCTCCGGGTCCGAGACATCGAAGAGGGAGACCGCAACCCTCCATCCTTCAGTATCATCGACCCCCAGCGCGACCAGACGATCCCCCATCGGCTCGATATGGGTGGACCATCCCGGAACGATAAGCTCCCCTTTTATCGCGGGATTTGCCGGGTCCGAAAGATCCACCACCCAGAGCGGGTCTTTTTGCTCATAGGTGACAAGATAGGCCCGGGTTTCATCAAAGCGGGTGGCAAAGAGCTGCTCTCCCTGGCCCAGCACGATATGGCCCACGGGTGTCATCGCATCCGGATTTTGGGTATCGATCACATAGAGATGGCTGATGCCGTTCTCCTTCCATTCATGGGTACAGACTCTCAAATAGCCGTCGTAGAAGTTCATCTTGAACTCATCTGCCACACTTCCGGCCACCTGCAGGCTTCCCCGGGGAAGGATCGCGCCGGCCGAATCCGAGATGTCCAGATAGGTGATCCGGGTCTTCTCTCCGTCGCCGGCCCATTCGGTTCCAGCCACAAAGATGGCCGCATCGGTGACGTGGATGAAATTTCCGGTTCCCTCGAAGGTCTTCTGATCCACCTCTCTGACATCAGCAGGATCTGCGATGTTGAACGCGGCCACATAGACACGATTTTCCCACGCGACATCCGGATTGCCAGATCCGACCGAATCATCAGGACTATCGATTTCAGGCATGGGGCCGTAGAAATTGTAATCCGAGTAGATCGCATATAGGATATCCCCAACGATCCGTGTGTCGATCACAGCGCCCGGAAGATCGAAGCTGCCGGCCAGGGCCGGGTGCGCGGTATCTGCCACATCGACCAGATAGATCCGGCTGAGGCTCTCTCCGGGCCGCGGCATAATGGCCATCTCATCCCCTGCAACTGTTTCCGGAACCCCGATGTCATAGAGGGGGGCCTCATAGAGCTTTGCGATGATATATGCCCGACCCTCCTGAATATACATCTCGTCCGGATCACCCACAATGGGAAGACGGCCGGAAATCCGGGGCATGTCCGGATTCGCGATGTCGCAGATGATCAGCCCCCGATACGGGTTCAGCAGATAGAGATCGGTTCCGTGGATCTCGATGATGTCGGCCTCTGCGATCTCCCGCTTTGCCTCTTCATCGCTCTCCGGATCAGGAGGGCCCGGCGCTGCCACATCGTCCGGCGCGTCCCCGTATCCGCCATCGCTCTCTTCGAGGCCATCATTCAGTTCAGAGCGGAACCTGTTCGGCTTTCCGGAAACATCGATGGCATGGACCACAGTCTCCAGGGTCAGGTTCATATGGTTTCTGGCGCTTTCAGCGCGGGGAAGATCCCGGACCTTTGGAAAAACCCCAGCCGAATGAAGGGCCGCAAACATCCCCTGAACCGTTTCGGAGCTGTCCGGATCTTCGGTTTTGTCTAGGTCGATCCCCCACTGGCTGACGATGTTACTGGTCTCGGCATTGATCTCAATCCCATTTCGCAGATCCGCATCCTCATCCAGCGCCTGCAAAAACCGGCAGATCCGGTTCACCTTGGGATGATCCGCATCCGAGGCCCCATCCACCAGATCGATAGGGGTGAGAATCGCCTTTCCGGATGCGGTTCCGATGACCACCTCTCCGATGGCAAAAGTGACCGCTTCACCCGGAAGGTATTCGAAGCTGCCGGCCCCATCTGTAATTCCGGACCGGGTGGGGGTGTGATAGGTGAGGCCAGCCACCGCACTGTCGAGAAAGACACCGGTCTTTGCCTCGACTGGGGTTCCGGGGTCGTCAATGGAAGGATCTCCGCCGTCTCCGCCTCCGCCGCAGCCAAAGATGAACAGCATTCCCAGCAGCAGAAGAAGGAATGAACCTGCCTTTGCCCTTTTGATGATCTTTCTTCTCATTTTCCATCCTCCATCTGTAAAAAGAATCATCCAAGCCGATGAACCGCGGCTTTCTATCGCAAGCGGGAGCGCAATTCCCCGCAGAACATCCGGTCAAAGGGCCGATAGCCCGATCTCCATCTTCTGGCAGTATTAGTTCCGCTTTATATGCAAAAAAAATTGTATTGACATATGCATCCCATGTCAAGATGAAGCTTGCTGCCCCGGCCCACGGTTCTGCGGTACTGCATGAATTCGGCTTCTTTGAAATTCGAAGCGAAAGCCGGGTGATCCGATGGGATGATTCGGAAGCAAAGGCCGGAACCACTGATGATTGTGCCTCCGGCCTCATCAAAAGACTCATTCGGGCCCGCAATAGCCCCCGCCGCTCCCCTGCCCAAAGACAGCGCCGCCGGAATGCACCCAGACCTGCCCCGGTGGGCAATCCCTTATCTGATCGCCATATACCGGCTGCGGCTTATGGGCCGGACATGCGCCCGGGTTGGTCACATACCACTGCCCGGTCTGTCTGTTTTTGCAATAGCAGGTTAAGGTGGTTCCCTTCCGATACCATTTGCACTCATCGGGCGTGACCTGTCGGACCACCCCGGAGACGCAGCAGTTGTTCCTCACCTTTTTGCTGAGGCTTCCCTTGAGCCAGCAGACGCCCCTTGGGCCCTGAATGTTGGGCCGCACCCATGTGAAGGCAACGCAGTTTGGAGTACCCTGGCAGATGTTGAAGCAGTCCTGTGCGCTACTGACCCCATCCCTCCGGCCCACTAAAGCGCCACCCGGATAATCGTAGTTGTTTTCGAATGCAAGGGCGCTCTCCTGTGTGAACAGGATCAGCGCGACTGCCAGACACGATACCAGAATAAAAATGCGACCTTTCATGATCAACCTCCTTGTTTGGGTTTGAGTTTTCAAAGGTCAGTCCGGATCTGGGTACGGTTTCGGATTCAGAGAATTTTTTTGAATGATTCCAGATTTGGGGAGAGATGTCAATACAAGCGAGTAGTATTGGGATGTTTTAGCGGATGATGTTGGCGGTGGATCGGGGATGTGTATGGTGCGATGAAAAAAGGGGCTGAAATTCAAAAAAAATCGCGAGGCGGCTCCGCCGCGGCAAAGGGTAAAAGGGCTCAGGGCGATGACCTCAGAAGGCGAAAGCCCAAGAAGAAGCTCCGGACCCCCGGGGAGTCCCCGGGGCGGCCCGCCGAACGGCAGCCGGCCGCGAGGTCGTCCCAGGAGCCGCCGCGGAACACCCGGCCCTCGCACGTATCAGGCCCCTGTGGATCATCAACAGGGCTTTCCTTGATCAGGGCGAATTTCATCCCGTGGGGGCCTTCGATCATAGGAGAAGACTGCCTTACCGCATTCAACGTCCGCAGAATATCCCCAAACCCTTCATCATACGAGGGGAAGAGATTCGCCCAGTTGATGTCCTGCAGGATCTCATTTTCAGGGCGGCACTCATCGATCCGCACCGGCAAGAAGAATATCTCTTCATCAGGAAACTCCCCAAGGATATCCAGCGCCTTCTTCATCTCCCCGAGTGCTCATGTCGCTGCGGTTTCTCCCCGGAATCGGGTCTGCATCTTCCGTTGTCGCACAGAATGGAAAGCGGCTCTTCCACGTCGTATGCCCGAACCCTTTCGCGGATCTCCTCCCGATTCCGCCAGATGCGCTGCAGATATTCCGCATTGGCATCGGACCAGAACCCTTTGTAGCCCTGCATCTCATCATTTAAGGCTGAACATATTTTTCCACTGTAACCCAAAGCCTGAGCCCAACACTATGTAAAACAGCGTTTAAGCTTTTCAGATTGGGATTTCCTTTTGTTGAAAGAATTCTGTACAGGTTTTCTCTGTTCAGCCGGGTTTCACGGGCGATTTCAGAAATCCCTTTTGCATCAGCCACATCTTTCAATGCCATCAAAAAGACCTCCTGCGTGCCGTCTTCGAGAGCAGCGTTGAGATATTCGGCGGCTTCAAGCGGATCGAGAAGATCTTCTTTCAGGTTTTGTTCATATTTTTCTGTAATCTCTTTCATCCTGATTTCCTCTGATATTCGGCCCAGTATTGTTGAGCCATCCTGATATCCTTTGATTGCGTTTTTTTCGACCCTCCGCACAGTAAGATGACGACCTGAACACCCTCTTTTCCGAAATAGATCCGATAACCAGGGCCATAATCCACTCTCAATTCGCTGACGCCGCTTCCAACAGATTTACAATCTCCGAAATTGCCCAGTCTTATGCGATTCAATCGAACCCGAATGCGTGCTCTTGCTGCCCTGTCTTTCAATGAGCGAAGCCATTCATGAAAAACATTCTTTCCATCTTCATTGACGTATTCGAGAATTTCTATTCTTACTGCATCCATACAGTTATTGTAGCTTAAAAGCTACGATTGTCAAATCATATTTCCATAATCATCGTCATCGTTTCGATACCGTTCAAGTCGATCTTCAAATCGATCGTTCCTTTGAATCTCTTCAGCTCCGATATCTTCTTCTTTCGGATCAGCCTTTCCCATGCCCTGATGATGTCACCGGCGCAGGAGATCAAGATTCGGATCGGAGAATTGTCGGTCATTGGCTCCCCCTTTCTCGAAATCATCATTCCGCTCTTTTTTTACCCCAGATGCCCGTCAAAGGCAAGGGATTCGGTTCCGAACCGCTTCTTTGATATTCAAAGCGAAATCCCGATGATCCGGAAGCAAAGGAAAGGCTGTTATTGCATTGACTTTTTGAACGTTCCGTGAAAAACTCCCTGCTCGGCCCGAAGAAGAGTAATCTCCTTTTTTCGTCTCTGCGGAGACAGTAGCGGGCCAAATCCATAAACCGACATGGCATCTGTGCCAGCGGCGGTTTTTGAGGAAACCAATTCCCACAACAGAGAGGAACAGATGTTTTTCAACTTTGCAACAGACATCAAAACCACCGGCGATTCGGCCCTGAAGATCTTCGACAAAGGGGTCAAATGGGCTTCGCTTGGGTGGGATCTATGTCGATATACGGCCGATTTCACTCAACGAACGTTGCTGATGGCCAATCTACTCCGCCGTCGGGGAAATCAGTATTTCGAATATGAAGAAGCAGGGCAGCCGCCCATCACCCCCTTTCCCCTGGAGACGGTCATGGACGGCCGGGAGCTGGAACGTCCGGTCAACCGGCTCCTGGTTCGAGTGATGGATCGGCGGACCCTGGAAACAGGCCGCCGGAGCGAATTGGGGGATCAGACAAAGCGGCCGATCATCTTTCAGGACCCGGACGCGGGCCGGGGCCTGATCAGCGCCTCCAGAGACACTTCGGAGATCGGCCTCTCCATCGACACGGGCCATCCCACCTTTCTCATCCTGGTGCTGCCGGAGACTGTCCGAAATCAGACCATGGATGATCTCATCGCCGCGACCCAGGTTTTTACAAAGAAGGTGATCGAGGTCTGCCCCCATGAGAAGCCCCTGGCCTTTATCGGCAACTGTCAGGCCGGATGGCAGATGGCCCTCTCCTCGTCAACACCTGCAGGACTGCCGGGGCCCATCGTCCCGGTGGGCGCACCCCTCTCCTACTGGTCCAGGGGAGCAAAGTCCAACAGCCTCCGCTATACCGGGGGCATCTGCCTGGGCACATGGCTGCCCCTTTTCCTCGGCGACATCGGAGACGGGATCATCGACGGCCTGCCGCCTCTCAACTTCGAACTGTTCGATATCGACCGCCACCCGATCTTAGACAGCCTGAAATGGCTCCAGGAGGTGGATGACGAGCGGAAAATTTCCGTTTTTCTCACCCAGCAGAAATGGGTCTACGGCTTTCACCAGATCGAAGCCCGGCAGTTCTACTGGATCATCCGGGAGCTGTTCATCGGCAACCGGCTGGAGCGGGGGCTGGCATCCCTGGACCGAGAGCCCCTGGACATGCGCCGCATCAAAGAGGCGATCATCTTCACCTCCTACGGAGACACCATCACGCCGGTGGCCCAGGGCATCGGATGGATTCCCCGGGTCTGGTCCACCACCGATGAGATGAAAAGGGCCGGCGTCAAGATCGCGCTCATCCACCACGAGCGCGCGGGCCATCTGGCGATCTTTGTCTCCGCGAAGGTGGCCGACAAGGAGCATCGTCAGATTCTGGGGGTTCTTGGCGATGATTTCGATACCCTGGCCCCTGGATTGTACCGGATGGAGCTGACGGAGACCGGGGATCACCCGACGCGTTATACTACGACTTTCCATGAGATCGATGTTGAAGAGATCCGTGCCTCCCTCGATGATTCGGATCGGCTTCTCTTCCATCGGATGGCCGTGGTTTCAGAGGTTTTTGACCGGCTCTACCGGATCACGGCCCGGCCTCTGGTTCAGATTATGAGCAATCCGATCTCAGCCGATGTCCTTCACCGTCTCCACCCGATGCGGTTTCGGGTTTCGGCCTGGGCCGACCGGCGCAATCCCTTAGCCCTGTTCATCAAGACGGGCGCCGACGCGATACGAAAAAACCGGGTGGCAATGGATCGGGAAAATCTCTTCTTCAAGATGGAAAGTTTCAACCGGAACCTGCTCGGCATCGGTCTGGAATTCTTCAAAGAGACCCGGGATTCAGCCTATGCTCTGATTTTCAATTCCCTCTACAGCGACGGCAATCCCCTGATGAAATTTTATCTGCCGGCATCCCTTTTCTCAGATGATAAGGTCGATCCCGCACAGGTAGCGCTCCAGCAGTTTCCCTCCCTGTTTCGGGATATCCCGGAGACTCTGAAGGTGAAGCCCGAAACCCTTCTTTGCCGGTGGCAGAACCCCTGGATCAAAGGCTTGAGCCTCGATCCGGAAAGCCCCTTTCTCCCCTCTCCGGATCTGTGGAAGCAGTGGATGCAGCCGGCCTTTTTTGCCGGGGGCATGAAGGGAACGTGGCCTTGGCCCATCTTTGATCTCGATAGAATTCCAGTGCCGGATTGGAGCCCGCTGGTGAAGCTGATGGGGGTTACTGCCGATTCATTTCAGCCGCTGATGGCCGATATCAACCGGTGGTCATCTCAACTGGGGATGAATTCCATAGGCCGATATTCAAAGCAGATATCCCTCCGGGATTAGAGAGAATCAACCGATAAACAACAAGTGCCGGCCGGGGCGAAAAATCTCCGGCCGCAATTGCCTTTCATCAATCCTGCCGCCAATCCAGAATCGCCAGATAATCCCGAATTGTTACATTCATCAGCCCCTGGGTCTCAGCATAGATGCGATCAGCGCATTCCCGGTCCGCCAAAAGGGCCTCCGGGATCACCGTCAGTGCGCTGCCACCTGAAGCTGCTTTTCCGGTCCCGAGAAAAGGCCCCTCCGCGCTTTCCATCGCGCTAAGGAGGGGTCGATCCAAAGCCTCTGGAGAGATTTTTTGTTGATGGAAAGAGAAAAAATGAGCTATCATTTAATTCAGCGCCCTTTGCCAGATGGAATGGCGAAATCGATGACACGACGCAAACCTTGAAATGGCAAAGCACCGGAGACGGGGATGGGGTCTCCCATTTGTAAAACACAAATTGGTAGATCATAAAGAGGTTAAGGGTGTTAAAGATTTTTACGGAAACCCCAAAGGGTTTTTCAGTGCTTTGTAGATGTGGCACGATTCTTGAATCTATTCCATTCGGAACCTGGTTTCCGCCAATCTTTTTGGAATAAGGGGGTCTGAGGGCCAAGGGCTCCGGTCTGCCAAAGCAATGTTGAGGAATTGATTATGGACTGTAATTCAGAAAGATTATCAGCTATTCATGGCCATCGGAATTATTCAGCGGGCATCGAAAACCGACCCCCGTTTTACTCTCTGACAGCCGAAACAGGAGATCACCGGGAGGAGGGTTTCCTTAAAAACCGGAGAGCCGCGCGGGTTCTGGTGGTGGATGATGAGCCGGATATCCAGCAGATGCTCCGGTCCCTGCTGAGGGCCGAAGCCTATTCGGTCTCCACGGCCTCCTGCGGGCGTGATGCGCTCCAATTGCTGCAGGAGGGGCCCGTCGATCTGGTGCTGGCCGATATCCGAATGCCGGGGATGGATGGGCTGGAGCTGCTCCGCCGGATCAAGGAGATAGATGAATCGATCGAGGTGATCATCCTGACCGGATACGGGACCGTGGAAAGCGCTGTGACCGCGTTCAAACAGGGGGATGCCTTTGATTTCATCCGGAAGCCTCTGGATGATGTGGATCTGCTGAGCATCGCGGTGAAACGGGCTCTGGAGCGGCGGTGCCTGCGCCGGAAGAACCGGCGGATGCTCGCGGAGTTCAAAAAGATCTCCAGCGCTATCGAGAACAGCCCGAACATGATGGTGATCACCGATCCCCATGGCCGGATCGAATATGCCAATCCCAAATACCTGGCAGTAAAGGGGTATTCCCCGGAAGAATCCAGGGGAAGGATTCCCGCGATCCTGAGAAAGGATATGCATGATCCCATGACCTACAAAAAGCTCCGGGAGCGGATCGGGTCGGGCCGGGAGTGGCGGGGGGAGTTTTTAAACCATAAACGTTCCGGAGAGTTCTACTGGGAGCGGGTCTCCCTCTCCTCCATCAAGGATGAAGAGGGGCGGATCACCCATTTTGTCATGGGGTCGGAGGATATAACGGAACAGAAACGGACCCAGGATGCCCTTGACATCAGTGAAGCCTTCAATGCGGCTATCCTGAACGCCATCCCCTATCCGATTCTCGTGCTGGACCAAAATGGGGATGTGATCCGATCCAACAACGCGTGGCAGGACCTTTTCCGGGTCAAGACCGGTACCCCGGCTTCAGAGGCCGATCCGGTCAATTACACCCGCTGCTGCAGGGAGGAACTGGAAAAGAAAGAGGTTAAATCGGCTGATCATATCGATGGGACCTTGCAGGGTATTGAAGAGGTGATCCGCGGGACATCGGCCCGTTTCGAGGTGCAGATACCGTGTGAGGTCAAAGGAGAAGCGCGCTGGTATCTCCTCCAGGTGAGCCGTCTGGATCTGAATGCCCGGCAGACCCGGCAGACCCTGGTCTGCCAGATCGACATCACCCTGCTGAAGCAGATGGAGGACCGGCTGGTTCACCAGCGGAAGATGGAGGCCGTGGCAACCCTTGCAGGCGGCATCGCACACGAATACAACAACGCGCTCTCCTCGGTGGTGGGCAATGCCGATCTCATTGGGCTGAAAGTCGGTGAAAAGGCCGATATCAAGAAGCATCTCAGTGGTATCCAGAGCGCCGCGGTCCGGATGCGGAACCTGTCGGATCGTCTGCTGAGCCATGTCAAAAGCGGACACAAAGGCTTCCAACCCGCCCCCATCCGCGAATGGCTGCCGGAATTTGTGAAGACCTGGGGCCGGGATCTGCCCGATACCATCGGGATTGAATTGGAAAATGATGCACCCGATGCAGCGCTCAACGCGGATATGCTGCAGCTCAGGATAGTTCTTTCCGAGGTGATGAAGAATGCCGCGGAAGCCATCCAAGGGAAAGGAGAGATCCGCGTCCGGGTGCAAAGGGCCGCCGCGCCTGAACAGGTCTGCATCACAGTGGAAGACAATGGGAGCGGGATGGATGAAACCACCAAATCCCGGATTTTCGAGCCCTTTTTCACAACGGGATTCATCGGCCGCGGGGTCGGAATGGCAGTGGTTTACGGCATTGTCAACAGCTATAATGGCCGGATTGCGGTCCATTCCGAACCGGGAAAGGGAACCCGGGTGGAGATCTCTCTTCCCGCGGCATTCTCCAGCCACTGCCCCGAAAGGGCTGCCCCATGATGGTCCGGCCGATTCCCCATATCTTTCTGGCCTGCCTGGTGCTCTTCCTTCAATCGCGCCTGTCGCCGGCCATTGCCCTGGACGATCCGCCCCTGGACGATCCGGCCGGGGATCAGGAAGCCGCTCAAATCCTGACCGTATCGATCCCTTATCGGCTCTTCACAGCATTGGCCACCTATTCGGAATGCTCGGAAAAGGAGAAATCCGGAGAAAATGTCGATGAAGAGATCCTTCCGGTGCTGCAGATCATCATCGAGGAGCTGAACCGGCAGTATACGGCCTTTTCCGGGTTTCAGGACGGATCGGAAGCGATTGATCCCGGAGCATTGGAGCGCCGGCTCGGCCGGCTGTCGAACCATATCGAGCGTTTCAAAAGAGAGCTGACCTATCGCCGGAAAAATCTGGAACTCAAAGAACTGATGGAACGACAACAAATGATGATCCAAGGAGGGGACCCCTGATGCGACGCTCAGACCGTAAGGGGAGATACTTTTTCCCGAAAACGGCAGCCCCGGTTGAAATTCTGCTGCTGCTTGTCTTCCTATTGGGCGGATGCACCGGAGCCCCTGTGAGACCCGATCCCGCGTATTCGGAACTGGAGGAACTTCGAACCGATGCCCAAAGGGCCAAAGCGCGGATAGAGGGGCTGACAACCCAAGAAAAAGAGACCGTCGGGACCAGGTCCCTTCTGATGCTCGATCGGATTCTTGCCTATATGGACCAGGTTCAGAATGATCCGGATCGATTCGATTTGGAAACCATAAAGGATTTCAATCGAAAGATCCACATCGTCAACAACAATATCGAGCGATTTCAGGACCCCTCCCTGCAGATGGAAATCTCCTTTCCCCGGGGCGCTTACCAGGTTTCTGAACTCGAGGCCCCGGAGATGGCCCTGTTTCACCAGATCTTTGAAAATATTCTGGCAACGATCATGGCGCTGAACCACCGGCTCCCGGAGCACCCTATCCGGATAACTCTGAAATCTACCGGCTACAGCGATGAATTGCCGATCCTCTCCCAATTCCTGGAAGGGCTGATCTTGAAAAAGCTTCCTGTTGAAAAACGGGCACATTCCAAAGAGGGGCTGCGGAAACAGTATAACCAGGTGCTCTCGGAGCTGCGCGGGATTGCGGTTTACGATTCCCTGCGGCAGGGACTGGAGGGGGTGATCCCTTCAACACTTCCCGTTGTATTTGACGGCATCATTGCCGGTTTGGGGGAGGCTCTCCCGCTTCCGGAGCCGGAAGTTCCTTATCAGGCCATTGATGAACGAAGAAGAATATGCCGAATCCAAGCCTATATCGAAGTCGTGCCGTAAGACCGCTGTTCCCGCGGCTCTGCTGTCTCTATATCGGGTTTTTAATGATTTCCCAGATGGCTGCGGCAGATCCCCCTGGCGATTATCGGGCTGAGATTCTGCACAACCTCTGCAAGTTCGTCACCTGGCCCGAATCGGCTTTTCAAGAAGGGGAGGGGATGAACATCCGGCTGCTGCACGGGGATGAACCCATTTCGGACCTGATGGCCCTCAATGGCCGGAAACTGCACGGAAAGACCATTACCATCCGCGGCCAGGTCCGGGGAGAGGGGGTGGAGAAAGGAGAGGTGATCTTCATCAGCCGGGGTTTTGCGTCATCGGTTTCAAAGATTCTGAAACGTCTCGGAAATCGCCCGGTCCTGACCATCAGCGATATCCCGGGATTTTCCCGGCAGGGGGGAATGATCGAGCTGATCTCTGCGGGTGAAACGGTTCGGTTTTCCATCAATCTGGGGGCTGCGCGGCGGGCCGGGCTGATCATTCGGGCTCCGCTGCTGCAGATCGCTCAGGTCTTTGAAGGTCTGCCGCCCCCCAACGAAGAGAAGAGATCGCCATGAACCCCTTTGAGCGGATGTCCGTTGCCGACAAACTCAAATATATGATCATGGCGGTCTGCTGGATATCCCTGATCGGCGTCACCCTCTGTTATATGGTCTCTGATTTTCTGATTCACCGCCGTTCCGCGGTGGAGCACCTCAAGGGGGTGGCCCGGATCCTGGGAACCAATGTATCGGCCGCGGTCGTCTTTCATGATCCGGTGACGGCAAAGAGCATGATGGCCGCACTGAAGAACGAGTCCGACATCCACTATTCGGCCCTCTATGACAGCGGGGGCAATTTCATCGCCGCGTTTGACAGGGGGAAAGCCGGGGCCCAATTCCAGGGCGTTCTGCCCTCCTGCTTTTCTGCAAACGCGGAACCCCTGGAACCGGATTACCGGTTTCAGGGCAGTTTCATGGAATTCTTCTCCCCCATCTTCTATGACGGGGAATATATCGGATGCATCTATATCCGGTCGGGCCTGGACAGTTTCTATGCCCGGTTCCGGCGCAACGTCATCATCATGTCTGCTGTGCTGCTCCTGGCGCTTCTGGGGGCATATGCGCTCTCCATGCGGCTCCAGGGGCTGATCTCCGGGCCCATTATCCTGCTGTCGGTGATCATGGGCCGGGTCTCCCGGGAGAAGAACTATTCCCTGCGGGCTCCGACCCGACCCCATGACGAGATCGGCCTGCTCATGTCGGGCTTCAATCACATGCTCTCCCAGATCGAGGAGCGGGATCGGCGTCTTGCCCTGCACCAGGAGGAGCTGGAGACCCAGGTGGAGGAGCGCACGGCCGCGCTGCGTGCAGCAAACTCGGTGCTTCAGGAGGCCCTGGAGATGGCCAACCAGGTCCGGCAGACCGCAGAAGAGGCCAGTCTGGCCAAAGGCGCGGCCCTGCGGGAACTCAAAGAGACCCAGCTTCAACTGGTGCAGGCCGCGAAACTGGCCTCCATCGGGGAGCTGGCCGCGGGCGTTGCCCATGAACTGAACCAGCCTCTCATGGTTATCCGGGGCGGGGTGCAGGTCATCGCCCGGAGCATCCCCAAGGGGAGGATGACCCTGGAGATCGTGGGCCGGCAGATGGAGACCCTGGAGAAGAACACCACTCGGATGATGCATATCATCGATCATCTGCGGACATTTTCCCGGCAGTCGCCCAGGACATTTGTCCGGGTGAATGTCGAAGAGACCGTAAAAGAGGCCCTTTCCCTGACAAAACAGCAGCTCCGGAACCGGAACATCGAAGTCCGGACCCGGTTTTTTGAGAGTCTGCCCCTGATCCGGGGAAATCCCAATCCGCTGGAGCAGGTCTTTTTGAATCTCATCACCAATGCCCGGGACGCGATCCAAGCCCGGGAATCGGAACAGAGCCCTTTTCCGGGAAAGATTGCGGTGACGGCCCGGCCCGTGGGCGAAAAAGAAGAGTGGGTGGAAATCCTGTTCCGGGATAACGGAAGCGGGATCTCCCCGGCAATACAGGAGAAGATCTTCGACCCTTTCTTCACCACAAAGGAGGTGGGAAAGGGAACCGGATTGGGGCTTTCCATCTCCTACGGCATCATCCGGGATCATGGCGGAAAGATCGAAATCCTCGGTTCCTCTGAAGAAGGAACCACAATCCGAATTCTTCTTCCGGTGAGACCGGATCGACCCCAAAAAACCCGAAAAAAAGGCAACAGCAATGAATGAAAGCATATTGATCGTCGATGATGAGCCCGATATCACGGATTTTCTCTCCTTTGTCTTTCAAGGAGAGTATTTGGATGTAACGACCGCCGGCAGCAGCCGGGAGGCCCTGGATCTTTTCCACAAGCACCGGTTCGACCTGGTGCTGACAGACATCCGGATGCCTGTGATGGACGGGCTCGATATGGCCCGGCGGATTAAAGAGTATGACGAGGATACCGAGATCATCTTCATCACGGGACATGCCACTGTAGAGCGAGCGGTGGACGCGTTGAAATCGATCGGGGCCAGCGACTTTTTCACCAAGCCCTTAAATGATGTGGAGCATCTGATCCTGTCGGTGAAGAATGCGCTGGAGCGCCGCCGTCTCAAGGTCGGAAACCAGCGTCTGCTCCGGGAGCTGAGGACTCATCAGAACAGCCTGGAAGATCAGCTCTCCAACCGCACCGAGGCCCTGCACCGGGAAATCCAAAACCGGAAGGAGATGACTGTGGGGCTGCTGCGAGCCAAGGAGACGGCCGAGGCCGCCAGCCGGGCCAAGAGCGAATTTCTGGCCAATATGAGCCACGAAATCCGCACCCCCATGAACGCGATCGTCGGATTTGCAAATCTTCTCAACGGTTTCGACCTGGATGCGGCCGCGCAGGAGTATATCCGGGCGATCCGGATCAACAGCGCAAGCCTGCTACGGCTCATCGACGATATCCTCGATCTGGCCCGGATCGAGACCGGCAAAATGGAGCTGATCCATGAACCGGTCGATCTCCGTGAGATCTTCAAGGAGATCGAACAGATCTATGGAGGGAAGGCCGCGGAAAAGGGGATCGAGCTGGAAATCAACGTGGATGAAAATATTCCCGCGCGTCTGATTATGGATGCGGTTCGGGTGCGGCAGATTCTGGTGAACCTGGTTGGAAACGGTGTAAAGTTCACCGAGGCCGGTACTGTTCGAATCTCCGCGCAAAATGTCGCCGAAGCCGGCAGCGATGAAAATAACCCTGAGAGGGTGGATCTGAAGCTTCTGGTTCAGGATACCGGCATCGGGATTTCCCAATCTTCCATTGGTTCGATTTTCGATATCTTTCAGCAGATCGACGGGTCAAGCACCAGAAGATACGAAGGAATCGGTCTGGGGCTGGCCATCGTGAAACGGCTGACGGAATTGATGAACGGAAAGGTCGTCCTGTTCAGCCAAGAGGGAGAGGGTACGACATTTGAAATATTGCTGCCGAAAATCGCAGCCGATGATCCTTCAAAGCCCCAACTCTTGCGGGATTCTTCAAATGAAATGGCGATCCCGCCCCAGACCCGCATCCTGATCGTGGATGACATCGATTTCAATCGCAAGCTGTTGATCGCCCTGTTAAAAGATCAAACCTCTCATTTCATGGAGGCGGAAAATGGCAGGGAGGCTCTTGATCTTTCCCGGCAGCAGAAGCCCGATATCATCCTGATGGATATCCGCATGCCGGTGATGGACGGCTATGAGGCCGCAGAACAATTCAAGGCCGACAGCCTTCTTCGCACCATTCCGCTGATCGCGGTCTCTGCCTCGGCCATGAAATCGGACAGGGAGAGAATCGAAAAGGCCGGGTTCGACGCGTATCTTCCCAAGCCCCTGCAGCGGTCTATAGTGATTCGGAAGGTGGTTGAGCTGCTGGAGCGTAAAGGGTAAAACGGACGGGCAGGGCAGCCTTTTTCTGGTCGATGATCCGTTTCCCATCGGCCTCGATTTGGTTCAGCATCCGGTTTATGGATGAAAGAAACGGCAGCAGCTCATTGCCGGACCATTTTTCAACCTCATCAAGCAGTCCCTGCTTGGCGGCGGAAGCGGCGCCTTCGGCAAGAATGGAAATCAGGTAGTCGCGATATTCCGGGACTTGAAATAAAGCGTTACGAAGTGCCTTTTCTGCATCTTCCCGGAGCAGGCTCCAGAGTTCGGGTGAAAGGCTCCAGATATCAGTGGCCACAATGTTCAGGACTCCCGCATTTTTAAAGATTGCAACCCAGTCCTGAGCACCGGCAATACCGCTCAACTCAAAGCGGCTGATCTCGCCCCAAGTGATGAGGTGGTTAATAATTTCACCGGCAGACTTGAGTTTTAGATCCAATTATCTTTCCTCGTTAATCAGGCGACGCCGGATAATGCACTTGAAGAGATTTCCCTCCCGGTCATCAATAAAATGAATGTCCGGGTACGCCTTTAATGCTCGCCTGATTCCATTTCCCAAGCCTCTATAAGGTAATAATTTTGTCGCAAAAGAAGTCAATATCGGATTTCTTATATTTGAATTTCCCGATTTGATATTTTCAATGGTCAGATTATTAGGCAAATGCCCGGGACTTATTATTTTAATGCGATCTGAAAAAATAAAAATGCGAATTGGAGCTGAAACAAAATAATCTCTATGCATAAGAGCATTTGTTACAAGTTCTTCGAAAACAGGTTTCGGTATTTCTTGTACCCCCAATGAGTTAACTCCTTGATCTCCCTGGATACTTTTAATGTTTCTATTTAGAAATGAGTTTGTTTTCTTGAAAATTTCATCAACAGTTCCTGTATTGTCCTGACTCTCGATGTAATTTTCTTCATCAATGGAAGTTCCAGGATAACAAACGCATTTCACCAAAAATACGGGAAGTTTAAACTTATTGTTTTTCCCAAACAACAATAAGCAGGCAAGATTCAACTCTTCATTTTTCGCAAGGTTCATATTTTCAAGGATTTTAATCAATGGAATTTCCTGTTCTTCAATGGTCTCTTCAAATTCCATCTTGAAAAATTTTCTGAAAACATCGACATCAATGTCGTTAATGGTTGTTCCCTGAATGGAGACTGCATCAGCATGAACAACACTTGAACTTTGAAACAGCCGTTGCAGTTCTTCTCTTGCCGTGGCTTTTCTTTTATCAGCGCCGCTTTTTACCCAGATGGAGCCATTCTTATCTTGATATGGCTTGTTAATTCCCTGGGGAACGTCAATAATCAGAATCCGATTTCCATTGATTGTAACTATCTCCGTCAGTGGATTGATAGCAGGTTTTAGGTTTTGACTGGCGGCATTGGACAGCAACTGATTGATGCGACGGATATCATCCGTAGTTAAACCGATAATGGAACCATCATCATCAACACCAATAAATATCTTTCCACCCAGTGTATTACTGAAGGCAATCAATTCAATAGCCAGTGCGTCAATATTATTGATATTCTTCTTGAACTGATTTTTGCTGTCTTCGCCCTGTTCAAGTATTTGCATAATTTCTACGGTTTCCATATCTCGTAGATCTCCTTGCGGCGGTTAAAGGCCTCTTTGCCGCCTTCCATGATTCTTATAATGGTCTGCTGGGTCTGATGGTTGTCCACACTACCCGAGTCAACCTGAACTTTGTCATCGGCAAATGAGCATGCGTGAACCAGTTCCGCATCACCCAGAACCGGTATATTTGGATTGTGGGTGGCAAAAATGAATTGGACACTCGGTTTCATCTCCCGGATCAATTTGATCACATCTTCATAGATGGTTTGATTATCCAGGTCATCTTCCGGTTGATCGATAATGATGACATCATTTTCATTCTGGCTGAGAACAAATAGAATCAACGCTGAAGCCCTCTGTCCCAGCGAGTGGTGCTGCAACGCTTTGCCACGATACACGATTGTGAATTTGTTTGGCGTCTGATATGTCAACAGACTTTTCAGGCCTTTCATAAACAGATCCGTCAGGATTTGCGGATTGCTGCCAAAGATTTTTTGTGCTTTCTCGAAATCTTTATAAATAGCAATGAAATCAACATACTTATCAACAATGCCCTGATAGGTTGTTTCCCTGATACCGCTGCCTTTGAACATTTCCTTCATGAAAGAAAGGAAAGCCTGTTTATCCTCTTTATAACCGGAAGTAATAAACAGAGAAGAGCCATTGTCGCCGACTTTATCAAGTTCTGCCTTAATGAGGTTGAATTCTTCAAGCCAGAGATCGTTCAGTTTCTTCAGTTCTACAAGGAGGGCATTGCGTAAGTTTTCTGTTTGTTTGCCCTGTTTTTCCAGTTCAGAAATTAGCTGCTTTGCAAGGGTGAGTTTCTTCTTCAAACTCAGGAATTCTTCGGAACTGATGTTCTGCGAACCGCTGTCCTTTAATTCTTCAGCCAGCTTCCGTTCAATTTCGGCGAATTCCTCCACCATGCCTTTACGTATGCCCGCCAGTTCTTTCTGGTATTCAAGCAGCGAAACTTTGGTCGCGTTTTCTTTTTTCAACCAGGCTTTTACCTGTTCAATGAAAGATATGTATGTTTCATACTGCTGGTAAAATTTTTCGAACAACATCGTATTATGCTTTGATCCGTATCCTTGGAAATTGCGGATATCATCCTCATGCCGGGCAAGCAAATCTTCAAGGTCTGAAACAAAAATTTTTGTCAGTTCGATGCCTTTGTCTATTGTACGGACATCCTTATCAAAATCCAGGCGCTTTTGAAGCTTTTCCTCAATGCCATGCGCCTTGTAAAATTGTAGTCGGTGTTCCGAGTCTTGCTTGATCTTTTTTTGTTCTTTAATCTGTTCCTGGACATTGCTGATTTTCTGAAGGCGGTCGACTGCCTCAACGACTTTCTTTTTCTGCTGATCGATTCCGCGGCGGCCGTCCTCTAACTTTGCCCCGAGCAGCTTATCCACCAGGTCTTTTTCAAATCCTTCGCCTGTGCTTGAAAGGTCTTTTTGTCCGAAGTAAATCGGTTTGTGTATAACGGTTTCCCGAATAGAAACTCCCGGCTGTAGTTTTCCATCAACCAGGGCTTCGGAATAAGGTTCCTTCCAAACCCTTCGAATCGTGTATTGCCTCCCGTACCGGTCCACCGCATCGATCTCGATTTTGCCGCCGCTTCCCAGGGTAAATCCGATCAGGTCCTGCTTATATTTCTGATCCCCGGCTTTATCCCCAAAAGGAATTTCAAGCGCATAGCGAAGCACTTCCAGAACAGACGACTTTCCGCTACCGCGAATGCCGATCAGTGTATTCAGTTCAGGCGAAAAATGAAGCTCATGACCTGCCATCGTCCCACCGGTGAATCTGATATTGCGAATGTGGGAGTGTGTATATTTACAAGGTTCTTGTGCAACCCGGTTTTCTTTGTCCAGCAAGGCATATTTGACGGCATCAAAGGAAAATGCACCCAGTTTGATAAATCCTGTTTCCCCTTTGCCTATTTCTTCAATGGTTTTACAGTCAGATCCCTCGACTTCTGTAGGATACCAGTCCCCAAGCAAATTTTTTACTTTGACTCGGCAAACTCTATCTGGAACATCATGGGTTCTGACCTTTTGAAAACCAAGTGTTTGCATTCTGACCGTGTTGTAGCGTTTTTCCTTGAAATCACTTAATTTGCCGCCGTCCATTTCCTTCCATAAACCGCATTTTTGCTCCACATGAGCAAATATCAGAAAATAATCCCGGCCTGTTTTTTCCAGCTCTTCAGCCACCTGAAGGATATTTTTATCGCTTCGGCCGTTTTCATGTTGATACTCTGACTCGGCCTTACCGGGAAACATGCTGATGATGAAAGGAGATATGTAATCATTTCCGTTTTCAAGCCATTGATCACTAAAGACAATTAATGTGTGAACGCCGTTGGAACCGTCATTGACTGACAATTCCACCCCGGGTAAAACGAAAATCTCTTCTTTACGAGCTTTTTTCCGAAGCGCTTTGAATTCATTCCGATCAAATTTATTATGATTGGTGATGACGCCAAGCCGTATTCCTGAGGACTTTAAACCCGAGACATAGTCTGTAACAAAGCTGTTTTCTTCACCGGTGTATTTGAATTCCTTATCTGCTTTGGTGTGCAGATGGAAATCCGCCCGGAGCCAGGTGGAACCATAGGTAAACAAATCAATATTCTGTTGTTCATTACTCATTTTTATTCTCCAGATATTCTTCGATCAATTTACGTTCCTTTTCTATCTCCAGCTTCAATTGTTCTTCGGTCGGCAGATAGAGCATATATTTTGACGCAAAAATATTTTTGCTTTCGTTGAGAACTGAATATTTGACAATGGCTTCTTTTTTATTCGAGCAAAGAATCAAGCCAATGGTCGGATTGTCGCTTTCCTGTCGGTACTGTTCTTCAAACATGCGCACATAACCGTCGATTTGTCCTATATCCTGATGAGTCAGTTCGCCAATTTTTAGATCAATCAGCAAATAGCATTTCAGAATGCAATTATAGAAGACCAGGTCTATATAAAAATATTTGTCATCAAACTGCATACGCTTCTGACGTCCGACAAAGGCAAACCCCTTGCCCAATTCCAGCAAAAACTCCTGGAGGTTGGCAATGATTGCGGTTTCCAGCTCTGATTCGTGGAATATTCTGGTATCAGGAATACCTATAAAATCCAGAATGTATGGATTTTTAATTATGTCTTCCGGCTTTTGTGGGTTCTGTCCTTCCCGGGTGAGCGCCAGGACACCTTCCTTGTCTTTGCTTTTGAACAATCTGGCGAAAAGAAAAGTGTGAATCTGGCGATTAAGATGTTTGACGTCCCAATTTTCTTTTTCCGCCTCAATCTCGTAGAACAGCCTCTCGTTTTTATTTTCTACGTCCATGAGAGCCCGATAATGAGACTAACCGAGGCTTGGTGAGAAACCACGCAAGATTTGTGCTTCAAGAGATTCCGATAAGTCGTCCAAAACGCCACATTGGGTGTAGCGTTTTGGAGTCGTATTGGATTCGCCACATCCAATGTGGCGAATCTCAGGAGCACGCTCGGAATAGACCTGATAAAATTTTCTAAAATAACGGAGGTTCGTCGTTGAAAACCCCCTGCCAATTCTATCTGTCAATTTTTCGGATAGATTATCAATAATTTTTTAAGGCATGTACGAAATTGCTGCCCAGCGGCACCGGCAGCTCACGGGTCCGTGATAAAATCCCTGAAGAACATCGAGTCATCAATACCACTTCGGATTCATGACAATCTTTCTTCAGCCCTGGAGAACATATTGGTAGCAGTGGCCCCTGGTCATTGGCTGTCAGAGGATTCTCTTCACCCGCCCTATCTCTCCGGATTCAAGCTCAACCTTGATGCCATGTGGATGATTGGCAGATTTGGTAAGTATCCTTTTTACAATGCCTGATGTAAACTTCCCAGTCCTCTGATCCTGTTTCTGGACTATATCGACTTTCATGCCGATTCTGATATTGTTTCTGTTTTTGCCATCCATGTTTAATTTTCGGTTGATAAGTGGGGGCTGATGATCCCCATCACAGTCTGATGCGGTGTTTTTGTAATTAATATTTTCCGTAATATAATACGACGGTTTTCGACTTTTCGCCAATACGCCTCAAGCGCCGGGGCCATCCGGAGCGCCGCACGACATGCCGGCGCATCGACAGGCATCTTGCCCCAGCCTGGCCGGCGCGGGCGCTTTCGACAGGTCTCAGGCCTCCGCGCAGGCGCATCCATCGCACCCACCCCCGCCACGGGAGCGGGGGAAGCGGAAACAGAATGTTTCGGCAAACGCGGCCGCCCCTTCCACATCCAGCAGATACCGCCCCACCATCTCGGCCGCATAAACCTCCGGCAGCGCCGGCTGAAACTTGCTCAGCCGGTAATTGGGCAGCGCCGCAAGAATGCTTTCCCGGTTCTCCCGCTCTTCCCAGAAGCACTTTCGGGCCATATTGCCGATCAATGCGGGCAGGGTCTCGGAGACGATGCCGCTGCCCTCGATTTTGATGCGGAAGTTGTCCGCGACCACTTTGGCGTTGAGCTGTATTTCAAGGCCGTAGCGCAGGGTGTGGTTGATCCGGCCCCCGGCAAAGGTCCACCAGAGGGCTCTTTTGGTTTCAATCTGAATATGAGGCCCGGTTCCTCTGAGAAGGGGCCCGAGGTCGTCCCGGATGGCCGCCAACTGCGCCTGCGCGGGTTCATCGATATAGGGGATAGGATCATCGCCGGTGATGATCCTTTTGATCTTCCGGCAGATCTCATACCCTAAGATCTGGGGGGCGAATCCGCCCCAGCTCGGCTCTTTTCCCCGGGGCGCGGGCTTTACCCGGACCGCGCGGTCCGCATGGTTGACGTGGATCACAGTCCATGCCCGGCCGCTCAGGAGGAAGGAACTCATCTCCTCCACCAGCTTGTCCACAAAATCCTGCTCCAGCGTGCCGAGGAGATATCCGGCTTCGGTCTTGATGGTGTAAAGCTGGGGGCTGGTGAAGACCGAGTAGAGTTCCAGAAAATTTTTTGAACCGTAGATTCTTTCGGCCTCATCGCCCAGGGAGAGGAGGCCGGCCGAGGCGTACAGGTATTCTTTGTCGATGAGGTGGGCCACAAGGGCTTCGAACTCCTGGACCGCGATGCCGGAGAAATCGGGCACGGCCGAGAGGATCTCCCAGCAGCGCTCTTTGCTGATCGCGCCGAACTGGAGGGTCAGCGCGAACAATTGATGGACCAGCACGGGCCAGCAGCGGGTGCTTTCCGGAACCGGCTCAACCCAGTTTTCCCTTGCCAGTTCAACGATCGCGATGGCCTGAAGGAGCGTCTCCGGGTCCTCGCAGAAAAAGGTGGTGTTGGCCCGCTGCCCCTCCCGGCGCCCGGTGCGGCCCAGCCGCTGAAGAAACGCGGAGACCGTGGAGGGCGCGTTGGCCTGAAGCACCCGGTCCAGATCCCCAACGTCGATGCCCAGCTCCAGTGTGGATGTGCAGACGATGGCCATGTTGGTCCCTCCCTGGAAGCGCTCTTCGGCAGCGGCCCGCTCTTCGGGGGAGACCGAGCTGTGATGGACGAATACATCGGTTCCCCGGTTGCGCATCCGGTCTGCGATGCTTTCGGTCAAAGAGCGGCTCTGGCAGAAGAAGAGGCTCTTTTTGCCCAGAGCCAGTCCGCTGGCCCGCCGGGCCATTGATGGGATCGATTCATGGAGGTGGATGCGAATATCTTTGGGCGTCGGCCTCTTCGGGGGATCGATGACCGTTCCGGTCCGGTTTGAACTGCCCTGCATCCATCGGAGGATATGGGCCGGATTGCCCACGGTGGCGCTGAGGCCGGCCCGCTGAACATCGTGGGTCGCGTGGCGGCAGATGCGTTCGAGGACCGACATGAGATGGGCCCCCCGATCCAGGCCGGCAAAGGCGTGGATCTCGTCGATCACCACATATCTCAGCTCCCTGAAGAGTCGGGGATGGGCCACCCTTGCGGAAAGGAGCATCACCTCCAGGGATTCCGGGGTTGTCATGAGAATTTCTGCCGGATCGCGTTTGAATTCCTCTTTTCGGGAAGGTTTGATATCGCCGTGCCACAAAAAGCGGCGCAGACCCACCATCTCGGTATATTCCCCCAGCCGGTCCCGCTGATTGTTGAGCAGCGCCTTGAGGGGGGCGATGTAGAGCATCCGGAGCCCCTGGACCGGCTCGGCCATCATCCGGGCCAGCAGGGGGAAAATCGCGGCTTCGGTCTTGCCTCCGGCCGTGGGGGCCAGGATCAGCGCGTTCTTTCCGTCGAGCAGGGCCTCCGAGGCCATCTCCTGCACGGGCCGCAGATGGGTCCACCCGAGGCGGGAGACGATGGCCTCCTGGAGCCGGGGCGGGTATCGGGAAAAGGTGCTCATGTCAGATCAGAATTCCACGGGCTCATATCCCTGTTCATCCTCCGGCTCCTCGTCATAGGCGTTCTGGCCGGCCATGACGCGGTTTTCCGCGTCGCTCGGCTCCCGGGGCTCAAAGCCCTCAACCGTTATCGGGTCAAAATCGGCATGTTCTGCCGCCAGATCCATGATATTCACCAGGTGGCGGAGAAACTGCCGGGGGATCACCCCCACATCCCCGGCAAAGCCCTGGGTCACTTTGTCGATGAGCTGATCGATATAGGTCAGGGCGATCTTTTTGTTGAACAGCGCCCGATCCCCGGCCGGATAGAGTTCCCGCAGCTTCAGGGCCACCTCCTTGAGCCGTTCCCGGCGGAACGGGTTGAGCGCGAGCTGGGGCTGGCGCAGGCTGACATAGTCGCCGTGGGACATGAAGCGAATCCTGTCATGGAGAGGGGCAAGCCCCGCAACCCCCCGCTTCGCGTCAAAGAATTCCGGAGTGCCGGTGAAGATCCAGAGCAGCCCCGGATAGCTGTTTGCCGCGTCGCAGATCTGACGGATGCCGTTGAGGCTTCTTCCCCGGACATCCCGGCGCATCCGCAGGATGGTTTCGGTTTCGTCGATGAGGATCGCCAGCCCCCTGTATCCGGCCGCCTTGACGATCTCCAGGATGCCCCGCAGATAATCCATCGCATCCCGGCTGCTGATGTCGCCTTTGATACCGGCCGTTTTTTTGGCCCCGGACGCGACGTTTTCGCTGGCCGACAGCCAGGAGATCAAAGACGCGGCATCGGAAAGGTTCCCCTCCTGCTTGAGCGCGAAGATCGTCCGAAGCACCCGGCCCATGTCCTCGGGGGCGCTGCCCCGGGTAAAGGAGGCGAGATTCTCCTCCATCCGGTTCTGCACTTTTTCGTCAAAGTCCGGAGCCTCCTCGACCGCGCCGGCCGATATCAGCTCGTCCTCCACCCGGGCGATCCACCGGTCCAGGATGTCTCCAAGCGCGCTTCTGGGGCATGCGGCCGTGCCCAGTTCCTGAACCACCTTCCGATAGACATCGTCGAATTTATGGAAATGCAGATCATTGTCGGAGACCACCACGAAGCTGGTGGCAAATCCCCGGCTCTGGGCGTCCAGAAGGGCCAGCCGGGACATGAAGGTCTTTCCGCAGCCGTATCCGCCCCGGAGAAACTTGAACGCGCCTTCCCCCTCTTCGATGAGCTTCAGTTGCCGATGGATTTCCGCGCGTTCCTTTTCGATGCCCACGGCAAAGGCGTCCAGCCCCCGTTCCGGCACCACGCCGCAGCGGAGGCGCTCAAAGATATGTTCGATGTCCCGTTCGCTGATTCCCATATATCCTCTCTATGTTTTCACATACCGTTTGCCGGTCGGCGTTGTTTCGATTCTGACGGAAAAAGGCGCTTTGGCCGCATGTTCCTCGAACGCGGCCGCGAAACGGCGAACCTTTCGGGGAGAGCCGAGGATGCCGTTGAGTTCGGCTTCGGTGATGGCCCCGTGGTCCCCCAGGTGGGTGAAGATCCTTTGGATGGCCGGGTCTTCGAAATTCTCCTGCCAGTCCCGGCCATCTTGGGCCTGGGATTCATCGGGGCTTTGGCTCCCTTCCGCGCCGATTCTACCCCATACATTGAAATAGCCGTCCACAACCACCGGCGAAACCGTCTCGCCGCTGTCCACCGGGAAGACCTCGATTCTCGCCCGCTCGTCTCTGGGGCCTTTGAGGTCGAACAGGATCTCGACCGCGGTCCCGTCGGTCTTCAGCCGAAATGCCTGGTTCTCTATCGAAGCGCCGATCACCTCCTTCAGGGTCACTTCGATATCCTCCCGTTCCGGCGTTCGGAGGGCCAGGGTCGCGGCGCCCGCGCCCGTCAGCTTCAACTGGGACTGCGAGGCATCGGCAAGTAAGATCTGAATCCGGCTGTTGCCGAGCACTTCCGGCAGGGACGCGGCTGTAATCTCATACCGGGTGTCGCCGGTATGCGCCGAAGTCCGATGGGATACCGTCAATACCGGAATCACCCGCTCCTGCAGGCTGTTTCCGCCGTGGACAAAGCTCTCCCCCCGGCCCGGGTTGGCAAAGAGTGCGGTGTCTCTTCGAAAGAGCAGATACCCCTCCTGTCCCTCATAGTTCAGCGCTGTTAAAGAGACCGGGATCATGCCCGCCTCGGCCCGGGGCTCCCGCGCCAGGATATACCGGGCATCGGGGGTGGTTTTGCTGCCGTAGGGGATCTGCGGGACCGTATGATCGTTGAGCAGAAAACCGTGATCCGCCGTAAATATGAATGTCTGAATCCCGATGGCTCGAAGCTGGTTCCACGCGGCGCGGATCTGGCGCAGCAGCACTTCGAAGCTTGCGGTTCCCACATTCGCCCCCCCGGCCGCGTCGATCTCCCGGCCGTGGACAACAATGAGTCTTGCCCCCGCGCAGCTTTTTTTGATGCCCTCAAGAGAGCGTTGGCAGATATCGGTCAGCTCCATCCCCCGGGTCTGTTTCCGGCCCGAAGCCACATTGTCGAGGCTCCGATCTCCCATTGCCCGGGTCCGGTCTTCGGGTCTTCGGACCGTGTATTCTCCGGTTTTAAAGCCGTTGAACCCGTTGTCGCCGGAGAGCGTCAGCCTTCCCCGGTCCGCAGTCGGGGCCAGCGCGTTCATCCCCACCGCGGTGATGGTGGGCAGCTCCGCATAGCGGCCTTTTAGAAGGACCTGCGCCCCCTTTTCAATCATTCCATGGGCCAGTTCCGCGGCCATCTCAAAGCGGAAGGCATCCAGCAGGAAACAGGCCACCCGCTGATCATTTTTGAGCAGGGGATGGATGATCCGCTGAAAGATTTCCCGCTGCCGCAGGTCCGCAGGGGGAAGAAATCCCTCCTGTTCGCAGAGGGAGGCAAAGTCTTCGGCAAGGGCATCGGCCCACTCGCGGTAGCGGATTCGCAGCCGGCCAAAGGCTTCGTGAAGCAGGGTGAAGTGCGGCATTTTGGAGTCGAGCAGTTTCATCTGCTGCTGTTCGAACCGCCGGTGCGCGTTGTCGATCTTCCACCCCTGGGTCGTGTAGTATTCCAGAACCTCCTGAAAGTCCCCGGCCCCTTTCAGGGGGCGGCCCGATTGTTCGATCCGATTTCCCAGAACAGCGGCATCCGCAATCAGTGTCCAGGTCATCCGGCGCACCGGGTCCCGGTTGAGCCAGAAGGATCGGGTCTCCACCCGATGGCCGGTCCAGTTGATGACCTTTTCCCACTCGCCCTCCAGCAGGGAGTGGACCGCGCTGTATAAAATGCGCTCCTGCTCCCGGTTGAAGGTGTCGATCCGGCCCAGGGCTTCGGGGGGATGGGCGTCGATCTCTTGGTGCAGCAGGGATTCCGCAGTCATGGCATGGGCCGCATAGGCTTCGGGGTAGCGGCTGCGGAGATGGTCCAGGAGGCTTCGGCAGCTTTTCTTCAGGGGATCTGAGATACCGGCAAGCGGTTTTAATGCCTCCAGATGGGGCGGAACCGTCAGATCATGGACGTACTCCACGCACATCAGCCATGCGGCAATGGCTTCCCGGAGGTTCGGAAAGGAGAGGGGTTCCTCTCCCATGAAGAATCGGAGAAAGGGCGGATTCATGCCGGTGTGGCGGTGGAGATGGTCGGAAAGGATCTTCAGCGCGTTCGGGTCGGTAAAGCGATTCCGGAACTCCTGATTTTCTCCGATCAGGCCGTCGATGATCCATTCAAGGGAGAGGTTTTCCAGATAAAGGGCGGTCTCCTCCTTCAAGCGGCCGGTCTTTTCCGAAAGCCATGATTCGGCGTCGAAAAGGTCAGTTGGATTTGTTCTGATGAATGCGTCGATCTCATCCGGGGGGACTTTGCCTGTGGCGACTTCCCGCACCAGGGTTTCCAGGGAGCGGCGGTGACGATATCCGGCCCGGTACATCTCCAGCATCGGGGTCCGGCGGATCGAATCTTCGGTGTGGCCCGGCATGTGGATGAGCAGCGGATCAGGATCGATGCCGTTCTCATACGTCTCCATCAAGAGCATCATCTCCAGAAAGCTGCCCCGGAAAGGGATCACCGGAAAAGGAAAGTCCCCGGTTTTGCTCCGTTCGGCAAGGGCGTCCGCATAAGCGGCATAGGAAGCGCTTTTATCGAGCCATACCACGATGCCGTATTGGCGGATCTTCTGTTTGAGTTCCTCCTCCAGTCTGGCGGCGATGGGGCCCGTGGGGTTCATTCTTCCCCCCCATCTGCAAATAGCGGATCTGCCTCCCAGCCGTTTTCCGCTGCATTGTCCTCTTCTTCATCCGCGTCGGCTCCGGCTTCTCTTTCGGCTTTTGCGCGGTTTCGTTCCCGGCGCCTGCATTCTGTCGCGATCAGTTCTTCGGCCTTTGCCCGGTTGTTTTCCTCAAAATCGGCCGATAGATCGTCGGAATCCTCCTCGTCGATGGTGAACCAGGGCTCGATCTCATCCTGAAGCCGCAGTTCCCACTGGTATGCCTTTTCCGGGTGGTATTTCCAGAAGCGGCCGTGGGCCACGGCAAGGGAGGGGTCGTTTTGACATTTCTCATCGACCCGTGCGGGGAAGTATCGGGCCGCGAGGTGTGACCAGTCATAATCCTTTCGGCCATTGGCGTTGCAGAGTTCGGACCACCATTTTTTCGGGTCCTTCCACTGGGGCTCCAGGAGGGGCCAGAGGGCCGCGC
>JAABSP010000173.1 GCA_011390345.1 Desulfobacteraceae bacterium
TCAGGTTCTCGTCTGTCAGCTCCGCCAACTGGATGCCCAGTTGCTCCGTGCCGTCCCGCAGCACGTCCAGATGCTTTTTCAGGGCCAGCACCGTCGGCTCCACATGACGGGACCGCTTGCATTCCTCCAGCGCCTTTCTCAGGTTCCGGATCTGCTCGGGCAGCTCGGGCCGCTCCGGGAGCCGGTTCCATTTTCCCTCAAGCTCCTGTATCCGGTTCACCTGCTGGGGAAAATGGTGGAAGACGGCATCGGCGATGGCATCGTTTTCCCGATCGATATCCACATTGAGACAGGCATTGAAAAATTTGCAGATCGCGATCCGATCCCGGGCGCTGATCCCCTGATCGGCCGGGGGAAGAATATCGGCTCTTTTGAATTCCCGATCCTTCTGGAACATATCCTTGGCGCCGGGATCACGAATCGAGGTGATCTCAGCCCCGGCTTCGGGTCGGACCCGGACCTTGGCACCGCGCAGAAGACCCGCGAGACAGGCCTTGACCACATCCGGCGGATGACCGTATGGCGGTTTCCCGAACGCGGTCAGCAGGTCACGCCCCGAAACCCCGCTGTTTTCCCGGATATACTCCTGAATCCGGGCCGGAACCTCCCCTGAGCAGGTGGCAATATATTTTCCCGCATCCAGATCGAGAATGCCCAGCCCTCCGGACATGAATTTCGTGGAAGGGCCAGACAGGTTCGGCTCCAGAAGCTGATTCAGCTCCCCGGGGGTGACGGCCATATCCATATAACGGCTGTACAGCTCCGGCAGAATCGCCTCGGCAACCCCCAAAAGCGCTGTGGAAAAGGTAACGCCGTGGGGCTGTTTTTCGATGCGCCGCCCCCGAAAGTAGATCTCGCCGGCCATATACGATTCAGCCACCGCGCTCGCGGCCTTTTTTTCAAGATCCTCGCACCGGCCCTGCTCCTCGTAATAGAGGCGCTGCTTGTTCGGCGGCAGCGAAGATGCATGGGAGCTGTATCGGTTCAGAATCTTGCGGGATTTTACCAGTTCCCGGATACGGGTCTCCGCATCGGTTTTTCCATTGACCCAAATGATCCGATCCCGGAGGTTCTGGGAGTTGCTCTCCCCTGTCCAAAACAAAGGGCTTCGATCTTCTTTTGTGTTCAGGTATCGGAAATCGACCATGGCAACAGCCGCATCCAAAGGCGACTGAAGCCGCTGTTCATTCTGGGTATCTTTGGCATCACAGAAAAATGCGGCCCACGGAAACCCCTTCTTCTTGTATTTGGGACGCTCCAGCGCGCCGACCAGCTCTTTCAGTTTTTCGGCCACCACCTTGTGAGTTTCTGCCCCTGTGACGCTTCTGGCTTCTCTTTCCCGCTGCCACTCCTGGCCGGCCGAACTCTGGATCTTGTATCCCTGTTTTTCGGAATAGGAGAGAAGACCTTCATCGCAAAGCATATTGAGGATTTTCTGGACACCCGGCTCCTGGTTGCCCATGCCCAACCGACTGTAGAGGCACTGGCAGATCAATTGGAGGGTGGTCGGCTCCTGCTCCTGGATCAGCTCCAGAAGCGCCACGGCCTTGGCAACGCCGGCCGCCTGCGGATCTTCGATCACAGCACCTTGGGAAAGAATCCGGGCCATTGTGTTCTGCAGATCCGTATCCAGCGCAGTATGCTGGACATCATAGATCCGGTCCAGCGTCACCAGCTCTCCCAGCTCCTTTTCCCCGAGCCGCTGTTCCCGAAACAGCTCGCCCAGCAGTTGCAGCAATCCCCGGATGGCATAATCGTCGCCCTTGCCCCGGGTGGAATGCAGGCGCATCTCCGTGGTGATCTGCATGATCAGATCCACATGCCCCGGCAGCATGGGATAGACCTCCACGAAATCATCTTCCGTGATTGCCTCGCAGCAATACCCGTACAGCTTCAGATCGCTCCGGTACTTCTGAAAAAGCTCCCGAAGAGTCCCCTCCTGATCCGGAGCCTTTTTCAGCAGACGCTTATGCACCACATCCCGGATATTGGTCGGAGAGAGATGCACCCGCAGCCGGGGCGGAAACCGGTCCTTCAATTTCCCCAGAACCGTCTTCTCCTCGGCATCCTCCAGCTTCTGCTGGCCTGTTGCCATCAACCATACCCGCCCCTTCAGCTTCTGCCCCAGATCCGATACCATGGACTGGAGCTTCAGCATTCGGGAGTCGTTCTGATAAATGTGCTGACTGACCTCGTCCACGACGATGAAGAGGGTTTTGCCGGGGGCCCGCAGATCGAGCATATCGGCAATGATCCGCGTGGTCTCAGCGACCGAAGAACCGGCTCCGGACTGGGAGCCGGCCCGGCTGTCGGCCCAGCTCAGGGGGTCGGTATAAAGATCCGGATACATCACATGAAGCACCTGGGAGAATTCATCCTCCGCGAGCTGATGGCTCCTGGCCGCCTTCCAGGGCTTTCCCAAAACCTTTTGAGCGCTTTCAACAAACGCCTCCCATTTTCCATCCAGCTCCAGCTTCAGCTCATAGTCGGCCACATGGTGGCTGGTGGAGCAGTAGCCGAGACGCTCCTGGATCTTCCGCCTGGCCACGGCGTGGACATCTTCATTCTCCCTGGCCATCGCGCCGATATCAAAGACCACGGCCATGGAATCGATCCTATCGGCCACGGCCTTCCATGCCGCGCGGAATTCGGGTGCATTGGGAGAATCATCCCTTGCCAGAAGCGCGTCCGAGAGTTCCCTGCGGTCCGGCAGCGCCATCCGGTCCAATGCCAGCCCCAGCAGTTTGGCAAAGCTCGATTTTCCCGAGCCGTAAAACCCGGATATCCATGAAGCCGGCAGTTCCACTCCCTCGGGCCGCTTCAATTCCAAAGCGATATTGTTGAGCAGCCGGACGAACTGCTCATGAATTCCGGATTTCATCCGCTTATGGCGAGGGTCGGATTCCGGATAGCCCCCGGTGATAATGTATTCGGAGACCTCATCTTGAACCTTATGGGCATCTGTTTCATGGAAATAGACAACAGGAGGGATATCCCGGGTCACATCCGCTGCAAATATCGTTTTGATTTGCATATGAAATCCTTTCCCTTCTATGGCCGATTCACGAATAAATCCTTGGCCGGTAGTCCCGGTCCGCAGGCAGTTCTCCCATAAAGGTGAGGCCCGTGTCCCCCTGCCGTTCCCCCGGATAGAGCAGCACCACCGGTATGTTGCCGGTTTTGCCGTCAAGGAACCGCAGCAGCGCGGAGTATCGAAAATAGGGATAGAGGGCCCCGGCCCTCCCCATAAAGATCAGTGCGTTATCCATCCCGTCCGGATGTTCCCGGACAAAAGCGTCGATCCGCTGAACCACAAGGCTTGCAATCCCATGGGGCTCTTCGATGTAAGAGACCATTCTCTCCTTGAGGTATTGAAGACCCCTCTGGGGATCTTTTCCGTGCAGACGCCGCTCCCGGCCGATGAAACTGTCAATGACCCCGGCCGGCTCTGCTGTCAGCATATCCATGAAAAGACGGTGCAGCGAAAGGAAGAGGAGATTCCATCCCATGCCGCAGAGTTCGTCCATGAGCCGGCGGATATGGCGCCGCAGTTCAAACTCCTTTTCCGGATCATAGGGCAGGATCGCAAAGCCGTAGTTGCGCATGGTGCTGATCCTGGGGCCGCCATCAAAGAGCAGATCTTTGCGCAGGTCATGGATCGCACTCTCCAGTTGGGATTTATAAAAGAGCGGATCGATCATGGTTCATCCCCCCGATTCGAAAAGCGGTTTCCCCGGGCCCAGGATCTGAGATCCGCATACTGCCATTCAAAGCCGGTCAGATCCCCCATTCGGCTGAACCGGACATCCTTCAGCCGGAGCAGCCGTTTCTCCAGAAATCCCCCGGAAAGGCCCACCGAGAGGAGATAGGGGTTGGAGAGCAGGGTTCCGTTGAAGCGGGACTGCCGCAGGAGATAGAGAAGATAGGTCAGGACGGTGTCGGAGACCGGCGGATAGAAGAGGGCTCTCTGCTGCTTTTCCGGGGTGCAGAGGCCGGCATCCGCGGCCGAGGTCATGAGGCTTTGCGCGATCTTCTTCTGGGTGGCCACGGCCCACCGATCCCCCACCCGATCCTGCAGCCACCGCATCACCACGTTCCTGTCGATCCGGGGCGGGGAGTGGCGGCGCCGCTCTGTCAGAAAGGTTCCGGTAAAATCCCGGTAGATGGGGTCGGAAAGCTGCATGTGCCAGTGGCAGAGGTTCCGGCGGTCAAAAAGTTCTTGGGGCCCCCAGCACCGAAGCACCGCCAGGGCCTGGGGAAAGGCATTGTACCGGTTCTTGAAATCCCCGAGGATGGTTTTGACCCGGGGCATGCTTTTGTCACCGAACCAGCGGTTCTCGAACGCGATCGCGGCCAACCGGTTCCGCGGAATCCCGGGGTCGAAGTTTTCCCAGTAGATCCTGCTCTCTTCAACGGCCAGAGACATCTTCAGCAGGTTCGTGTGATCCCGGCGCACCTCTTCACCCATCATCGGAAAGGGCATCCTCGGCAATCCGGTAGAAGGGCGCGGGGTAATCCTCTCCCAGCGGCAGAAGTGCTGCCCCAAGGTGCTTTGCCTTCAACGCCGGAGATTTCGGCAGGGGCCCCTTCAGCTCCCGGCCCCCCGGCACGACTTTATACGGAATCTTCTGCCCCGGCAGG
>JAABSP010000107.1 GCA_011390345.1 Desulfobacteraceae bacterium
ACCCCCCTCAAAGAATCAAAGACCCAAAGATTCTATTGTCCATCACGAACCGGCCACACATAGTACCCCTCAATCGTTTTCTCGCCTAAGCCTTCTCCGCCGCTGAACATGACCATCCTCCATGCGTAAGTCATCAAGCTGGCGTCAGTATTGCTCGCCCAATAGCCGGTCGACTGAATATTGGCAAAAAAATATGGCGATCCAGTAAGAACATCTTCCGTTCCTGTGGTCAAAGCAATAAATTCTTTACGAGTCGGCAACCGCCAATCACCTTCTGCAGAGCCATCTGCCAAACCGCAATCCAATGTGCCGAAAGCCGTCGAACCATCGTAGAGAATACTCGCCCAAACCACGGAATCCGCCCATACCATCGATCCGACGCAACCAGCGTCTTTTAGCCAGACCAGTCCTGAATTCATATCAGTAACCGTACCATCTCCATTGTCACACCAACGCCCAAGAGCAGAAAGTGTTCCAGAACATTCAACACCGTTGTAGCTTCCTGTCACTCCAAAAATATTAACACCGCTTTTGATATTCCCCGCAGACAGATCCGAATCCACAGTTTCCAATGTGGTGGCGTCATAATATCCCGCATTCACTGTTGTTGAAGCATTGGAAAGGGTACTCGTCGGCAAAGTCCCGCTTACGGTTGTACCATTCACAAAACCCGTCTTTCCGGACCGGATATCCCCCGCCGCTGCCGGAGTTGCGGTTGTCGTATCCACTACTTCCGTTTTGCCGGACACCCCGAAAATGGTGACGCCGCTTTTGATATTGCCTGTGATCAGATTCGCATCGACTGCCGTTGCCGTCTCCGTACCGGAATAAAGACCGTTCGGAATCGTCATCGAAAGTGAACCGGATGCCCCTGTCACACTGCTTCCGGCAGGAACGACCCCGGTAACGGTTGCGCCGTTGACAAATGCCGTTTTCCCGGAAAGAAGATCCCCTGATGCAGCACCGGTCCCGGTTGCCGTATCCACTACCGTCGGGCTGCCGGGCACGCCGAAAATGGTGACGCCGCTTCTGATATTCCCTGTGGCCAGATTTGCATCTCCGGCAACGGCTCCCGAACCGGTATGATAACCGGCAGCAATGCTCTGCGCCGTGGTCCACGGCGTGATGCTCACGGCTCCGTTGTTGGGCATTGTTCCCGTTGACGATCCGGAAGCATTGGAATAGGTCACGCCGATCAGGACATCCGCATCAGTGGCTGCACCCGAAGCCTGAATCACCGTCCCGATGACCCCGAACAGATCCATACCGCTTTTGATGTTACCGGCCGCAAGATCCGTATCCACCGCTGAAAGATCGAATGCATTGTAGAAGCCCGCTGCCTGACTCACCGTCGTATTGACCGGCGTCTGCGTGGCAAGAGTTCCCGCCCTCGGCCCCCAGTTGACCGGATCGGTGCTGAAAAAGGTGCTTCCCGAAAGCACCTTGTCCGGCGTGGCATCGGCCGCATTAAAAGCCGCGCTGATCCCGTCGTAGATCTCCTTTGTCGTCTTTCCCGTGCTTCCCGGACCCGCTGAAGGCTCCAGAAACACCCCCGAAAGCGACGGCGTCACCCCGCTCAGCAGGTAGTCGTACAGCCCCTGAAGCGTGTACATCCCGCTGCCGGCAGAGGGCAGGCCCGGAGAATCCAGATTGCCGGCCATCGCGGCCGACGCAAAGACCGATGAAAACACGACCCACAACAGAAAAACCCTGAACCGCATGATCCACCTCCTGACGTTGAATGTCTACTGCCTTATCATCAACCATAAACACGGACAGAAAAAACAGTGCTTCCCCCGTTACCAAGATCAGAATCCTGTAATTTTCATCTTTTTTCGGGCAGCTTTATCCTTTTTCCATTGTTCATGCCTGTGCAGCAAGAGAATTGTCTCGCGGTTATTTACTCTGTTTTCTCGTCCTGATCAATATCTTTTTGATCTTCAGCAAAAAAAATCTGACCTCCACCGATCATGATCCGGCCGGCCCGTTCCGATTCAACAGGAAAACCCTCGATCCATCGGTTTGCAGTTGCCTTTTCACCCCCGGAATGGTAATCCTTATATTCGGATACGAAACCTGTTGTAGAAACGGAGCACGGATGCAGCAATATGACATCGCGACCAAGGTGCTGATGGAATCCTGCCGGGATGAGATCATCCACCACCTGCTGGATCTGCCGGTGCGGGAGAGCGTTCTCCTGGAGCCGCTGCCCCAGGAGACGGCCAGCCTCAAGCGCAGCGACTTTCCGGTGATGATGACCGATGAGAACGGCCAAAAGGGCCTGGTGATCATCGAGGTGCAGACCGAATGGAAACGGAGCGTGCCGCTGAACCTGATCGACTACCGGACCCGGTATCTGCTCAAACATGATGTGAAGGCAACATCTGTGGTACTTCTGCTGCGGCCTTCCGGGGCCGCAACGGATCTCTACGAGGACGATGAAATCCGGTTCCGGTTCCGGCTGATCCGGATCTACGACCTGGAGGCCCGGGACTTCATCGAAGGGGGGCCGGTCTGCATGCTGCCCTTTGTTCCGCTCATGAAGGGCGGGGCCGAGGCGCTGGATCAGGCCGAAGCCATCATCTACGGCAGCGAAAAAACGAGGCCTGAAAAGGCGGATATGCTCACGACAATGGCCATCCTGTCAGGGCTGATTTCAAGGGATATGCCGGCAAAGCTGGTTGCAAGGAGGAAGGATATCATGATTGAGTCTGCGGCTTATGAGATTATAAAGAAGGAAGGTTTCATCGAAGGGATGGAACGGGGCATGGAACAGGGCATGGAACGAGGCATGGGAAAAGGCGCTCGGGGAATGATTCTGAAGATGCTGGAGGTTAAATTTCCCGATATGGATGAAGATATCCGCCGAAAAATCCAGGAGATCGAAAACATAGAACAGCTCAACTCACTGGCAGAAATCGTCATATTGGCTTCAAATCCCGAAGAGGTGATCCGGGAAGTCGAGAGGAAATAATCTTCCTCTATGCCGGAGAAAAGATGAAGCAGCCCCCGTTTCTGCCCACCACCCCGTCGGAATGCCGGGCACTGGGATGGGAAAACCCCGACATTATCCTCGTGACCGGTGATGCCTATCTGGATTCCTATCATATGGGCGTTGCCGTCATCGGCCGGGTTCTGGTGGATGCCGGATTCACGGTCGCGGTCATCCCACAGCCCGATGTCAACACCCCTGACGATATCACCCGCCTGGGGGAGCCGAACCTCTTCTGGGGGGTGACAGCCGGCTGCATGGATTCGATGGTGGCCAATTCCACCGCTTCCGGCAAGCGGAGAAGATCGGACGACCTCACCCCCGGGGGCGTCAATAACCGGAGGCCAGACATGGCCGGGATCATCTACACCAATCTGATCCGCGGGTACTTCAAAAAGACCCGGCCCATCGTCCTCGGTGGCATGGAGGCGAGCCTGCGCCGAATCTCCCATTACGATTTCAAAACCGACAAAATCCGCCGCTCCATCCTCTTCGATGCAAAGGCCGACCTTCTGGTCTATGGCATGGGAGAAAGGGCCATTGTTCAAATCGCCCATGCCCTGAAAGAGAATCATCCGGTCGAGAGTATCCGGGGGATCTGTTGGATCTCTTCTGAAAAGATCGATGGATTTCTCGAACTCCCCCCCCACAGCCAGGTCGCGGCCGATCCGGAAGCCTTTTCCCGGATGTTCAAAACCTTCTACCAGAACCAGGACCCGATCACCGCGTCCGGATTGATGCAGCAGCAGGATACCCGATATCTGATCCAGAACCGGCCCCAGCCCCATCTGACAACTGCGGAACTGGATCGCATCCATGAACTGGGATACAGCCGGGCCCTGCATCCGGAAGATCGTAAGCGGGGGACAGTGCGGGGACTGGAGACGATCCGGTTTTCCCTCACCACCCACCGGGGATGCTACGGCGGCTGTCATTTCTGCGGCATCGCAGCGCACCAGGGCGCGACAATCATCGACAGAAGCGAGGCATCCATCTGCAAAGAAGCCCGGGAGATGACCCGCCATCCCGATTTCAAAGGGATCATCTCCGATGTGGGGGGCCCCACAGCCAACATGTACGGCATCGAATGCCGGCGCAAGAAAAAGCTTGGGAGCTGCCAGGATCGCCGCTGCATGGGGGATGAGATCTGCGAAAACCTCCGACCCGATCACAGCCGCCAGATGGGGCTGCTTTCAAAGCTGCGGGAGATCCCCGGGGTGAAGAGGCTCTTCATCGGCAGCGGCATCCGGTATGATCTTATCCTCGCGGACACGAAAAAGGGGGAGAAATACCTGCGCACCTTGCTGCAGCATCATGTTTCAGGACAGTTGAAGGTGGCCCCGGAGCATTCGGAAAATTCGATTCTCAAATTGATGGGAAAGCCGCCCATCGAAAGGTTCATCGAGTTCAAAAAAAGATTCGATGCAGTCAACCGGCAACTGAAAAAAGAGCAGTTCCTCACCTGCTATTTTATCGCGGCCTATCCGGGCTGCACCGTAAAGGATATGGAGCGGCTGAGCCGATTCTGTCACCAGACATTGAAGTTCAAACCCCGGCAGATTCAGATCTTCACCCCTACACCCGCAACCCCGGGGACGCTGATGTACTACATGGGCCGGGACTATGAAACCGATAGACCCATCTTTGTTGAGAAACGCCCTGAGAAAAAGGAACGGCAGAAAGCGAAGATCCTGAAATAGATTTACACCAGAAAACCAAAAATTTCCCGATTCAACGAATGTTGATCCAGCGCATCCTGAATTATCTCCGTCAACTCCTTCGGAACCGTTCCTCGTCCCATTTCTCGTTTTTATGACACCACCGGATTCTAAGCACATCAAAGAACATCTTGATGGAGTCCGTAACGATATTCACCTTTGACCCGGCCTGGTTGACCCAGTTGACAGGAACTTCCCGGATTAACAGCCCCAGCTTCCGGGCAATGAAAAGAATCTCCACGTCAAACGCGAATCCTTTCAGTTGCTGACGAGTAAAAATAGGCTTGATGACATTGTAGCGAAAGGCCTTGAACCCGCACTGAGTATCCCCGATCCCCGGTGTTATCAGAATGTTGACCAGCCCCGAAAAGGTTCGCCCCATGATCTTCCGGTGAAAGGAGGTGATGACCGATGTCTCGTCCGGATGTTGGACGACTCTCGAACCGATAGCGATATCCGCACCCTTTTGAATCGGGGCGATGATCTTCGGAATTTCTTCCAGCGGGGTTGCACCGTCGGCATCCATGAAGAGAACGTACCGGCCGGCCGCGTTCAGCATTCCCATCCGGACCGTCGCGCCCTTTCCCTGATGGGGACAGGCGACATACCGGATTTGGGGGACCTGCCGGGAAAAGAGTTTCGCGATCTCCAGAGTGTCGTCACTGCTGCCGTCGTCAACGATCAAAATCTCGTATTCATAGACGTTTCGGGAACACCATGACAGCGTTTCCAAAACCGTTTTCGGCAGCCGATTCTGTTCATTATAGGCCGGAATTACCAAGGAGATCTCCACCCCTTTTTCCGGTTTGAGTTCCAGAGCAATATCGCAGGAGATATCTTTAAGTTTCAGCAGCGCATCTGCAACTGCCGGCGGTTTTTCAACAGCATCTTTTGATGCTGCGGCAGAAGAGCGATCTTCCCTTTCCGGCTTCGGGAGAAGAAAGTAGCCAAGAAGCAAATAGATGCCCACGCCGCAGATCACCGTTAGAGCAAATTGAAACCCATGCTGAATCAAAACCATTGCAAGCGCATGATTTTCGGGAACCCCTGCATTTCTCAGGTACAAAGAGGCCGCCCCCTCGATGGCGCCGATCCCGCCAATGACAAAGGGAAAAAGGGAGGCGAAATTGACAACCGGCAGAAAGATCAGCGTGGTTTTCAAAGCGAATCCGGGCCAGACCGAACGTGCTATCAGCCCATAGGCAAACAGTTCCGCCCCCCATACCAGTCCCGTCAGGATCAATGCAAAGAAGAATTTCCTGGAAGAGCGGATCAGGATCAGGCCATCGAGAAAATAGTTGCTCTTCTCCATTCCGAAATGGGTCAGATGGCCCGGAAAAACCGCATGAATTCTGCCCAGAAGCGATCGAATCCGTCGATGGTATCGAATGGAGAGAAGAAAGATCAGCACCAGAATTCCGCAGCCGGAAGTGACGACCAGCAGCGGATAGAAGAGAAAATCTTTGACTGGGACCAGCAGAAGACCCGCGAATCCGATCAGGGAGACGGCAAGGCCGTCCAGCACCCTTTCCGCGGCTACCGACCCGAGCGCGGCCGTGCCGCCGTATCCCTCACCGGTTTTGTGTGCAGTGCAGTAGGCTCGTATAAACTCCCCCAGCCGGGCCGGAAAGAGGTTGTTCCCCATAAACCCGATCATGATCAGCTCAAAGGATTCCTGAAAAGAGAGGTTCTTCTCCCATATCCGCCAGCGGGCCGCCCGGAGAAAGTAGGCCGAAACGATCAGGAGAAAAGCCAGGCAAAGCCCGATGACACCGGCATCGGTGATTGCCTCGAAAACCGCCTGGACATGAAATGAATAAAAGGCGTAATATAAAAGGCCGAAACTGATGACTGCAGACAGGAAAAACTTTTTAATTCGTATTTTCATGGCTTCTTCTTTATCCGGCCGTCTTCGATTTCCGCTCCGATGATCAACAGATCATATCGGATTGGTTCAAAAGGAGCGCTCCCGACATCCCGATTGCGATATATGATCAACTTTTTGCCCAAATCGGCATAATTCATTTCCATCGGAACCTGATACACCTTTTCGAACTGCCTGCTCAGGAGGTTTTCAAACCTTTTCATTACCGCCAGATCATCCCAGAACCCTTCTTCGCACACCACATAATAGACGCCGTAGCCATTGAGCATCTCAATCATCTGAGACTCTGTCAGATCCTTTTCCTCAACCCCCATTGATCGCTTCACCGCCATCTTCAGCAGAAACTTGTCGGAGCGCATTATAGCAAGATCCGGCCGCTGCTGATGAGACCAGAGGTTGAAGATGAAGTTCCCATCCCATGCGCTGTGGATCATCACCCGATATCCCGAGGGAAGATTGGCCGCGATGTAGTCTGCGGCATCAGCACTGCCTCTGACATAGGGAACGGGCTGAAAAAGGAGGACGCCGATGAAATTGACAACGGCAAGTCCAAAAAGAGTGTAGCCGATCCATTGCCGGAAAAGGGCACGATGGAGGATCAGAACCGAGAGGAAGAGCAGCGGAAATATCAGAAAGATCGAATGGCGAACCTCCTTGAGGGCGATATAGGAGAAAAAGAGGTATCCCCATAGCAGCCAGGTTCCCAGAAACCAGATCAGCATCCGATCCGTTTTCAGCTTTTCATAAGCCTTGGGCAGCGCTGCAATGGCTGCACACAGCAGCACCATGTTGACAATGCCGATCATCTCCGGTATCCCCTTCAAATAGTAGAGCCAGTTTTCAAGGGAAATCCTTTTCAACTCGCTTGATGCCTGTCCTCCGGCAACCGCGCCCATATTGGTCTGGCCAAATTCGAGGGTGACATATATCAGCGGCAGAAGCAGGATGCCGGCTCCCAGCAGGGTCAGAACAAGGTCTTTATATTTCAGCGACAGGGTGTTCGAGGATTTATAGAGGATAAAAAAAAAGAAAGACCGGGGCCATGAAAATGAGGTTGAACTTTGTGTAAAGCCCCAGCACGAAGAGGAGGGAGCTGATATGCAGATAAAGGGTTTTCTCTGTGCTCAGATAGCGGAGGAAATAGTGGACGGACCAAATCAGGAAGGCATATGCGGGAATCTCCAGCATGACCTGCCGTCCCCAGAATGTGATCTGTGAGGCGCCGGCAAACAGCAGAACAAGACTTGTGGCATAGATTGGGTGGAGCCATTGGGCGCAAATTTTGTATGCGCCGATGAGCATTGCAAAACAAAAGATCGCCACAGTCAATTGCGCGGAAAAATGGGAGGGGCCCAGCAGAAAAAAGATCCCGCTTTCCACCACCCCAAACAGCGGCGGATAAAAACCAATGGAAATGGCCGGATATCGAAGATAAAAATCGACCGCATACGCTATCGGACGGAAAAGGGGAAGGTCTTTGAAAAACTCGTAGAAAAAAGCGCCGTCCATGGCATGTCGGGAGGCATCGCTCCACCAGAACCCCCCCTGTTTCGGGGCGTAAATGAACAGCAGAAGTGAAATGGCCAGAAAAAGCGAAGCAACCGCCCCTCTTTTTGCCAGATTTTTTTGAATCAAGTTGGATCTCCTTTTGGAACTTGCAGCAAGGAAAAATTTTCCCCCTGGTCTATAATTTTCCACTGGGCCGGCGGCTGCTTTGAAAACAGATGCTTCCGAAGGACGAGGACATATTCATAATGTTCAGAGATCTCCCCCCAATCCGGGGGTCTCCCGGGATTGAATCCGGGTCCGGGAGTCTCTTTCACCAAACGTCGATAGAAGGGCGTAAACCGCACCGGCTGCTGCGACTCGTTTGCAAAAAGGGATGGAACCAGAGCCGATTTATCGATAATGGCGATACAGGGCAGATGTCGAAGCGGAACCGGAAAGGGCTGCCAAGAGAAACCCGAGGCTCCGATAGCGGTGAAGAGGCGGCTGTTTTCATCCATTTTCAAAATGGCCTGCCTATAAAGGGCATACTCCTGATCCGCACGATTCCAATGAATGCCGATCACTGTCATTCGAACGATAAAAAGAACGGCTATCAGACCGATGACGGCCGCCATCGCTCTTCTGTTCCCATTATAAAAATTGGAACCTGCCAGAAGAAGAAAAACAAAGGGGGTAGGAATCCGGGTATCCGCAGCATGAACACTCAAAAGCTTTTCCGGCATAAAAAGAAAGAAAAGGGCAAGAAGCAGCAATGAATATTTCAATCTCCCATTCAAACGGACTTTTCCGAGCCACATCCCCAACAGAAACAGCCCTGCAAGGATCGCAAAGGTGATACCATCCAGAAAATGGTTGTAGTTGTTGACGGCCTGAAACAGCGATCCCAGTTTTCGGCTGAAATCGCCGAATCGGCTATCCTGCAACGCAACCGAGCCCGCAGTGGGACTGAAGGCGATGAAAAGGACTGCCGGCAGAATGAACTGCCCGAGAGCAATCCCCCATTCCTTCAGCGCTCTGCTTGATCTCTCCTCTAAATGGGAGTGCAGGGTGAGTCCGACAATGCACAGCCCATATATTCCGAAGGCATAGAGGTGAGAGAAGAAGAGCAGCAGGGAAAGGATTGAAAAGAGCGCGAGCCGAAAAAGCGGGGGACGCCGGAGAGAAGAGATCCAGAAGGCCAAAATCCAAAGGCACAACCCTATTCCGAACGAAAAATTGAGGAAGCCCCATAGAAAGTGTCTGTTATAGAGGAAGAGAACAGAAAGAAGGGGCCAATAGAAAAACCGACCGTGCAGCGCGTAATGTAGCGCGCATGTGCCGCTGACCAGCAAAAAAAATATCATCAAAATGAAAAACCGGCCGGCCAGATAAGGCGACATCTTCCCCATGAATGGAGGAACAAGGATATCCATTGCCAGATTGGGTAAAACCCCCCAATTCGGCTCGTAATACTTCTGCAATCCCTTGTCGTCGTCAATATTGGAAAGGACATATACCCGTGCCAGATGGTTGGGATAATCAACCAGCGGAGGAATCCGGGAAAGCCCCAGCGGAATCGAGGAAATGCAGATCAGGAATCCAAAATATACAATAATTTTTGAGCTTTTATTCATGAGACCTGTTTCCGATCATTGGTCAAATGATACATCCTCTCCATACTACAACAAATAGATATTGACAAGAAAAAAGTTGGACATGTTCTGGCCTCGATAAAAGGCATTTTTTTTACTTTTTAGTCCGGCGGGGGCGGAAAGAGAAATGTCTGAATCTTCTCCATCTCCTCCTCATTGACCTTCTCATGAAGGATGCCGAACTTATGAATGTTTTTGATTGACAGGACATACCCACCTCAGAATAATTTGACTGAAATGCCACTGTTATCCCCTAAAAATCCTATTGGTTTTGCAGAGATGAAAAAATTTTAAAACATCTCTTATTACTTCATATGATCAATGTCAATGAGGAAAACAATAATTTCTCCCTTTTCCCCAATAAAAAAAAGCGGTATAATGACTATATCAATGAAATCGAACGATTTACAGGGGTAACGGATATGACAGAAGAACATCAGGAGCATAGCCCCCCGGAAGGGGAGTTACCGAACAACGGACATCGATTCCGGATCAAGGACTGCGCACTGGCGGCCCTCTCCACCGGAAAGAGCGCACAGAATTTGAGAGAACTCCGGGAGATCCTGACGACCATCACCCCGGACAGCATCTATTACCACTTCTGGGGCGCACTGCTGCGGCCCCGGTTCGATGATCCGCTCTATCATAACGATTTTGCCATATGGTCCCGCTACGGCCTGAAAGATTCGGTACTCGCGGAACGGCTCAGCATCATCGATCCGGCCGACTATCCGGATCTGGAGGATCTGCGGGCCGAATTGATCGAGATCATCGAGGAGCGGCTGGATCAGGTGGAGGTTGCTCCTTGGGCCCGCACGAATCGGCAGTTCTTTTTTATCCGGTCCCAGCTCGTCGCGTTCGACACCCATCATCTGATCCATGAGCCCAGAGATCTTGCCGATGTTGTGCCGAAGATGTCCGTGGGCAGCATCTTTCTCCATGTGATCGACGCGCGGCGCCGCACAGAGAACCGTGTGGATGATTTCCAGACATGGATCAGGGACTGCTATACAGGCTACGAGGATCTCTGCCGGGAATTATCGGTGCTGGACCCCTTTTTTTCGGGCCTCTCCCAGATCCGAGGCCAGCTTTCAGCCATCTTTCAATCCTACTTCCGGAGGTAATCTTCATGTCGATTCTGAAAGCCTATGCCGAGGTGGCCGGCGAGGATGTCATCGATCATCTGCAGCAGTTGACCCGACAGATGGGAGGGACGCGGGTGGTGCATGTCAACTCCACCCGGACCGGCGGCGGTGTGGCCGAGATTTTAAACAAGATGGTTCCTTTGATGCGGGAGCTGGGGATCGATACGGACTGGGAGGTGATCACCGGTGATCCGGATTTCTTTCAGTGTACCAAGAGCTTTCATAACGCACTGCAGGGGGACGCGATCGACATCCCCCGGCATCTGCTGGACAGCTTTGAGCGGATCAATCAGGAACATGCGGCCGAGCTGGGAAAGAGCCTTGGGGATGCCGACATCGTCTTCATCCATGATCCCCAGCCCGCGCCGCTGCTCAAATACATCCCGGAGCGAAAAGGGAAATGGATCTGGCGCTGCCATATCGACCTGAGCCGTCCCTACCGGCCCGTCTGGAAGTATCTGCGGGGATTTCTGGAGGGGTATGACGCGAGCATCTTCTCTCTGCCCGATTTCGCGCAGACCCTGCCCCACCCGCTCTATCTGATCCCGCCGAGCATCGACCCCTTGAGCGAGAAGAATGTGGAGATGGCCCAAGATGAGGTTGTGGAGACCTGCGCCCGGTTCGGCATCGACTGCAACCGTTCCATCGTCACCCAGATCTCCCGGTATGACCGTTTCAAGGACCCGGTCGGGGTGATCCGTGCCTACCGGATGACCAAGAAGTTCAAGCCGGATCTGCAACTGGTGCTGGCCGGCGGAAGCGCAACCGATGATCCCGAGGGGGAGCAGGTGCTTCAGGAGGTGCGGGACGCGGCTGGGGATGATCGCGACATCTTCATTCTGATGCTGCCGTCGGACGCTCACCGCACCATCAACGCGCTTCAGCGGGCCTCGGATGTGATCATGCAGAAATCTCTGAAGGAGGGGTTCGGGCTGACCGTCACCGAGGGGTTATGGAAGGGAAAGCCGGTGATCGGCGGCAATACCGGCGGCATCACATTGCAGGTCATCGACGGCCATACCGGTTTTCTGGTGGACACGCCCGAGGGCGCGGCGCTCCGGCTGCGGTATCTGCTGGAGCGGAGGGAGCTGAAGGAGGAGATGGGGGTAAAGGCCCGGGAGTTTGTGCGGGAGTATTTTCTTCTCACACGCCAGCTTCGGGGATATCTGACCGTGATGGTGGCGCTGCTGCACGACATCGGCGGCAGGATCTACGCCGGCGAGGAGCGGGTCGGTTCCTCGGGAATCATGATCTGAGGGGGCCGAGCTATTTCATGTTATGCTGGTGATCATTCAACATCCCAGGGACGCAGAAAGATCTGGGTGAAATAGTAGAGATCCTTTTCTCGCCAGATGCCGATGCCGGATAGTGTATATTCCCCATTCAGGATGTTTTTCCGGTGGGAGGGGCTATCCATCCATTCTGCGACCAGATCCTTTGCGGGTTTGTCAACATTGCGGTTCATCGCGAGGTTTTCCGCAACCATGTGGAAATCGAGGCCGGCCTGGGTGAGCCGGTCCGAGACCATCTGGTCCGAAGGGCTGCTGTGGCTGAAGAAATCCTTCCGGATCATTTTGCGGCTGTACTCTCTGGCGATCCGGTTCAGGGTTTCGTCCCCTTCAAGAGGGGGCTTATCATGGGATTTCCGAACTTCATTGACTTCCGACAGGATCAGCGTCTCCATCTTTCCGATCTTCTCTGACTGCTGTACCGGCCCGATCTCTGACTCTTCGGAAAAAGCATTCTGGCTGAAGGCCAGGAGCAGCAGCATAAATATTATCCCCCATGGGATGAGGGCTCTCTGGATACGGTTTCTCATCTTTTAATCCCTCCCTTTCATCATCTGATGGTTGCTCTCGTATTACATTTCCTGAAAACTGCCCGATCTTTTCACCATTGTATCAGGCAATGGCAAGCTTTTCCACCTTTTCCAAGTTGATTCTTTGCCGCGCGATCCAAAGGATGAAAAAAATTTTATGATCCCGTGAGCCGAAACTGACCGTACTTCTCCTCCACAAGCCCGTCCCGGATCAGGAGTTCCAGATTCTTGCGGATCATGGTCTCTTCGAAGATCCGCTGCAGGACCTTGTCCGGCATCCGGTTCCGGTAGAATGGGGAGAAGGCCACCATCTGCTGAAGGGATCGGGAGGGACGGCAGAGATCGAGTACCCGCTGCCGATGCAATTCGAATTTTTCCAGATAGGCTGCAAATGCAGCTTCAGGCTCCTTTTCCACCGTATGTTTGTGAGAAGAGAAGACCCGCTCGTAGGGGAGCTTCATCAGGCTTTTTATGCTCTTCCGATAGGCTTCGATATCGCATTCGGGATTGCCGTACCAGGGGCCGAATTCGGTGAAATCGATGTCAGTGGTGATGAGGGTTCCGCTCTCCCTGTGGAAAAAAGCATAATGATCATCGAGATGACCGGGACAGTGGAGAGCTTCGAGACGGGTCTCTCCGATCTTGAGGACCGTTTTGTGGCCAAAGCGGCCGTCCGGCTTTCGCAGGGGCTGAAGATTGAGACCTCCGGCCACCATCTTGGTCCAATAGGCCCCTTTGTCCGCTTCACCAGTAAAGCGCAGCCCGGTCTGCTCCAGATCCTCGACCGAATCGGGGGTCTCCCTGGGCAGGAGCAGACGTCGGTCATTGAGCGCATGCCAGGCCAGCACATGATCCGGATGGGAATGGCTGATGATCAGTATATCAATCCGACGCTTCTCGTCGATCTCCCGGATCTTCTCCTCTCCGATGCCCGCGTCGATGAGAACGGTCATCTTGTCGAGGATCAGGAATCCGTTGCTGAAGGGAAAGCGGGATTTGTTGGGCCCCTGGATTGCGTAGATCGAATCGCAAAGCGGGGTAAGATCGTCTCTGCGGACTAGGCTCATCTTCTTTTCAGTTTCATTCTCCGAAAGTTCCCGGTCTTTTCTCAATCAAATTTATCACAGCCGCACGTTTGCTGCAACAGATGGCCCCATCTTTTGGCAGAAGGACAATATCTTGACAAAATAGTCCCGGTTGTGTTCTCCTGATATCATGTAAAACCGTAATGGAGAAAGGAACCGACCATGCCGACCGCCGCCTGCGGGATCGACTGTGATGTCTGCAAACTCCGGCTCATGGAGATCTGCTCCACCTGCGGCCCCGGAAAGAGCGCAGATGCACAGTCAAAGCTTGAGACCCAGAAGCGGATTCTGGGCAATACCTGCCCCATTCTCGACTGCGCTGTCCTCAATCAGATCGATTACTGCATGCGGGACTGCGAACTCTTCCCCTGCAACAATTTCGAGTTGGGATACCCCTTCAGCGAAGGGTTTCTGCGGATGCAGTCCCGCAGGCTGGCACAGATCCCCCCGGCCCGGTCCCACATCAACACGCCCGTCGAAGTGCCCCAGACATACTGGGAGCTGATTCAAGATAAGAGCATCCCGGCCATTTGCAACTGCACCCTCACAGAGCCCTTTCCCGACAACAGCGGGGCCACGGGGGTCATTTTCCGGTTTTTAAACGAGGATATCCTCGTGGATTTTCAAAGCCGTATGCTGAAACGGAGAAACGGCATGGATTGGGAGCAGAGTCAGGACCCTCTCCTGGAGCTGGTGTCGCTGGTCTATTTCGGATCGGCAAAGTCGCTGCTCCCTTTGAGTCAGGATATCGTATCTCCCAATGACCTCAAAGAGGGCCACTTCTTTCAGGGGCCCCACGAGCTGAAGACGGCCCCTCTGCTGGAGCGTTACGGCCATGATCCCGAGGCTTTTAGCCGCGCGGCCCTTGCCCTGGGCGGAACCTCCGTGGATATGGCAGACCGCTCTTACATGCTCCTCCCTTTTCCCCGGATTCCCCTCTACTACCTCTTCTGGGAGGGGGATCAGGAGTTTGCCCCGGATATCACGATTCTCATGGACCGCTCCATCGAAGCATATCTTGCAGCCGATGCCATCTGGGGGCTGGTCAACCGTGTGAGCCAGGCCCTGCTCCAGGGCCCGGCAAAGATGATTTAAAGGGCTTACTTCAACAACGCATCGAGAGTTTCGATGGAGATCTTCTCGTCATAGACCCCGGCCCCCGCCTGGTATGAACTTCCCGGTATTTGGTTACGATTTACAGCTCAAAGACCTGTCCTTTTTTCACAAACCCGCAAAATCCCTGCTCCCGGGGCTCGACCTCCGGCTCCGGCTGGTAATGATAGAGCCACATCTTCCTGCGGACAGACTCCGGCAAGGTGCAGAGGTCGTCGTAATGGGCATGGACAATGCTTTTGAATGCGTTGGTCTCACAGTCATGAAAGATCAGAGCGACATTTTGGGCCATCTCCTCGATCCCGCGGGGCTGGAACTGGGTATCTGTGGTGAAAAAGACCATATCCCCATGGTTTTGCACATCCTCGATCATCAGCCCGTAACTGTGGAAATCACGATATCCGGTGATCACATGGGGCATTCGGACCAGGGTAAAGCGGATGCCCTCCCAGTGAAAGCTCCCCCCGCTCACCTGGGGCCTGCAGTCAAAATAATCGGTCAGATGCATGCACTTTCCCTCAATGCATCCCAGCCCCCCCTTCAGGGAAAAACTCCACATCTCCCGCATCACATTCCCCTCTACAAAAAGCTTGGGCCGCTTTTGATACGGGTTGAAATAGGTCTGAAAAGCCAGCCACTCCATGCCGCCAATATGGTCCGAATGGAGATGGGAGATATAGACTGCATCGATCTGGGCAGCGATTTCAGCATAGGAAAAAGGGATGGCTTCGCTCAGAGAGTACCGGATATCTGTACCGCAGTCCAGAAGCATCTTCTTTCCGCTGGCTGCGATCACCATCAGATTCGACTGAAAATAATCCGGCGTAGTAAAAGCCGATCCTACACCGATGAATTTGATCTTCATACAGGGTTTATCCATAA
>JAABSP010000108.1 GCA_011390345.1 Desulfobacteraceae bacterium
ATAGATGGCGACTTCGTGGATATAGGGATCAAAGGTATTGTTCAGCCATGCCTGGCGCACAGAGTATCTTTTCATCTCGATGGGATACTTTCCGTTATAGAAGACGATGCCGATGGCCGCCGGAAATTCGAGCCTGTGTTCGTTGAGACCTTCATCATACAGGAAGAAAGGCAGATCTTTCCGCAGATGGAAATGGCATGTCGTTTGGGATGCACTTTTTAAAAGAGAATCATGCTTCAGGCAGAAGCCTGTTTTCGTTCCGATCTCGTGGTACTGAGAAGGGTTGTTCAGGCAGTTGTCGCAGGTATACGGATTTTTCATGGCTCAGGCCCTCTGAAAATATTTCTGGATTTGCTTGTAGCACCAGCCCATACGTTCTTTCCGGTCCATCCGATCCAGATCGAATTGCCAATGAATGAGGGCTTCTTTGGCGCGTGCAGCCAGTTGAAGGGCTCTGGATGCAATGATTCTTTCCGCTCTCCGGCTCGTCTGAATCTTCTGCCGCAATTCTTCAATGAGTTGCGGATGACTGATGAAGATATGGTCGTCCCTCATGATATGGTCGGATTCGGTTCTGTACAGGACTCCGCTGAAATGTTTGATGGCATTTTTATCCGCAGAGACCGACGTAAACGCTGTCTTCATCCCCCTATGCTTCGTGATATGGGCGACCAGATCATCCGGGCCGTCCGGATTGGGTCCTGTGATGCTGTTTGAGCTGTCTTTCCTGAAGTGGGTCGCCATCTTCGATGGTTCCTCTTTTGCTGTCATCTTGCTCTTTCCGGCATCCTGAAACCCTCTATGAGTTCCTGCAAAGATTTCCGATAGACCTTTCTCCGAAAAAACAGATGCCTCCTCTTACCGGTCAAAAAAAGGCCAAAACAGATGCGCCATTTTAGGCGGTTTCCGGTTGGCTGTCAATTTGAGAAATATCTGTAAGATGCCTAATGCATCTTCTGCCGCTCACGCCTCTTCCCATCGGCCCGATGCCGATTCTGCAGCCAGCTCTCCGGAACCCGCGCGTGCTGCCCCGACCCGATCACCGGAATGGCCTTCCCCTCCATCAGCGGCAGATGGGATTGACCGTCGCCGGGGATCAACAGCCATGCCCCGGGAATCCCCCCGGCCGATAGGGGCATTCCAGAGCGCTCCCGGAGTTCGTCGATGATCTCCATCCGGTCGTACCGCGCCAGAATCCCGGCATAGCAGATCAACAGCGCCTTTTCTGCCGAAAACAGCAACGCCTCTACCCGGGGCATGGCCATCCGCACCAGTTGCAGGAGCCGGCCCCAATCCCGGCTTTCACGCGGCGCGGCATCGGCCGCCACTACCTTCTCCCATTTCACCCGCTTCTCTTTTGCAGTCTCCTCCAGGGCATTCAGAAGAACCGCTTCCATGTGGAAGATCTCCAGGTCGAAACGGACCTTCAGCAGTTCAATGGCATCGGTATACCACCGGGGCGGGGCCGTCAGCGCAATAAAGCCGCCATTCTCCCGGCTGTGGCGGAGCCGCTCATCGAACTGTCGGGCTGCGGCCATCTCCGGGGTGATTCGGGCCGGGGGAATCCCGCCGGTCTCCCGGGTGGGATACCGGTATCGGGTGCTGCCGCTGCCGGAGACCTCGGGCGCATAGCTCGGGAAGAGATAGCAGCCCTCGGCCTCTGATGCATCGGCCTCCCACTGAAGATCGAGACCGGCCTCTTTGAGCAGCCGGTCCAGCTCGGGCGGGCCCGGCAGGGGGCCCGCCTCGGGATACCGGCCCGAAACCCGCCGCCGGATATCGGCAACCGTCAGGCGCCTGGCCCCCAGCAGGGCCCCGTGGGAGAGCTTCAGAGCCCGAATCCCGGACATTCCCCTCGGGTAGATCTCCTGACGGCTGGAAAGCGCCGCGTTTGCAGATGCCCCGGCCGCCAGCCGCATGAGCCGGCCCGGCCGGAGGGGCTCCGCATCCGGGGGCGGCGGGACCGCCTGGAGCCGCTCCAGTGCCCGGTTTGCCGGCAGCAGGGGATCTTCACCAGCAAGCGCGTCGGCCCCATCCCCGAGGCAAAGGGCATAATCGGCCAGATCCGCGCGGGCCCCGATCAGAATCCGCTCCCCCTTTCGGCTGCCCCGGAACCGGGGCTGTGCCAGAGTGCGCTCCACCTCGACAGCGGCCCGGATCACTGCCCTGGAGAGGCGGGAGCGCATGGGCTCCTCGTGGACCGAGCCCCGGGCCGCCAGCACCGCATCGGTCATCTCCCGCAGGGTCATCACGCCGCCGTCGGCCGTAAGCATCCGGGCCATATCCTCCCGCAGCCCGGTGAGGGCCTTGTTTTTCCGCCACCGCTCCCCAAAGAGCGTCAGCACTTGCCCCACACGGGAACGGCTGAGGTTGAGGGCCCGGGCCGTTTCAGCCTGGGTAGGCCAGGGGGCATCCGCATCCGGAGTAAGCCCCAGCAAGGCTTTGATGATCCCCTGCCGGCCGGTGTCGGCCCGGCTCTGGCGGATCTGCGTCAGCCGATCTGCAAGCAGATCCACGCTGGGGACCCCGGCCGCACCGGCCCCGGTCTCGGTATGGGCAAAGGATTCCGATTCCGGGATCGGTTCCCCCCGGCTGATCCGCTCCCGCAGCGCCCGCACCGCATCGGTGATCTCCCGCCGTGTCTTCTGGCCCACCCCCCGCATCCGGAAGAGTCGGCGGATGGGAACCTTGAAGAGATCGGCCACCGTCAGCACATCGAGCCGGTCCAGGGCATTGGCCGCGCGGGTGCTCAGCCCCAGTCCGGAGATGGGGGTGTCGAGCCCCGCAGCTTCGATCAGATCGGCCGGGGCCGGGACATCCTCATGATCCGAGGAAATGATTCCGGGGCTGTCCAGAGACTCGAAGAGATCCCGCCATGCCCTCAGCATCTGTTCTGCATTGTCGAACCGTTCGGCCGGGTCCCGGCGCAGAGCCTTTTTGAAGAACCGGGCAAGGCTCTCCCGAATCCCCATTTCAAACATCTCTGCATCGATCGCGGCCTCACACTCCACCTGCGCAGGATCGGTCCTGCCGTCGTGCCATACCGGCAGGCTTCCTGTGGCCATCTCGTACAGCGTAACGGCCGCGGCCCACCGCTCCGCATAGGAGTCCCACCGCTTCGGCTTCCGCAGCGGCAGAAAGGGGTCCAGGTATCCCCGGGTGCCGGCCCGGATGTTTTCGGCCGGGGCTCGGGAAAGGGAGAAATCAAAGAGTACCAGATGGAGCTGATCCTTTGCCCCAACATTGGCCACGGCCAGGTTGTCCGGCTTGATGTCCCGGTGGCTGATCCCCTCCTCCTCCAGATGGTTGAGCGCACTCAACAGATCCTCGCCGAACCGCTGCAGCAGATCGAGCTGGAGCCGCCCCTCCCGGCCGATCCAGTGGCGCAGGGTCTCCACCACCTGTTTTCCGCCCTTCAGGCTTCGGGTCAGTGCCCGCAGGAGAATCCCGATCCGGTCTCCGATCTCGATGGTGTCGATGTACTTGACCACACGGGAGTGGAAGAGCTTCCCCAGCACCTCGGCCTCCTCCCGAAGCCGGTCGTTCTGATCCGGGTCCAGAGCGATCTTCAGAATGAACTGGGCCCCTTTGGGATCTTTCACCAGAAACCCGGCCGCGCTGGCCCCGGAGCCGAGCCGCCGGATCACTTCATACCCCCGGGCCAGCCGATCTCCGGCCTGGGCCTGTGCAGGATCTTCCACAGTCTCCTTCTGTTCGTCGGGTGTGGTCAGCTCATCAGCCACCAGATCGAGCCCCTCCAGAAAGTCCTTGACCGAGTCCATGCGGCAGGTCACATCCGGATGGGTGCTGTACTGAATGAGAAACTGGAGATGCTCCCCCGCGCCGTTGAGAACCGAAGAGATCTGCAGCCCGTTTTCGGCCCGCAGCTTTTCGCTCAGCTCCAGCGCGTTTGCGGCCGGGGGCCCGTTGGCAAAGAGATGGTACGCGATCGCGCCCAGGGAGAAGACATCCAGGTGCTCCCCGCGGTCATCCCCGCTGTGCAGCGCCTCCGGGGCCATGTATGCGGTGTCGGCATCTTCAACGAGCCGGCTCACATGCTCGGTGGCTGTCACCGGCACGCCGCCTCTGCTGTCGAGGGTTTCCGGAGCCCGATACCCTAACTGCCAGTTGAAGACCTTGATTTTCGGAAAATCCTCGTCCGGGTCCGCCACAAAGATGCTCCGGGGGCTCAATGCCCGATGCACCACCCGCTGCTGGTGGGCATGGTCCATGGCCTCGCTGATCTGGCGGAGGATGAAGAGGCGCTGATCGGGCCCCAGCCCGCGGCCCTGCTGGGCAAGATAGAGATCCAGGCGAATGGCCTTTGGAAAATACTCGAAGATGATGGCCGGCCCCAGCTCGTGCTCGGTGAAACTGTGGGCCCGCAGCAGGTTGGGATGAGTGAGGGTTTCCAGCAGTTGAAACTCTCTGGACGCGGCCCGTTCGATGGTGCCCCGCTCCGCCTCGTCCGCGGCCCTGCGGACGGTGTAGATGCGAATCTGACGCTCCACAGCCGGCAGGGCCACATGAACGGCCCGCCAGTCCTGGAATCCGGGCCCCTCACCGATGATCTCCTTCAGGAAGAAGTCTCCCACCCGCCGCTTCCGCTGGGACTCCCGGATGCCGGCCGCGGCCATTGCCCGGGACAGAACCTTGGCGGTCTGCCGGTTGTTCGGTTCGGCAGCCGGGTGTTCCTTCAGTCCCCACCCCTTTCGATCTTCGATCGCGGCCATGATGCCGGGACGAGGCGGCTTCTCACCCTGGGCATCCCGATCCCGGAGACAGACCCTGAACCGGGCGTTTCCGGTCAGCCTGCACTCCAGATCCGGAGCCGAGCAGAAGACCAGCGCCTCCAGAAAGGGGAGGCGGGTTTTTCGCGCGCACTTCTGCCGCTTGAGAAGGGTGATCAGCTTCTTTGCCTTCTGGTTTGCGCGGATCAGGGGATTGTCCCCGGTGACAAGGCGGCCCTCGACGGCCCATGTCCAGGTGCCTGCATCTCCGGTCAGCAACCCGGGCCGGCTCTTGATCTCGACCAGGAAGAAGCCTTTGGGCGTCAGGACAAGCAGATCCACTTCATTGATACTGCCGTCATCGGCAATGAACTCGAAGTTGGACCAGGCCCGGTAAGGCTCCCGGTCCGGCAGCCGCTCCTTTACGAATTCCAGCGCGTCCTGCTCCCAGGCATATGCCGATTGGGTAATGGATTTCCATCGGTGGGTCTCTGTTGTCATGGGTTGCCTTGGTCCACTTTTGGGTTCAACCGCTAAAACGGATGCGCTATTTCAGAAAGAATCGAAAAAAAAACCCCACGCTTCAATCCATTGAAACAGTGGGGTTTGCAGCCTTTTCTGTTATTGCCTTCAGCTCCTTTTTGCCTCACCAGCTTCCACCGCGGCCTTCACAAAAGAGATAAAAAGCGGATGGGGATTCATGGGCCGGGACTGGAATTCCGGGTGGAACTGACAGCCCAGAAACCAGGGATGATCCTTCAGCTCCACGATCTCCACCAGATCGCCGTCGGGCCATATTCCGCTGATGACCAGCCCCTTTTCCGCGAGTTTCTCCCGATAGACATTGTTGAACTCGAACCGGTGGCGGTGGCGTTCGGAGATATCCTCTTTTCCGTAGGCCGCAGCAGCCAGGGTATCGGGCTCGATCCGGCAGGGGTAGGCCCCCAGGCGCATGGTTCCGCCCTTTTCCGAATGGATGTTCCGCTCCTGCACCGTCCCGGTCTTGGGATCGTACCATGAGGTCATCAGGTAGATCACCGGATGGGGAGCATTTTCGTCGAACTCGCCGCTGTGTGCGCCCTCGAGGCCCGCGACATTCCGGGCATACTCCACCACCGCGATCTGCATCCCCAGACAGATGCCGAAAAAGGGAACCTTCTTCTCCCTTGCATATTTCGCGGCCCGGATCTTCCCCTCAACCCCCCGGGGGCCGAACCCCCCGGGAACCAGGATCGCATCCACCTTTGAAAGCGTTTCCTCGTAATCGTCGTCCCTCTGGAGCTTCTCCGAATCGATGAACTCCAGTTTTACCCGGCAGTCGTTGGCCACACCGCCGTGGTAGAGGGCCTCGTTCAGGCTCTTGTAGGATTCGGTCAGGTCGGTATATTTGCCCACGATCGCGATGGTGGTCTCCCTTGCGGGATTCTTGTACCGCGCAACAAAGTCGTGCCATCTCTCCAGCCGGGGCGCGCGGGTCCACATCCGCAGCAGGCGCATAATCTTCTCGTCGAGCCCCTCCTGATTGAAGATCAGCGGAACCTCGTAGATGCACCCCACATCCTTTGCCGTGATCACCGCATCTTCCCCCACGTTGCAGAAGAGCGCGATCTTCGATTTGATCTCCTTTGACAGAAACCGGTCAGTGCGGCAGAGGAGGATGTCGGGCTGGATGCCGATGCTGCGCAGCTCCTTTACGCTGTGCTGGGTCGGCTTGGTCTTGACTTCGCCGGCCGTGGCGATATAGGGAACCAGGGTCAGGTGGATGTAGATCACGTTCTCCTTGCCCACATCGGTTCTGAACTGCCGGATCGCCTCGAGAAAGGGAAGGCTTTCAATGTCGCCGATGGTTCCGCCGATCTCCACGATGAGGATGTCAACCCCTTGGGCCGCGAGCTTGATACAGGACTTGATCTCCTCGGTGATGTGGGGGATCACCTGCACCGTGCCGCCGAGATAGTCCCCGCGGCGCTCCTTGGTGATCACCGAATGGTAGATCTTGCCGGTGGTGAAGTTGTTGTTCTGGCCCATGATCGCGGTGGTGAAGCGCTCATAATGACCCAGATCGAGATCGGTCTCCGCGCCGTCGTCCGTGACAAAGACCTCCCCGTGCTGAAATGGATTCATAGTTCCGGGGTCCACGTTTATGTAGGGGTCGAGCTTCTGGATCGTCACCCGCAATCCCCGGCTCTCCAGCAGGGCAGCCATCGCGGCCGAGGCAAGCCCCTTTCCCAGGGAGGAGAGCACCCCGCCGGTTACAAAAATGAATTTGGTTGCACATGCCATATCGTTCTTCTTCACTTTGGATGAGTTGATAGCTTTGTATAAAAATCAAAAGCATCCTTGATTCCGATCCGGTATCTAGGATGCTTTCTCCAAAAAACCTTTGATAAAAGGCTATTCGACCTCGGCCTCGCCCTCGGAGAGGAAGATGCTGTCCGGATACTTTGCCCCCTTGCCCAGCTCCTCTTCGATCCGGATGAGCTGGTTGTATTTGGCCACCCGGTCGGTTCTGGAGAGAGAGCCGGTCTTGATCTGGCCCGCATTCACCCCAACCGCGAGATCCGCGATAAACGTGTCCTCGGTCTCGCCGGAGCGGTGGGAGATCACTGTGGTGTAGCCGGACTGTTTGGCCATCTCGATGGCATCCAGGGTCTCGGTCACGGTTCCGATCTGGTTGAGCTTGATCAGGATGGAGTTGGCCACGCCCTTTTCAATGCCCTCGTTCAAGATCTTCGGATTGGTGACAAAGATATCATCGCCCACGATCTGGATGGTATCGCCGAGCCGGTCGGTCATGAGAGCCCAGCCGTCCCAGTCTCCTTCAGCCAGACCGTCTTCGATGGAGAGGACCGGATAATTGGCCAGAAGATCCTCATAGTAGTCGATCATCTCCTCTGCGGAGAGGGATTTCTTCTCGGAGGCAAGCTGGTATTTTCCGTCCTTGAAAAACTCACTGGCCGCGGCATCGAGTGCGATGCCCATATCGGTTCCGGCCTTGTATCCGGCCTCCTGGATGGCCGCGATGATCAATTTGATGGCCTCCTCGTTGGAGGAGAGATCGGGCGCGAATCCGCCCTCGTCGCCCACGCCGGTGCTCAGGCCGCTCTTCTTCAGAATCTTTTTGAGGGTATGAAAGGTCTCCGCGCCCATCCGGATCGCCTCGGCCGCGCTCTTGGCCCCAAAGGGGACGATCATGAACTCCTGGATGTCGAGATTGTTGGTGGCATGGGCCCCGCCATTGATGATGTTCATCATGGGGATGGGCAGATACCGTGCATTGACACCGCCGAGATACCGGTAGAGATTGAGCCCATGCGCCTCGGCCGCGGCTCTGGCGGCCGCCATGGAGACGCCCAGGATCGCGTTGGCCCCGAATTTGGATTTGTTGGGGGTTCCATCCAGTTCGATCATATGGCGGTCCAGCCCGGCCTGATCCGAAGCATCCATGCCCCGGACCGCGATCGCTATATCATTGACCACATTGTTGACGGCTGTTGTCACGCCTTTGCCCATATACCGTTTCTCATCCTTGTCCCGAAGCTCCAGAGCCTCCCGGGTTCCCGTGGATGCGCCCGATGGAACCGTTGCTCTTCCCTTTGCCCCGCAGGCCAGCACCACATCCACCTCCACAGTCGGATTTCCCCGGGAATCGAGAACCTCCCTTGCCATCACATCCATAATCTCAGTCATTTTCATTCTCCCCATGCATTATAAACATTAAAAAAAGACGAATCCTTGATTTTCCCAAAAAGAGATGTTAGTTACTATTCCAGTAAGCATCTGTCAACCTGCATCGGCCATCCCAAAAAGCCATCGATGAAAAGGAGGGATGAGATGACATCCGACATTTACACAGACGCCCATCTGATTGTTTCGGCCATTCGCATCCTGGAGCACCGGGACAAGAGCGCCCCTTCCACCAATGAGGTCTGCGAGCTGCTCGGCTTCTCGGCCGAACAGGTCCTTCGCCTCTGTCGAAAGCTTCATGATCTCGGCGCGATCGAATCTGTGGACGGCGCTTTCGGAACGAGACTCTTTATAAAAGATCACCTGCAGCTTGAAAACCTGCCTCAAACAGAGAAAGGGCCGAGTCTGGCCCAGGAGGTGGAGCGGTTTAAAAGCAACAAAAAGGGGCTCGACAAACAGGTGGAATCGATCCATGCCCGGCAGGCCGAACGCCAGAAGGATCTTTTCAACAAGCTTGATCACCGGCTGAAAAAGTCCCTGAAGGAGAAATAACCCGGACCAAAGAGTTTCCACCGCGGTTTTTCTCCTTCTTCATTTTTAGCGCATATTTTGAAATTATTGCAAGAATGAATCGGGGATAAGGCAACAGCCGCCTTTATATCCATACTGTCCGCATGGAAAAGCCCTGTGCGGTCCGCTCCACCCGGAGGGCGAATTTCACCCGATCCAACTGGACGCAGCATTCCACATCTTCGGCCGAATATTCTGGGAACTCGGGGTCCAAGAACTTCTCTGCCGCGGCAGAGGCTTTGACCCGTTTGAGATAGGGGGCCGGATCGACCCTCTCCCCCAGCAGCAGGGCCTCGATATATTCGGCACAGGCTATGTCCTCATCGCCGTTATCGGCTGATCCCGCTCCCGTGATCACAAACGTGACCGAATCGGGGGAGAGCTTTTTCAGATACCGGGCCGTTGCCCCGGCGCAGGCAAAGCTTGCCGCCAGAACCGCCTCCGCAGCCACGCTCCGGACGATCCCCTGGGTTCCCGAACTGGTGCGATGGACTATGATTCTTTTGGTCAGATCCATCAGAGACAAGGAGGCCGGAGAGTTGTTGAAATCAAACCCCTCCACCGGCAGCGCGTCCACCTCCCCCATGAGCAGGGCATCGGGGATCTTCTTTGCGATCTCAAACGCCTCCTGGACAGTTGAAACGGGTCGAATCTCATCGGCCCCTTTATAAAAAGCGAATGCGGCCGCGGTAAAGGCCCGGATCACATCCACCACCACAACGGTCCCCTGATGCTCATGACAGTTTTCCAGCGTGGCCCTTTGAATCTCCATCAGAACAGCTCCTCCACAGCAGCCTCCACATTTTTGATCCCTTTGATCTCGATATCCGGTATCTGCGGCAATCGTTTCAGGTTTCCCTCGGGAACCAGGCAGCGGGTGAATCCCATCTTCCGGATCTCCCCCACCCGGGTCTCCACCTGTCCGATGGCCCGAACCTCTCCGGTGAGGCCCACCTCCCCCAGCGCGATGGTTCCCTCGGGCACGGCTTTGTCCAGAAAGCTCGATGCAATGGCCGAGATGATCCCCATATCCACGGCCGGCTCATCCACCTTGACCCCGCCGGCCACATTCATGAAGATATCATGGCCCATCAGATGAATCCCCAGCCTTTTTTCCATTACCGCCACCAAGAGCGCGACCCGGTTGTGGTCCAGCCCCAGAATTGTCCGCCGGGGGGTTCCGAAATTGGTGCTGGTGGCCAGGGCCTGAAGTTCCACAAGGATGGGGCGGCTCCCCTCCATGCTCGCGGTCACTATGGAGCCGGGGGCATGATGTGCCCGCTCCGAGAGAAAGACCGCGGAGGGATTGGGAACCTCATCCAGCCCCTTCTCCTTCATCTCGAAGACGCCGATCTCGTTGGTGGAGCCGAACCGATTCTTCACGGCCCGAAGAATCCGAAAGACATGGCCCCGGTCCCCCTCGAAATAGAGCACCGTATCGACCATATGCTCCAGCAGCCGGGGGCCTGCGATGGCCCCCTCTTTGGTGACGTGCCCCACCAGAAAGGTGGGAATGCCGCTCTTTTTGGCCATGAGCATCAGCCGCATGGCCGACTCCCGAACCTGGCTCACGCTGCCGGGGGCCGATGTCAGGTCGCTGTTGAACATGGTCTGGATCGAGTCGATCACCAGCACGTCCGGCTTTTCCGTATCGACCATCATCAGGATGGCATCCAGATCCACCTCCGAGACCACATAGAGATTCGAGGAGATGGTGGAGAGGCGCTGGCTGCGGAGCCGGATCTGGCGGATCGACTCCTCCCCGGAGACATAGAGCACCCGCCGGCCCCCTCTGGAGAGGCCGTAGAGCGCCTGGAGCATGAGGGTCGATTTGCCGATCCCTGGATCGCCGCCGATAAGGACGAGACTCCCCTGAACCAGCCCGCCTCCCAGCACCCGGTCGAACTCATCGATGCCTGTGGAGATGCGGTCCTCGGCATCCATGTTGATGGAATCGATGGGAACCGGATGGGGCCGATCCGAAGAGATCCGGCTCTCCCGGGGGGCGACCGCATCCCGAACCTTTTCGGCAAAGGTGTCCCACTCGCCGCAGTCAGGGCATCTGCCCATCCATTTCGGGGTATTGTAGCCGCAGCGCTGGCAGGTGAAGAGGGTTTTGATATTCTTTTTCATATTCTCTATGGTTTCAGGATCGCTCTGAAAAGCAATTTCGGGTTTTCTGTTTGACAACTCTACCTCTATCATGCCATTTATGAGGGCATGATGAAAGCGATTTTTATATGGGAAAGGATAGATATGGCACAAAGTTCATTACGCTCTTTTCGGCACATTCTCCCGGTTTTGATCAGCGCCCTGATGATCTTTCTGCTCCTCTGCGGAGCAGGAAAAAGCGCAGCATCTGCAGAAGGGTACGGCTACTATGCGGGGCTTCGGGAAAGGCTGATTCGGGAAGGTTTTCCCGAAAAAAGCATCAACAAGTTCTATTCGGACCCGAGAGCCGATTTCAACACCGAGGGGGTCTCCCGATACTTTGTCCACAAGGAGAGTACTCTCAACTACGACCAGTTCACCGAGCCGGAGCCGATCGCAAAGTCCAGAGAGTATCTCGTCACCCACCGGGATGCCCTCCGACATGCGGAGAAGACCTACGGGGTGGACCCGGAGGTAATCACAGCCATCGCGCTGGTGGAGACCCGGCTGGGAACCTATACGGGAAAGCGCTCTGTCTTCAACACCCTTTCGACCATGGCGGCACTGGGAGATGTCCGGGTGAGAAATGCCCTATGGCCCAAGATGTCTGAAATGCCGAAACTGTCCCGTTCCCGGTTCGACAGCAAATCCCAGTCCAAATCGGAGTGGGCATATAAGGAGCTTAAGGCATTTTTGAAATATACCTGGACCGAAAACCTCGATCCGCTGGCCATTGACGGCTCCTATGCCGGCGCGATGGGCATCTGCCAGTTCATGCCCTCCAATATCGGGCCCCTTGCAAAGGACGGAAACGGAGACGGCAGTATCGATCTTTTCGACCACGCTGATGCGATCGCCAGCATTGCAAACTATCTCAGCAACTATGGATGGCGCCCCGGAATCTCACAGGCCAAAGCCTTTGATGTGGTCTATCACTACAATCACAGCAGCTATTATGTGGATACCATTTTAAAGATCACCCGGATATTGAAAAAAGGATCATCATGAGCCATACCGTCACCTTCTTTGTTGGCGTCGGCATATTCTTCTTCACCATCACCTGCCTGGCCATCTTCGATATTGCCAGAAAAGAATTCGGATCAACAGGGAAAAAGTTCATGTGGGCCGCGGTCTCCCTCATCCCCTTCATCGGACCGATCTTCTACTTTGCCCTCGGATTCTGGAAAGGGAAAAAGCCGGAAAAAGATCTGCCGGCTGGCGATATCAAAAAGATATGACCAAGATTTGAAATGGCCAGAAAAAAATGGTTGACAGACCTTGGTAATTGGTGTAGAGTCCTTTTTTGTAAAACTTGATGGTCCCATCGTCTAGCGGTCCAGGACGCCGGCCTCTCACGCCGGAAACAGGGGTTCGATTCCCCTTGGGATCACCACTGAATATATGAGGGCATGGAATTTCCATGCCCTTTTTTATTCTGGTTTGCCTTTCGTATTATCCGCAAAATTCCTGCTGAAAAGGCTTTTTTCCTCTGCCTCACCTTTCCCTTTTATTTTTTTAACTTTTGTACTATTCTTGGCTTCTATCAACTCTATCTGTTGAGAAGGAGGTAGCCGAATGAGGCCAAAGCTGATTCTGACCAATGACGACGGGATCGATGCGCCGGGCATGCAGGCGCTGATGGATGCAGTACAGGAGATCGGAGAGGCGATTGTCGTGGCCCCGGCAGAGGAGCAGTCCGGGGTGAGCCACCGGATCACCGCCCATTCTCCCATCGGTTTTGTGCAACGGGATGAACGGCGTTTCCAGGTCAGCGGAACTCCTGTTGACTGCGCAAAGATCGGCCTTGTCCACATCGCGGCCGATGCCGATATCCTCATCTCCGGGATCAATCAGGGCGCAAACCTTGGGGTGGATGTCTATTCATCGGGAACCGTTTCTGCGGCAAGAGAGGCCGCTTTTCTGGGCTATAAGTCCATCGCCATCTCCCAATATGTGGGCAAAGGGGAAACTGTCGATTGGAAAATCACGGCCCATTATGCCCAACAGGTCATCCAGAAGCTTCTGGAAACCGAAATCGAACCCGGATTCTTCTGGAATGTCAATCTTCCCCACCCCCAGACCAGAAAATCCCCTCCCCGGATCCGCTTCTGCGAACTCGACATGACACCGCACAGTTTCAGCTATGATGCACAGGAGAACCATCTCCTCTATGTGAGCGACTTCCACAATCGCCCCCGCCAGGGCAGCCGCGATGTGGACTGCTGCTTTGGCGGCTCCATCTCCGTCACCCGGCTCGGGACCATGAATTCCCCCCGCACAGAATCAACAGAACCCCCAACAGCAACGAATGAGAAGGGAGCCTTCTGGGATGAAAAATCTTAAGCTTTCAATAAAGATCGGACTGGGATTCGGACTGATCATCGCCCTGGCCATTCTACTGGGCGGGACCGCTATCTGGAACATGTGGAATGTCACCGGTGAATCGGAGAAACTGGCCAACGCATACGTTCCGGAGGTGCAGATCTCCAACAGAATCGAACGCCAGTTGCTTTCCGCGATGTTTGCCATGCGGGGCTATGCCATGAGCCTGGATCAAAGCTACCTTCAGGAGGGAAGAGATCTGATAGAAGCCGTCAAAAAGGATCTGGCAAGGGCAGAGAGACTGGCCCAAAACCAGCCGGTTCTGGTCCGGCTTGAAGATGCTGTCGAGCAGGTTTCGCAAAAGCTCAATGCCTATGAAGAGCTTGCCGGAAAGACAGTTCGGCAAAATGAGGGCATCAAACGGGAACGGGAGATCATGGATACTGCCGCAGCAAGATTGCTCGATGCCTTGGATGAACTGCTCCGGAGGCAGAACCGGGCTACAGAGGAAGAGATCCGCCTTTTCAATAATCCTGAATCCCTGCTGGAGCAGCTTGCAAAGATCTCCCTGATCAACAGTATTATTGATGCGGCAAATGAGATCCGGGTGGAAAACTTCAAAGCCCAGGCGGTGCGAGATGCCGAGATGCTTCGAAATGCGATGAAGGGTTTCAAAGAGATCGAAGCAGTTGGAGAGCGTCTCGATAAGCTGATGAAGCAGGAGCAGCATCAGGAGATGCTCGACACGGTAAGGGCCTCGGCCCGGGCTTATCAGGAGGCTATGAACAATCTGCTGAATAGCTGGATTACCATCGGCGAGATCGGAAAGAAACGTTTACAAGTGGCCTATGATGTGCTGGATGAGGCAAAGGCGGTCTCTGAAAAGGGAATCGATGAGACGCTGGCCATTGCCCGGAGCGCGAATGCCTCACTCTCCTTCTCTTCAAAAGTGGTCTTTTTCGGACTGCTCGGGGTATTCATCCTTGGCGCTCTGATTGCCTTCTCCATCACCCGAAGCATCGTCGAGCCAACCCGGAAAGGAGTTGATTTTGCCAAAGTCGTGGCCGGCGGAAATCTGGGGGCGACCATTGACGTGGATCAGAAAGACGAGATCGGCGTGCTGGCCCAAGCGCTCCGCAGTATGGTGGCGAGCCTCCGCGGAATCGTAAAGGATGTGAAGTCCGCGGCCGATAATGTTGCGTCCGGAAGTCATCAGTTGAACGCCTCCACGGAACAGCTCTCCCAGGGCTCCTCCCAGCAGGCGGCCGCTGCTGAAGAGGCTTCGGCGTCCATGGAGCAGATGGCTGCCAACATCCGGCAGAATGCGGACAATGCTGTGGAGACGGAAAAGATCGCTATGAAGGCTGCAGCAGACGCCCAGGAGGGGGGAAAGGCTGTCCAGGAGACGGTCATGGCCATGCAGGTGATCGCGGAGAAGATCGCCATCATCGAAGACATCGCACGGCAGACGGATCTGCTGGCGCTCAATGCCGCGATCGAAGCGGCCCGGGCCGGAGAAGGGGGAAAAGGGTTTGCCGTTGTGGCATCAGAGGTCCGAAAACTGGCCGAAAGAAGCCAACATGCGGCCGGGGAGATCCGTGAACTATCCTCCTCCAGCGTTGATATCGCGGAAAAAGCGGGAAACATGCTGGCAAAGATCCTCCCTGATATTCGAAAGACTGCGGAACTGGTCCAGGAGATCACCGCAGCCAGCCGGGAGCAGGATACGGGTGCGGATCAGGTCAACAAGGCCATAGGCCAGCTCGATCAGGTGATCCAGCAGAATGCTTCGGCTACCGAGGAGATGTCCTCCATCTCCACACAGCTTGCGGAACAGGCGGAACGTCTGCGGGAGATCATGGGGTTTTTCACAGTTGAAGAGAGATCGGCGTCGGCCTTCACCGCCAAAACCCGGCAGGGAAACGGGCAGAAGAGGGCTTCTACAAAGCCCGGACAAAAAGTTCATGTGGCCCGCCTGGAGAGGAAAAAACAGACCCGAACCAAAGCAAATGATGGTTACCTCATCGACATCGACGAAGAAGGGCGGATTACCGATACAGGCAATGATGAAGACTTTGAAAAGTATTGATGAATCGCTGCCAGCCCCCAAAACCAAAAAAGCCCGCCGGAGATGACATAAAGTCATTCCAACGGGCTTATAAAAAAGATTTTCCGGCGGCGTCCTACTCTCCCACACAGCTGCCCGTGCAGTACCATCGGCGCTGAAGCGCTTAACTTCCG
>JAABSP010000174.1 GCA_011390345.1 Desulfobacteraceae bacterium
GGGGAGATCAGCGGGATCTCAAGGCCATTTCGAAAGACATGGATCACGACCGTCTCTCCGGGCAGTACACCATCGTTCTGCTTTTCTTCATCATAAAGAGGGATGTCGATGATATAGCTGTGGTGTCGGTTCAATCCATCATCATCTTTTGCATCGGGGTCCAAAAGCGTTCCGTCGGTCCGGGTAATCCGGATTGTATAATCATAATCCTTACCCAATTGAGGAGGAAGGATTCCGTCTTCATCGAGCATTTGGACCGGCGTATAAATGGAAAGTGTACCAGCGACACGAGCCGGAAATTTCGGAGGATCCGCCCACAGGAGATTCGTCTGAAGCGGTAGGAAATATAGGATTGCCAAAAATAACAGAAATCGACGCATAAAGAATATTACCCCCTTGAAGTAGTCGGTTTTTATGCTCCAACTATTTTTATGCTCAAACTAGGGGATACTATCCGTCTTTTTCGGCTTTTGGGTCAATGGGGTTAGAAATGTATAGGATGGTGGGTAATTCCCTTATAATGATTAGGGGATGGTCTGTTTTCGGGTAGGAAAATCCTACCTTGAAAGGAGGATTTCCTACCCTGTACCGAAAGAAGAGATCGTGGTCGAAAAGGGGTTATTGAGAGAGATCGCGGAGAATGTAAATAGCTTCTTCCATACCGACGCGCCGGTCGTTATTTACATCCGCGCCCGAATCGGGATAGTTCTCTATAACATCGACATCTTCAATGCCGGAAAGCACTTGAAGCGCGATAATGGCGTCCTTGAGATCCACTTCATCGATACCATCAATATCCCCGCGTAGTGGAAGTTTTAAGCCTGGTTTTGCTGTGACATTGACGGTAACTGAAGGGGTTGTTGAATCATTGGATTTGATCGTTAAGGTTCCTATCTTTTCCTTGTTTGACGGCGCAGTGTCAAAGACATTCAGAACCTCCTGACCGTTGGGCGGAATGCCGGGGAGGCTGCTTGCAGAAGGGGAAAAGGAGAGCCAGGAGCGTTCTGAGGATTCGATGCCGCTGATCCAAAGCGTTTCCCCGCCCTCATTATAAATGGTGACGGTTGCGCTCTGGCCGTCGATGTAGACGCCTTGGGCCCGAGACGCATAACTGCCGAATTTCACATCATCGGTGACATCGTCATAGGAGATCCGGAAGTAGCCTCCCTCTCCCCACTGGGGCCCCCAACTGTTCTTGACCTTGAAATAGCCCTGCGCGTCATCATAGCCCACCAGAAGCACCACATGGCCCTGATCGCTCCAGGAGATCTCTCCGCCATTGTAGTCATAGACGCCTCCTCGATATCCGGACCCTTCAAAGGTTCCGTCGTCCGGAACCCGCATACAGACGGCCAGAGGACCAGACTGGAGCGCCTCTTTCAGCTTCTGAGGGGTCTGGTCCTCCTGCCAGAGGCCCCCCTTGGGCGTGAACTGGCTGACCTTGATCAGGTACTGAGGGGTTTGGCATCGGTCTTCGCAACTGCCGGTAGAGCTGATGTATGGATAGCACTCTTCCGGCGGCAGCCCCTCATTCTGGATATAATCGAAGGCATCCCATGCCCATGCCCCGCCGCAGCCTTTGCCGATGCATGAGACCGCAGACTGCTCTGAAAGATCGACATTCCCGCCACCGATTCCGGCCTGATTTGCCAGGTTCTCAACCAGGCCCGCGGCCGCAAAGATCCAGCAGGAACCGCAGCTTCCCTGGGATTTGGGAGGACTGTCAAAGGGACTCCAGTCGATGTCGGCAGGAAGCGACGGCGATGGGGGCAGCTCTGGTGGGCGGATATCCGCGCTTCGCCAGTAGTTTTGAACGCTTTCGGGAATGTCGAGACCATATGCCCGGGCATATTCCAGAGAATTTCTCTCCGATGCCCTGGCTCTGGCTTCGGGTGAGGTGGGAGCCGTGGTGTACAGGGTCAGTTCTGTGGGACTGACACGGATATTGGCGCTCGACTGGCCGTGGGTGATGACATAGGCCGCGCCGGCATCACTCCCCTGTAGATCATTTCCGGGGGAGCCGGCAAGGATGTTGCAAATTTGACCGCTGTTCCAGAGGGAGATCGAGCTTCCGTAACGATCTCCGGCTCCGGGAGCGGCAGAGGCCACATCAGATCGGTGCTGCCAGTTTACGCCATTGCCTTCGAAAAGATAAGCTGCTCCTGAATTGAGGCCCAAGGCATCTTTTCCATCCGCGCCGACGGCCGCCCAGGCTCCTGAGAGGCTGACACTCCGGCCAAAATGATCCCCGGCCCCTCCGTCCGGTGGGGTCAGTTTGGCAGTCAAGCTCCACAGGGGACTATCCCCGTTGAAGAGATATGCCGCACCCGCGTCCGTACCCCGGTCATCATCTCCGGATGCACCCGCAATCAGCCAGCCGCGGGAAAGGGATACGCTCTCGCCGAAAAAGTCTCCCCCTTCGATGCTGTCTGGCGTAAGTTTCTTCTCCTGGTTCCAGCCATTGCTCTCCTGGCGGAAGAGATAGACCGCCCCTGAATAGAGCCCTTTTGATGAATGGCGAAGCGCGCCCACCGCGGCCAGATTTCCGTCGATGGCCACGGCCCGGCCGAATCCGTCCCCCGCGCCCCCGTCATGATTGGCCGGGATGATTTTGGCAGTCTCGTACCATCCGGTTCCCCTTTTTTCGAAGATATAGGCCGCACCTGAATCCTTTGCCGAGCCATCCTCCCGATACGCGCCGATGATCGCGGTATCTGGTGAGATTGCAACACTGTAGCCGAAACTGTCATTCTTTTCGCCGTAGTTTGCCGTCAGCCGGGCAGTCTGGCTCCAGCCCGCTCCGGTCTTTTCAAAGATGTAGGCCGCTCCTGCGCCATATCCCCTCTCCCCGTGCTGGAACGCACCGATGATGATCTGCTCTCCGCAGATGGCGACACTGTGGCCGAAATAGAGATGCGCCTCCCCGTCATCCGGTTCCAGAACAGCGATCAGATTCCAGCCGTTTTGACCCTGCTGAAAGAGGTATGCTGCACCTGATGCTTTTCCGGCCCCGCTTTTACCGGGAGCGCCGACTACAGCAAGGTCTTCCCAGAGGCTGACCCCATTGCCGAATCGACTACCGGGTTGCCCTTCATCGGAACGGAGTTCCACCTGACATGGTGCGGCAAAGGGGTAAAGCAATACGCCAGCGGCCAGAGCCAACAGGAAAAGAATCTCGGTTTTGCCCATCTTCATACCCTTATCTTTAGAGGATCGACGCAAAATCTTTAAGAGGATCGACGCAGAACAACCAGAAGAAGCCCCATAATGAAACCAAAAGAATGAAAAAACCATCCGGCACTGGTGCTGAAATTGGCGCTGAAATTGGTGGTGAAGCTGGATGACGCCATATGACCGATAAAGCAGTTATTTGTATCACCGTCACCGCCCCGCTCCGGCTCCGGCTCCGGTGCCGGCGGCTCCTGGGTTTCCGTCTTTACCGGGGCAATGAATGCGGTAATGATCCGGTCCGCAACCCGGTCCAGGTCTCCTTTTCCGCCGTCGGTGAGGGGGAGTTGAAAGAGATCCCGGTTTTCATTCGCGGTCACTTCACCATTGAAGGAACTCCATCCCGAAGAGGGGCTGTAGAGATACCAGTGATCGGACTGGGGCAGGGGCTCCGGAAGGTAGATCAGAAGAATGCTCGTCTCACCGGGATCGCTCACCTTGATCTCAACATCGATCCGGCCAAAGGGAAGGGATCCGGGTGGATTTCCGCCGGCTCCCGGCGGAATGCTCTTCAGGCTGACCAGATTCCCGTCCGCGGCTCGGATGCCCATAGGATGGCCGGTTTCTGTGCGAAAGGAGAGAATATTCTCCTGGGGAAAATTCTGGATGCCATTGTCGGCCACCTGGACATGAACTTCGGCCGTATCCTGAAGCCCTGAATCGTCGGTGATGGTCAGCTCAAAGAGGAGATCATCACCGCCGGGGCCCACCCGGGGGAGGACGAAGGTCGGAGATACCGAGAAGGGGTCCGAAAGCGTGACCGAAGGCCCCTGGGTCTGCTGCCAGAAATATCTGTCGATCCGTCCGTCCGGGTCCGACGCGCCGGAGCCGTCCAGAGTGAGACTCTCTCCCTCGATGGCCTGCAGAGACTCCGGAACCACGGCATTCGGCGGCTGATTTGCGCCGGTGATGTTGATCACGACGCTGTCGGTATCCTTCAGCCCGCCGTTGTCGGTGACCGTCAGCAGAAAGATGATTGCCCCGCTCTCTCCGGTAACGGCCGGCCCTGTAAAGGTTGGGGTCGGAGAATCGGGCTGGGAAAGTTCCACGGGCTGGCCGCTGACCTGCTCCCATCTGTAGGCGACGATGCTTCCGTCCGCATCTGTCGATCCCGATGCATCCAGAAGAACCGCCTCCCCCTGGGAGACCTTTTGGATGGCCCCGGCTTCGGCAACCGGCGGTAGATTGATTACATCTGAGGTGATGTTTACCGTGACCGTGTCCGCATCCTTGAGTCCGTGATTGTCGGTGACGGTCAGCTCAAAGGTGAGAGC
>JAABSP010000109.1 GCA_011390345.1 Desulfobacteraceae bacterium
GAGGCCACCGCGCTGATCAACGCGCTCATGGGAAAGCGGCCAAATCCATTCCGTCCGCCCCCCTATCCCACAGTCAAGGGGCTATGGGGAAAGCCGACGGTGGTCAACAACACCGAGACCCTGGCCTATGTTCCCTACATCCTGCGAAACGGCGGAGACTGGTTCAAAGGACTTGCCCGAAGTCAATCGGGCGCGGGAATGAAGCTCTTTGCCGTCAGCGGAAAGGTGGCAAAGCCGGGATGTTATGAGCTGCCCCTCGGAATCCCCCTTTCGGAGATCATCGAGGATGTCGCTGGCGGGATGCGGGAGGGGAGCCGGTTCAAGGCCTGTCTTCCGGGAGGCGCATCCACGCGGTATCTGACGCAGGAACATTACCACATCGCGATGGATTTCGATACGTTGTCCAAGGCAGGCCATCGTCTGGGAACTGCCGCTATCACCGTCTTCGACCACAAGACCTGCATGGTGGGGGCCACATTGAACCTGACCGAGTTCTTTGTGCGGGAGTCCTGCGGATGGTGTACGCCCTGCCGCGAGGGGCTGTCTTATATAAAGGAGCTGCTGGCGCGGATCGAAAGAGGAGAGGGGAAGGAGGAGTATATCCCCATCATCAGGAAGATGACTGAGCATCTCAGCCATGCCTACTGTGCTTTTGCGCCGGGTGCGGCCGGGCCTATCGAGAGCCTGTTGACCTTTTTTGAAGATGAGGTGAGGGAGCATATTCGGGCGAAGAAGTGTCCTTTTAAGGATGATTAGGATATTATTATGACAGTTGTATATATCTGAAAAACAGATGCATATCATTACACGGAAAAGACTCAATGTATTTGCAGCAAAATATCCTTCTGCCAAATCATCACTTCAGCATTGGTATACCTTGATGAAAAAAATGAAATTCGAGTCTTTTGTCCATTTGCGCCAGACATTTCCGGATGCCGATCAGGTAGGGAACCTCACAGTATTCAATATCGGCGGAAATAAGTTTCGATTGATTACAGCGATTCACTATAACCGGAAAAAAAGTGTATATTCGAGCCGTTCTTAAACACAATGAATATGATGTAGGAAAATGGAAGGAATAACATATGCCTTTTCCTGAAGTACAGCAGATAGAAAATGTCTGGCATCCTGTTTCGCAAATATTATATGTTCCTCATACTGAAGAAGAATATGACAGGATCGTTCAATTATTGGACAGTCTGATAGATGAAGTAAGAGAAGATGAAAGCCATCCGCTTGCATCGTTTATGGAAATTTTAGGCGTCTTGATTGAAAAATATGAGGATGAAAATGTCCCTGAAATTACAGAATTATAATTGCTGGTTTGGAGTGGGCATTTGATCATAAAGAAGAATTGCTGAAGAATTGGAATCTTGCACAAGAGCAGCAGCCTTTAGATAAAATCGAGCTGTGCATTCACCCAACGACTGAGGAGCGAATCGGACAACTTCGAGAAAAACAGAGTGAGATCATCAAAGCCATGCACCCTGAATGAGAGAGAAACTGATCGGTCAATATATACAGGATATCTATGCTCCGGATAGATTTAAAAGATGCAGAAAATAAACTTGCCGAATTGATCAGCTTAGCATCCGGTGGCGAGGAGGTAATCATCACACTTGAAAACGGTTCTGCTTTCACGATAACACCGATTTATAAAGAAGCTCCTTATCCGAAATTCGGTAGTGCCAAGGGTTTGATAGAAGTCCCTGACAACTTTGACGATCCTCTTGAAGATTTTGAAGAATATATGCCGTGAAAATATTGTTGGATACGCATGTATTTCTTTGGTTCGTCAGCGGAAGTCCAAAGTTGATTGATTCAGTACGAGAAAGGATTGAAAATATTCAAAACCATCGATTATTAAGCGTAGCAAGTCTTTGGGAAATAACGATAAAGGCGAGCATTGGAAAGCTGAAAATGGATATGCCTATCGCAGAAATCATGTCAGAACATATCGAAAGAAATGCGATAGAATTATTGAATATCAAACCTGAACACCTTGATATTCTGAAAACATTGCCTTTTTACCATAAAGATCCGTTTGATCGTTTGATCATCGCAAAGGGTATTTATGGAAATGCACCAATTTTAAGCAAAGATGAATTATTTGATGATTACAGTATCCATCGTCTTTGGAATTAAATATGTCATTTGTGCTTTTGCACCGGGTGCGGCAGGGTTCATCGAGAGCCTGTTGACCTTTTTTGAAGATGAGGTGAGGGAGCATATTCGGGCGAAGAAGTGTCCTTTTAAGGATGAGAATATATCTTGATAATTGTAGCATTCAGAGGCCGCTTGACGATAGAAGTCAATTAAGAATTGCAGTTGAAAGTGAAATCATTCTCAACGTCCTGACATTGGTTGAAATGCAAAAAGTTGAGTTGCTTTCATCCGAGGTTTTAGTTTATGAAGCAACCAAAACGACCAATATGTTTCGCAGAGAATTTGTCCTGAAAGCATTAAGTAAAAGGAGCGGATATACAGAACTTGATGATGAAATCGAAAAATGTTCGAAAGCATTCATTAATTCAGGAATAAAACCGCTGGACGCGTTACATCTTGCCTCAGCAGAAAAAATGAATGCTGATTTTTTCAGCACCTGTGATAATAGCTTTCTAAAAAAAGCCAAACAAATAAATGGTTTACGGACTAAAGCTGTTTCAATTCTTGAATTATTAGAAGAATTAGAAAAATGAACAACAGAATTAAAACGCTGAATGATATAAATATTGAGGCAATCGCTTTGTTAAATAGTTCATTAGGGGTTGCTGATACAATTCGGTTTTTGAACCAATTTACAACTGGGTTCGGCAACTATACCGAAGAAAGAGAAAAGATGTTTGATAATATGAGCTTGGAAGATATTGTGAGGGAAATTAAAGTTATGAGAGTTGATCAAAAGGATGGAAGAGATTTGATATTTTGAAAGTAGAAGAAAACATTGCAAACAAATTTGTAGTATGCATAAACAATGAAGAATATCCTGCTTCTCTTGAACTTCACAAGATTTATCGTGCGCTGCCGGATGCGGATGCAGAAGAGGATGAAGATTTGCGGATTATAGATGAAAGCGGAGAAGATTATCTTTATCCTGCTGCATGGTTTGTGCAGGTCAGCCTTCCATACGAAGTAGAGATGTCAGTAATACATCATGCATCAACTGTTGGTTAAGCGGAAGCCTCTGAAGAAAACGGATATGAAACCCATTGATAAATACCATAAATGGGTTGAATGGAGCGAAGAAGACCAGGTGTATATCGGCAGGTGTCCCGATCTGATTACCGGGATTCATGGGGATGATCCGATTCAGGTCTATAAGGATCTATGCGAGACCGTTGAAGATGTGATTCATCATTTCGAATCGGAAAACCGTCTACTTCCAACTCCCAGAGTTCGTCCAATGTCGGAAGTCGAGTAAGAAAATATGATTTTCAAGATAATTTGATTTTCAGATAACGGCAAATCGAATATGCGAAATGAATATGATTTTTCCAGAGGCGTCAGATGAAAACATTATAAACAATACAGGGAAGACCATAAGAATCATAATAAGGATGAATGTGTGAAATCAATTGACGAACATATTGATACTACCCCAGGAATCGTCGGTGGAAAACCCCGGATTGCCGGGCATAGCATTACTGTTCAAAATATTGTAATGTGGTATAACCGTATGGGAAAAAGCGCTGATGAAATTGCAACAGAATATGACCTTGATCTGGCAGATATCCATGCCGCACTCGCTTATTATTTTGATAATCGTATTGAAATTGATGAAGCAATGTAAGAAAGTGAAATATTCATAGAAAATATACGGAAAAAAGCAAATTCAAAGCTGGATAAAAAATCCTTTTTACATGCCAGTGAACGATAAATTCGAAATATGAGATCCGGAACCACCCCAACGGCACCAGGAGATCTATGCCCCTTTTGACGATCGACAATATGGATATCGAAGTTCCGAGGGGAACGAAAGTCATTGACGCGGCCGAGCAGCTCGGCATCATGATTCCCCGATTCTGCTATCATAAGGCATTGGGGCCGGCCGTGGGCGCGTGCCGGCTCTGTGCGGTGAAATTTATGGAAGGGCCGGTAAAGGGGATTCAGATGAGCTGCATGGTAGAAGCGGCAGACGGCATGAAGGTCTCCACCACGGACCCGGAAGCGGTCGATTTCCGCCGCCATGTGATCGAATGGCTGATGATGAACCATCCCCATGACTGTCCGGTCTGCGATGAGGGGGGGCACTGCCTGCTCCAGGACGAGACCGTCTCATCGGCCCACTCCCTCCGGCGGTTTCCCGGGCTCAAAAGAACCTACCGGAACCAGGACATCGGCCCCTTTCTCCGGCACGAGATGAACCGGTGCATCCACTGCTACCGGTGCGTCCGATACTATCAGGAGATCACCGGATACCGCGATCTTGGCGCGATGCAGCTCGCGAGCCGGGTCTATTTCGGACGATTTGAAGAGGGGCCTCTGGAGAGCCCTTTTTCCGGCAACCTGATCGAACTCTGCCCTACCGGGGTCTTTACGGACAAGCCCTCCCGGTTCCGGGCCAGGCGCTGGGATCTTCAGCGCGCGGAAACCCTCTGCATCCACTGCTCCATGGGCTGCAACATCATCGCAAATGTCCGATACCGGGAGGTGATCCGGATCGAGCCCCGGTACAACAGCGAGATCAACGGCTATTTCATCTGCGACCGGGGGCGGTACGGGTTTTCCTATGTCAACCATGAATCCCGGCCCCGGATGGCGCAAGTCGATGGGCAGAATCTCACCACCGCAGAGGCCCTTCGGAAGACCGCGGCCCGCATCTCCGATGTTGCACAGGGGGAAGGACCTTCGGCCATCGCAGCCCTTCTCTCCCCCCGAAGCAGTCTGGAGACCCTGGCCTCCCTCTCCCATCTGGCAAAGTCCCGGAAGTGGAAGACCGTCTCCGGGATCTTCGATCCGGGACGGCGAAGCCGAATCCGAAGCGCGGTGCAGCACCTCCATTCCGATACCGCGATCTCCATGCAGGATCTGAAGAACCGGGATTTCATCCTCGTTCTCGGGGCAGATCCCCTAAACGATGCCCCCATGCTGGTGCTGGCCCTGCGGCAGGCATGGCGCAGCGGCGCAAAGATCGCGGTCATGGACCCCAGACCCATCTTTTTGACCTTTGATTTCGATCACCTTCCCGCTACCCCCGGTGAGATGCGGGCCTGCATGGGTGCGATTCTCGATTCGGCCTTTGAAGGCGAGAAGGTTGCAGATGAGAAGGGCGCGGCATTTCTCGACTCGCTGGAATCTTCTTCCGGAAACGAGGGCGCTCATGCTGAAATGCCCCACCGGATCGATGCCATCGCAGAAGCTCTGAAGAAGAGCCAAAGGCCGGCGATTGTCTGCGGCACCGACATGGCGGCAGAGGGAACCGGGACCCTGGCCGCGGATACGGTCCGCTTTCTCCGCTCCCGGAATCAGGAGGCGGCTCTTCTGTATCTGATGAACTATCCCAATGCCTTTGGCCAGACCCTGCTGGAGGATTCCGACACCCTCACCTTCGAAGCCTGTCTTGAAGAGATCGAAGAGGGAAGAATCAAAGCCCTCTTGATCGCGGAGGCCGATCCCTTTTTCCACTATCCGGATAGACCGCGGCTGGAAAAGGCGCTGGAGAAGCTCGATCTGCTGGCACTCTTCGACTATCTCCCCTCCGGGACAGCGGAGAAGGCCGATCATTTTCTGCCGACCTCCACCCTCTTTGAGAGCAGCGGAAGCTATGTCAACCACGAGGGCCGGATTCAGCGGTTTCATCCGGTCTATGAGGGCGGAACGCCGATGCTGCAGATCAATGATGGAGATCATCCGCCCAGGGTCTATGATACGGACGGCGTTCCGGGCGGAGATCCGCGGCCCGCGGATCGGCTGATCGCCGAACTTGGCCAGGTGCTTTCCGGGGACGGCGAGGTCTTCTCCGATGATCCCTGGAAAAATCTGACAGCAGATATTGCACCCTTTTTCAAATACCGCCATCTGGACGCGCCGCCCGAAAACGTGCGGATTCTGCCGGATGAGAGTTCCGTCTTCGAAGGAAACCGCGAGCCCCAAAGCGATGGCGATGCGGAAGCCGAGGGTCTGCAGATCATCTATACCGAATGGATCTTCGGAACCGAGGAATTGGCGGCCTTTTCAAAGACCCTGCGGCCCGCGGAAAAAGAGCCCTTTGTATGCCTCCATTCCGATGATGCGGCCCCGCTGGGGATCGGGCAGAATGACCCGGTGCGGATCGACTTCGGCGGAGACTGCGTGCTGGAAAGCCGGGCAAAGCTCTTCGACCGGATGGCCCGCGGGGTGCTGGTGATCCCCCGCCACTACCGGCTGGACTGGAAGATTTCGGGCAGGTTCGGGGGGCGGGCCCGGATCGAACGGCTCCGGGAAACCCCCGGGTCCCCGTCGCCTTTGGAAAGGGAGGAACAGTAAAGATGTGGCTTTTCGGACTTCTGGTACTCCTGATCAAGATCGCTGCCATATTGGCGGTGGTCTTCGGAACCGCAGCCTACCTGATTCTGCTGGAGAGAAAGCTTTTGGGCCGTCTCCAGATCCGGCTGGGCCCCAATCGCGTCGGGTTCGGCGGGATTCTCCAACCCATTGCCGACGGCATGAAAGTCCTGCTGAAAGAGGACCTGATCCCGGCAGACGCGGACCGGACGATCTTCAAGTTCGCGCCGGCCGTGGTCGCATCGGGCGCGCTGCTGATCCTTGCGGTGATCCCCCTGGGCCGGCCCCTGACGGTCCGGGGTTATGAGATTCCGCTGATCATCACCGATCTCAATGTGGGGCTGCTCTACGTCTTTGCCCTCTCCTCCATGAGCGTCTACGGGATGGCCCTGGGCGCGTGGGCATCCAATTCCAAATACAGCCTTATCGGCGGGATCCGGGGCGCGGCCCAGATGATCAGCTATGAACTCTCTCTGGGGCTCTCCCTGGTTCCGGTCGCGCTGATGGCCGGATCACTAAATCTCACCGAGATCGTGGAGGCCCAGGCAAACTATCCCTTTATTCTGGCCCAGCCGGTCGCGTTTCTCATCTTTCTGATCAGCGCGATGGCCGAGGCCAAACGGCTCCCCTTCGATCTTCCCGAGGCCGAAAACGAATTGATCGGCGGGTTCCATACAGAGTACAGCGGGATGCGGTTTGCCCTCTTCTTTGTGGGGGAGTATGTCAACATGGTGGTCATTGGGGCATTGGTGGCCGTCTTCTTTCTGGGCGGATGGCATGGCCCCTGGCTGCCGGGCCCGGTCTGGCTCTTTTTAAAGGCCATGATCGTGCCGGTCTTCATGATCTGGACCCGGGCGACCCTGCCCCGGCTCCGGTACGATCAGCTCATGCAGTTCGGCTGGAAGATTCTGCTGCCGGTCGCGCTGCTGAACATTCTCATTACCGGCGGAATTCTGGTGTGGATCAATGGCTGATGACAAATCCGTAGAAGCAAAAGTAAAAACAGAAGAGGAAAAAGGCCGGTTACGTTCGGGGCTGAAGGAGGGGATCGAAGCGGTCAAAGGATTGTACGATTCCTATGCCGTCACCGCAAAGCACCTCTTCCGGAAGCCGATCACGGAACAGTATCCCGAGGATAAGCGGAAGCTGCCGGCCCGATCGAGGGCCAGGATCATCCTCACTCGGGACCCGGAGGGCCAGGAGCGGTGTGTGGCCTGCTACCTCTGCTCCGGGGTCTGCCCCGTGAGCTGCATCTCCATGCAGTCCGCAGAGCGGGAGGATGGCCGGCGCTATGCACAATGGTTCCGGATCAACTTCTCCCGGTGCATCTTCTGCGGCCTCTGCGAAGAGGCCTGTCCCACCCTTGCCATCCAACTGACCTCGGATTTCGAGATCTGCCGCCGCGATCTCCTGGAACTGGTCTATGAAAAAGAGGATCTCCTGACAGACCACGGCGGGAAGAACGAGACCTATGACTTCTACCGCCATGCCGGGGTCTCGGTCAAAGGAGACAAGGGAGAACATATCGGGGAGCGGCCCCCGGTCAACGTCAAGACCAATCTGCCCTGAGGAAATCTGAGGAAATATGATCATGTGGCTATATTCGCTCATCTTCTACCTGCTGGCGGCCGTCATTCTCTCATCGACGCTGCTGGCCATCACCCGGCGCAACCTCGTCCATATGGTGATCTACCTGATTATCTCCTTTTTCGGAACCGGGCTCCTCTTCTTTCTGCTGGGCGCGCCCCTGCTCGCGGCCTTAGAGGTGATCATCTACGCGGGCGCGATCATGGTGCTCTTTCTTTTCATCATCATGACCACACCTTCCGAGGGGGATCAGGAGAAACTGAAGGGGGAGGACCCCACTTGCCAGAGCTGCGGCCCAATCCGGCTGCTCCATACGGGTCTTCCGATCCTGCTGGCCACGACACTTCTGGTGGTGGCCGGGCTATTCATCTTTGCGGACCCCGAGATCCGGGTGGCGTTGAACCCGGCAATGGCAAGCCCTGCGGTCTTCGGTCGCTTTCTATTCGAACGGTACTGGTTCCCGGTGGAGGTGGCATCCTTCCTGCTCTTTGTGGGGCTGGTGGGAGCATGGTATCTGGGCCGGGACGGCCTCGGCGCGGGCAGCATGGCCCGGGTCCCGCAATCGGAGGAGGCCGAGTCCGAAAATAGAGGGGAGGCGTAATGGCGGTTTACGGACAGGTGATTCTGCTTGGGATGATGCTCTTCGTGATCGGCGGGGCCTGTGTGCTTATCCGTCGGAACCTGATCATGATCCTCATCGGTGTGGAGATCATGCTCAATGCCGCAGGGATCGTCTTTATCGCGGCCTCCCTGCGCTGGGGAGCCCTGGACGGGCAGGCCTTCGTGATCTTCATCATGGCTGTCGCGGCAGCCGAAGTCGCGGTGGGGCTTGCGCTGATCGTCTATTGTCAGGGACGGTCCGGCTCGATCAATGCAGACACCTACAACACCCTGAAAGGATAAGGCGTGAAACCGATACTGCTTCTGTTGATGCTTTTCCCGTTGCTCGGGGGCCTCTTCTCCGCGCTCTTTGGAAGGCGCGTCTCCCGGTGGACCGTAGAGAGAGTCGCCTGTGCCGGCGTGATCCTCTCCTTTATAATGGCCTTGATCGCGTTTGACAGCTCCGGCGGAAAGCACCAGATCATAACCTTCTTCACCTGGTTTCAGGTGGCCGATTTCTCGGTACTCATGGATGTGCGCTTCGACCCATTGGCCGCATTCATGGCCCTCACCGTCACCTTTGTCTCGTCGCTGATCCACATCTACTCCGTCGGCTACATGAAGCATGACGAGGGGTATGTCAGGTACTTCTGCTACCTCAACCTCTTTGTCTTCTCCATGCTGGTGATCACGCTGGCCGACAACCTGGTCTTCCTCTTTCTCGGCTGGGAAGGGGTCGGCTTCTGCTCCTACGGCCTCATCGGCTTCTGGTACAAGGATATGAAGAACGCGAGCGCGGGCCGGAAGGCGTTTCTCCTCACCCGGATCGGCGATGTGGCCTTCGGGATTGCCATCGGCCTCTTCTTCCTTATCTTCAACAGCCTCTCCATCACCTACATCAACGGCCATGCGGATATCCTCACCCCCGGAACCATGACCCTTTTCGGGCTTCTTCTGCTGTGGGCCGCGGCCGGAAAATCGGCCCAGCTCCCCCTGTCGGTCTGGCTGCCGGACGCGATGGCCGGCCCCACACCGGTCTCCGCGCTGATCCATGCCGCGACCATGGTCACGGCCGGGGTCTATCTGCTCATGCGCCTCTTTCCGGTCTTTTCCGGTTCCGCCACCGCGATGGCCTTCATCGCGGTGGCCGGAACCCTGACCGCGTTCTACGGGGCCTGTGCCGCACTGATGCAGGGGGATATCAAGCGGGTGCTGGCCTACTCCACCATCAGTCAGCTCGGGTACATGTTCCTGGCCGTGGGCGCGGGAAACATCACCGCGGGAATGTTCCACCTCGTCACCCATGCCTTTTTCAAGGCTCTGCTCTTTCTTGCCGCAGGATGCGTCATCCATGCCCTGCACGAAGAGCAGAACATCTTCCGCATGGGAAAGAAGCTCCGCCTCGCGCTTCCCGGGGTCTATTGGCCATTTCTCGCGGGCGCGGCCGCTCTTTCGGCCCTTCCCCCGACCGCAGGCTTTTTCAGCAAGGACGAGATCCTGATCTCGACCTTTCTCCATGCCGGGATCTTCTATAAGTTCCTCTGGTTCATCGCGATCCTGACAGCGGCCCTGACCGCGCTCTACACCTTCCGCCTCTTCTTCATCGTCTTTACAGGAGAATCCCTCTATTATGAGGAGGAGTCCGAAAAATCGGTGGAAAAGCCGCCTCCCAACATGATCGCGACCCTGTGGCCATTGGGGGTTCTGGCCATCTTTGCCGGTCTGCTCAACCTGCCGGCCGGATGGGGCGGCGGCGGATGGCTCTCCGAGTACTTCCTGAACATTCCGGGCGCGGCTCACCACGGGGAGATTCCCCATTCCGTAGAGAACGGCATGGCCATTGCCAGCGCGGTGATCGGGATCTTCGGAATCATCTGCGCCTGGTTTCTCTACGGGCCCAAAGGTCTGCTGCGAAGGCCCGATCTTCCGGGCGCATGGGGAGGGCTTTTTGATCTGCTGCGGGAGGCATTTTATCTGGACTGGCTCTACCGCCGATACATCGCCTGGCCATTCGAGAAGATGGCAGACATCCTCTGGAATCGCGTGGACAGGGAGGGGATCGACCGGGGGCTGTACAGCTTTGCCAACACGTTCATGCTCTTTTCCCAGATCCTTCGGGAATGGACATCCGGGCGTCTTTCAGGCTACCTCTTTATGCTCTTTATGGGGCTGACGGTGATTCTGTGTCTGCTTGCAATCAACTTTTCCATACTCTAACGGAGGAAAGATGATTCCACTGCTCCTTTCGGCCATCATCTTCCTGCCCCTGTTCGGCGGACTGATCGTGCTGGCCTTCTCCCGTTATCCGGACCGGTGTCGCTGGATCAGCTTGGGGATTACCGGTGCGGACCTCTTTCTGGTGGCAAATCTACTTGTTCAGTTTATCCAAAACCCCGGAGCCATAACAGTAGATCTCCTCTGGATCGAAACCTTCGGCATCCGGTATGCACTTGCCCTGGACGGCATCAGCCTTCTGCTGATTCTGCTCACCGCATTCCTGACCCTGCTCTGCGTGCTGGTCTCCTGGCGCTCCATCACCAAGCGGGTCGCGGCCTTCCATTTCTTCCTGCTCCTCTCCCAGACCGGGGTGATCGGCCTTTTTCTGGCAACAGACCTGTTTCTCTTCTACCTCTTCTGGGAGTTGCAGGTGATCCCGCTCTTCTTTCTCATCGGGATCTGGGGCCATTCGGACCGGGTGCATGCCGCGATCAAATTCTTCATCTTCTCCATCACCGGAAGCCTGCTGATGCTCATTGCTCTGATCGGCGTGGTGATGATCCACAAGAGCCAGACCGGGGAGGTCAGCTTCTCCATCTATGCCCTCAACACAACCCTGCTGACCGCAAAGACCGAGGGGTGGCTCTATGCCGCATTCCTGCTCGCCTTTGCCATCAAGATCCCCCTCTTTCCGGTGCATACCTGGCTGCCGGACGCGCACACTGAAGCGCCCACGGCAGGCAGTGTGATTCTGGCGGGGCTGCTGCTCAAGACCGGGATGTACGGCCTCTTCCGCATCGGCTTTCCGCTATTTCCGGGGGCTGCGCACAATTCCGCGTCGGTTCTGCTGATTCTGGGCTTCATCGGCCTTTTTTACGGGGCCTGGATCGCGCTGGCCCAGCAGGACATGAAGCGGCTGGTGGCCTACTCCAGCATCTCCCACATGGGGCTCATGGTGATCGGGCTGGCGCTCTGGAACCGGTACACCCTTTCAGGATCGATCCTCCAGATGATCAACCACGGCCTTGTAACCTCCGCGCTCTTCATCCTGGTGGGGATGATCGACGAGCGGATCGGCTCCCGCCAGATGGAGAAGGCCGGGGGGCTCTGGCGGAAGATGCCCCTTTTAAGCGGCTTTTTTCTCCTCTTTGCAATGGCCTCTGTGGGCTTGCCCGGTCTCAACAACTTTGTGGGGGAGATCCTGATTCTGGCCGGCGCGTTCAAGACCCGGCCCTGGGTCGGCGCGCTCGGCTTTGTCGGGATTGTCTTCACCCTGGTCTATACCCTGCGGCTGATTCAGGAGGTTCTATTCGGAGAGCCGAAAACCGATGATCCTTATCCGGATCTCTCACTCCGGGAGACCGCGATCCTCGGGGCCATCGCGATTGTCGTGATCTTCATCGGCCTTCATCCCGATCCGCTGCTGAACCTGCTGGAGGGGCCCGTGGGAGAGCTTCTGGGGGGAACAAAGAATCTGCTGACCTTGCAGGGATACTAGAAGCTAGGATACTAGAAAAAGGGATTTATGATGAAAAGGAGTCATCTTCATGCAGTCTGACTGGATCGTGATACTGCCCCATCTCTTTCTGGCCGGCGGCGGCCTGCTGATCTTCTGCATCGGAGCCTTCTGGAAGAATCGCCCTGACGGCACGCTATTCATTACCGCGCTGCTTTCTGCCGGTGCTGCGGCCGTGGAGGCCCTCGCCTTTTCCGGATCAGGAACCCCTTTTGCCGGCATGGTTTCAGGGGACAGTTTTTCCCGGTTCTTCATCGCGCTCTTCTGCGGGATCTCGGTCATCACCCTTCTCTTTTCCCGTCGATATGCCCTGCACCGGCGATTTTCCGGCGATGAGTTCTACGGATTGATCCTATTTGCAACACTCGGCATGGCTCTTGCGGCCGGAGCCACCCACTGGGCCATCCTCTTTCTCGGGGTGGAGCTGCTCTCGATCTCCCTTTACATCCTCATCGCGATCCATAAATCCTCCCAGGCCGCAAACGAGGCCGGGATCAAATACTTCATCATGGGATCTGCCGCAAGCGCGATTCTGCTCTTCGGCATCGCGATCCTCTACGCATCCACAGGAGAGATGGGGATCGTGGAGAGCCTCAACGCGCCCGATTCCAGAAATCCGCTCTTTCTGCTGGGGCTGGGGATGGTGATCACCGGCTTCGGCTTCAAGATCTCCTTGGTTCCGTTTCATCTCTGGACCCCGGATGTCTATCAGGGTGCCCCGGCCCCGGTGGCCGGATTCCTCTCCACCGGCTCCAAGATCGCAATGGTCGCGGCCCTTCTCCGGATAGTGACCGGCGCGTCTCCTCCGGTCTGGGAGGTCATCGCGCCGGTGATCTGGACCCTTGCGGCCCTCACCATCATCGTGGGGAACCTGACCGCGCTGGTTCAGGATCATATCAAGCGGCTGCTGGCCTACTCCTCCATCGCGCAGATGGGATACCTGCTCATGGCCCTCCTCGCTTCCCGGGGGGATGGCGCGGGGGCATCTGCGGTCATCTTCTATTCGGTGATCTACGCGTTCATGGATCTGGGCGCGTTCGGCGCGGTTTCGCTGGTCTCCCTGGGCGAGCCCATGGCCAGAGCGGACCGGGATTCCCTCACCGCATATCGTGGGCTGGGGTATGAGTATCCCTTTGCCGGGGCTCTATTGGCCGTCTCCCTCCTCTCCCTGGCCGGACTTCCCCCCACGGGCGGCTTCATCGGAAAGTTCGCGCTCTTTCAGGCGGCCATCGGAGCCGACTACATGGCCATCGCGGTTATCGGCATCATCGGTGCGATCATCTCCATCTACTACTACATCAAAGTGATCGCGGTCCTCTATATGCGCCCCACCCGTGTCCCCACGCCCCACACCTTCCCCGGCTTTTCTGGGCCTGTGGCCTGTGCCTCGATCTTCGCGCTGATCGTGCTGATGGGGATTCTGCCGGGGTCTCTGCTGGAGGTGATTGCGGTGATTCTTTCCTGATCACACCCCTGCATCTTCGATATCTTTGAAATCGAAAATGGATTCTCCGAATTGATCCAGGAGATCGTCACTGGTTCAGTTCAATGGGAAAGCGGGTAAAATCAAACAGTTGTTCATATCTCCAGCTTTCCGGTAATGCGCTGTATTTTTCAAATGGTTCCGGACGATTTATCCGGAAAATCCCATTGAACTGAACCAGTGCCATGTTTATATCCAAAGATAAATTGGAGGAACCATATTATGTCTACTCGACACCGTTTCAAAGATATCAGCGTCGGGAAAAAACTTTTCGGGGGATTTTTCATCATGGTCCTTGTACAGATCGCTATCAGCCTGACCGGCTTCTATGGTCTGCGCATCATCCAAAACGATCTGAAGGATATCTTTTTTGTCCGACTTCCCAGCATCGATTACATCATCCAGGCCGACCGGGATTTATACCAGTTGCTGACGGCGGAGCGGACCCTGATGTTTGCCGAAAGCGGCTCCAAAAGGTTCAACGAAATGATGGATCTGTACGAGGAGAACATGCGTCAGTCCCAGGAACGGTGGCAGAAATTCAAGTCGTTGCCGTCAACAGAGGAGGAAGATGCCCTTATCGCCCAATTCGAACGCGCTAGGAGAACCTGGGAGCGCTCGACTGAAAAAGTGATCGAAAGGCTGCTGGCGCCGGGGCCGCTTTCCCAGCAAAACGCCATCGAATTGAGCATGGGCGAAGCTGCGGAAAAATTCGAAGCCATGCGGGAATACCTGGATGAACTCACCAATATCAATTTGAAAATGGCCGAGAAAGCGCAATCGGAAGCGGAAAATACCTACAACAACATGATACTCGCCCTGATTCTGGCGACCCTTCTGGGCGCGGCGGCCGGCGTTGCCGCCACCTGGCTCATCGGGCGGGAGGTGACGCTGCCGCTGAACAAAGCCGTGGACCTTACGAAAAAGATGGCGGATGGCGATCTGACCGTGGAAATCCGGGAAGAGCGTCGGGATGAAATCGGCAGTCTGTTCAAGGCGGTCCGCCACATGACCGCCCGGGTCGAAGAAGCGGTATCGTCCGTGAAAGAGGGGACCGAACGCGTGAGGCATATGGCCGAAAACCTGCGGGCGTCGGCCCGGCAGGTCACCAACGTCAGCGAGGAAATGAACGAGAACGCCGGTAAAATGTCGGAAGGCGCCAGCGAGCAGGCGGCCTCGGCTGAACAGGTCTCGTCATCAATGGAGCAAATGGTTGCAAACATTCGGCAAAACGCCGACAACGCCCGGCAAACCAAAGCCATCGCCATGATGTCTGCGGAAAATGGTCAGAAGGGGGGCGAGTCGGTGGGCAGGCTCGTTGCCGCCATGAAAGAAATCGCGGGCAAGATTTTCATTATCGAGGATATCGCCCGTCAAACGGATCTTCTGGCCTTGAACGCCGCCATCGAGGCGGCCAGGGCCGGAGAACACGGCAAGGGGTTTGCCGTGGTGGCGTCCGAAGTGCGGAAGCTGTCCGAAAGAAGCCAGAAGGCCGCATCCGAGATCAACGCCCTTTCCACATCCAGCGTCGATCTGGCGGAAGAGGCCGGAAAAATGCTCGACCAGATGATCCCGGACATCCG